>CAYXBC010000032.1:0-30157 GCA_964463255.1 uncultured Candidatus Peribacteria bacterium | reverse complement strand
CTACGGGAATATTATTACAATAATAAAAGAAAACATAGATGATTAGGAATGAATGGGCTAACGCCCATCCAAAAATATCGTCTATGTTCACTTATAAAAGTGTAACCTTGATTCTGCAACAGAATATTTTTGTCAAATTTTTATGATAGAAAAAAATCAGCCCTTAGACTGATTGAACGATATAATATTTATATCTGATTATCAAGATACGAATTGCTTTAAAAATGCAGCAACATTGGAACGAAGATTCATATTTACTGCTTCTTCTTTTGTCACAAATTTCACTTCCTGACATTCTTTCGAAGGAGTTATTTCTAGGTTTTTAAGCTTAGTTTCATACAAAATATTAGCTATTCGAACATCATGTTCGTCATTTTTTGATGTAGTGAAATATGATAAAGTATCACTTATCCAAGTAACCTCTATTCATGCTTCTTCTTTAAATTCTCTAATTATAGCTTCTTTCGGATCCTCTCAAAAATCAAGTCATCCACCAGGAAAATCTCGCATATCATTATCCTCTCTCATGAGAAGAAACCTTGTTCTTGTGTCATCCAAAACAAGCGCTTTCGCACTCACTCTATAAAAACACGGTCGCATTTTTTCCATTATTTTTTTTGAATGTTAGTAAATACTAAAATAATTTCATCAGTTACATTTTGAGGAGTTTTTCAATCAGTATCTACGACTAAGTCGAAATTTTTTTTATCAGAAAGATCTATATTATAGAGTTCTTTATATCTCTTTATATCATCTTCATTTCTTTTTGCTGTAGCTGATTGGACAGCTTGAAGTGAATTATATGCATCTCAAACTCTCTCTTTATCACCAAAAATCCTTCTAGCAGCTTCTTCATCACTAACATCTAAATATACTTTAAATGCTTTTTGCTGACAATAAAATCCAAGTCTACTATCCAAAATAACCTTAGAATTCACATCTAAGTTTTTCTGATATTCTTCATATTTGAGATCAAATTTTTCTCTATTTTCGGGCAGTTCTCATAAGGCGTTAAACTCGGAAATAGTGAGACCCATGTCTGTAGCGATATGTCTTTTCATATTACCTATGGATATATATGTATATCATAATTTCTCTGATAGTATTTTGGATACGGTACCCTTACCGCTCCCGGCTTTCCCAGACATCGTAATAATCATTATGCTGATTAACTAATAGGTAAAATATAATGAATGATGAATAATTGAGGATGAACGATGTTGGTAACATCTTAGTATTAACTATCATAATCCCACAATAGTCTATACGAGCAATTCCACCATTATTCACTATTAATTATTCATTAATCTATACAAGGAGGTTCAGTATCATATTCACACTTTCCTCGAAAACCGGTTGGTTGAGAGAATAGAAGATGAATTGTCATCTCCTTTCATCCAAGACCAGATTGGATCTTTTGAGGACATCGAGATGATGCGAAAGCGATGCCTGCGTAATCTCGAAATGGGTCAATAATTCGGAAACCGTCATTTCCTTTTGCTTCAAAAGCTGGATTATTCTTCTACGATTCTTGTCAGACAAAGTCTTGAAGATAGTATCCATCATTTGAAAAGATGATTATAAGATAAACATCTCTACTTTCCAGATACTACATTATACAGGAAAGAAAGCAAGTGAAAACTAGAGAACAAAGAACCATCATCATAGAAAGTATCGAATTTTTATGCATATTTTAGCAAGTAAAAAAATTAAAAAATACAAATGTCAACCTAAAGTAAGATAGACAATGTACATTGTTGTCACAAATTGTCTACTTATTCGTATATATGGGTGTTAGGAATGCTTATTTTCAGTATATTGTCATCATCATGAAACTCCAGGAATTCTTCAACGCACAGAAAAACATAAGATTCACTGATATAGATAAATTAGATCTCTATCAGGGTATTTTATATAAGAAAACACAGAGACCATCACTCAAGAGGTCATCTTTCATCCATGCAAAATATTTCATATATACCATGGTGTTTGTTGTACTTATCCTAGGGGTATATGGTGTCTATTTCATGGATATGAGAAATTTCCAAGACTACAACCGGTTCGCGGTGACTTCACCATCAACCAACACCGTACAAGCGGACTATATTGCACAAGTAATAGAAGGAAAGGGGAATTTTTTCATAGAGCATAACTGAGTTTTGACAACAACAAATAATATAGGAAATGGAGATACTATCCTGCTCAAAGAAGGCGCACAACTAGTCTTCGAAATCGACAGTGGGACGCAGTCCAAAATCATAGGACCAGCCAAACTAATTATCCAAAATACTACTCCAGGTAATTATAAACTCAATCTGATCTATGGAAATTACATCCAGATGGAAGGCGACAAAAATAGTAAACAGAATATAGAACTTGCTATAAATGACATAACAATCAAACAACAGGACAAGACACAACAACTCAATTTCAGATTTATTAAGAATGGAAAAAACCAGATTTTCCAAAATAACGGTGCAAATATCCTGGTAACACAAAATAATGATGAAAATAAGAGTACGACAATCACAAAAGAACAGGTCATAAATATCCAAGACAATGATATCAAAATTTTTGCAAACATATCCAACTTCACACAAGCAATCCAGGAAAAAAATATTTCGCAAACATTTTCATTGGTATCAGGAAATATGGATTTTTGAAGTGGAGAAGAAACAATATTACTCAGTTTATTACAGACAGCTCAGACTAGAGAAATAAAAGATGATATAACCAAAGAGATAGCGCATGAATATATTGATGAGAAGAAAATATTGGATCCAGAGTATGATGAACAGGTAAACAGCAGTCTGTCTATAGAAGGAATAACTCAAGAATTTAAAACAATCGAAGAGGGATTCGTAGCAGGAGACGTAAAGATCTTTGAGACAGCATTCAGTAAACTAGAAAAAAGGATATTGACGGTATACCAGAGTTTCTCTACTGATTATACAAAAACAGCAGGGGATCCGACACAAAGGATGAAAACACTCCAATGATCCATCACTACAATCCAAAACACCATAACAACATCATATAGCGTACCTCCAAAGTATATCGATAACCTACAATATATAAGCAAATCAATTACCGAGATACTCAAGAAAGGATATGGCAGCGCACCAGTAAATACATGAGAAAATAAATAAAACCTCTAAAAAATAGATGATGATTATTTTTTACTAAATATAACAAATAATGATTATTTTTTTTTATAAAAACGATGCAAGAAAACTCAGACAGATTATAACAGGATTACTCAAATCATGAGCGGCTACAGAGATTATGAGGATCAATTATCTCCAATCATATACACTCAAAGAAGCTAAAATAGAAAAAACACAAGAGAAAGGGGTAATCATCAAATATCAAGCAGAAAATAAAGGGAAAATAGAGATGCTTTTGAAAAAATCAGGTATTGAGAAATATGAGGTTATAAGATAATAGTTTATAAAAAAGGTTCCTTGAAAACACTTTGCAAAGGGATTTTTTTTGTATATACAGAGAAAAATGATTTATCCTTTTATAGGAAGTAATGATCAAAAAGATATTGCTCGGCGTTATGGTGTGAATAATAGGTGTATGACTCATATATGCCTATTTTTTCTCAATAGGAAATGGAGCTATAGTATGGGAATGGATACAAACGAACCCAATCATCACGGTAATATTCTTTTGATCAGTAATCTCTATATTCGCACTACAATGAGGAAATAAGATAGCAAAACTCTGTATGATACTAATTATAGTAATCGATCTTTTCCTGGTAGGAGATATGTTTTTTAGGAATACTATAGGATTAGACAAGACACAGTATATACTACTCTTCTGATTGATTTTGGTCGCATTGGCAACGACATATATAAGGCACCGGATACGTTTCATCCTAGTGGGGATAATAAGTCTGGGGATAATTTTGGTCGTAATGACAGGGGTCCTTCCTTTATATGACACCATACCCAATATCAATGATTTCATCCTTTCACAGAAATCAAAGATAATGAAACAAGGTACAAGTAATCAATGAATACTGACTATAAAAAACGCTATGGGAAGCAAGGATATACCAATAGAATCATTACAACAGCAAGATATAAATCTTTCACAGAAAACACAGATAAGCTATGCAACACAAACATCGACAGATTCTGGTAAGATAGTTATAGATCTTGGAAATGGGGCATTTATCAATATCGGTCCTCAATCAGCGGTTACCCTGCAACAATCTTGAACGGGTACACTCATGGAGATATTGGAGGGGAATATAGAATATTATGCACCGCCGGAACTATCGTGAGTATTTCAGGTAATAGGAAAATATACAGGAAAAAGTATACAGGATATACAAAATAGCGTCCGATCCGATTTAAATGACCAATTTCAACAAAAGAAAGAAAAATTTTTTATGAATCAGATAGGTGGTGATATTATTCTCAATCCTATCGTCGATAAGATGATAAATTTCTTTATTAATGCACTCTATATCATAAGTCCAAAATCATACCAAAAAAATATGGATAATTATAAATATATACAAACATATTTGAGCGGATATGTGCAGATAAGGGGGTCCTCTGCAAGCACAGGTGGAGATATGAAAAATATTATCCACAATCTCATGCTGCAGGTCAAAAAATGAACTGAGGAAACCACAATATTTAATAAATTATTGAATAAATAGATTATTTGTTCGGAAAAAAAATAGGAAAAATCCGAACCGGAAAAACCAAGGTTCGGATTTAGCTAACAACAGTGTTAATTCTTTTTTTCATAGGTCTTACTCAGTTTTTGTTGGAATTTCTTAAGTTTAATAGCTCTTCGTTTGGTTCTATTTTTAATAGACACGCGCATTTTTTTATGCAAATTACATTTTCTCATAATAAACCTCCTTTCTGATTTTAGTTTTTTTTTATACCAGATATATACTCCTTCAGATGGGAAAAACAACAGATATTATGTGACCGCTGTCTGGATATCAAAGTTATTAGATGTCTGGACAACACTCGATATATATGGACCATTATTTCCTCCAGAGTTGAGATCAGCAAAATATTTAGCAGCATCCTGTTTGTCGATAAATTTGGGAAGAGTAGCATACTCTACTCATTTTGTGAAAAAAGCCAATGCGACTTTGGCAGCAATATCAGGAGTATTTAAGAGGTCAGGATTTTTGACAAGATCGACACCAATCATATTACCATAAAGCTTATAATTGTGTTTGAAGCTTAATTGATTAAATCCCCTTCCCCTATATTTGTAGCCATCCCCTGGTTGGGTATTTTCCGTATCCCATCATAAAAAAGGAGTTGCCTGAGATCAGTAGACAGCATCGAAGAAATTTTTATCTGATTTTTTGAGGGTTTCCAATTGGGATTCTGAATATTTTACAACTCTTGCACCAAAAATATTCCTAATAATACGATTGGAGGTGGAAGCATACGATCTTTCTGTATGAGGGATAAATTGAGATTCTTTACCAATAACAGAAAGAATGCCTATCTGGGTATTGGGATCAATAATCCCCTTTTCCTGCATAGTTTTGATGAGAAAGTCGATATGTATCTTCTGATCAGGACTAAAATTACCTTTGGTATAATTAATTTTTGAATTCACAACCTCTAACCCTAATCATCAAGCTACTAAATCAGGAGAAGGTGGAGGGGTAACTACTACTTCAGGAGGAGTAGCTGGTGCATACGTAGAAGATGGTATCAATCATAAGTTAATCCCTTCTATAAAATATTTATCACCACTAAGTGCTCATAGGACGGCAAGGATAAATGTATCCTTATCTACATGAGGAGATGAGATAAAATCGTGATTACTAGGATCAATGAGTGTAGGGATAATGAATTTAAGATATGTATCAGCAAAAGTATCTTTATTAGCAATTACCTTGGTCATATCGACGACCTGTTGTCACTGTTGGGTAGAAATGGTTTGAGGAGCAAATTTCGCGACCATAAGAGGATTGAGTTTAGTATCTTGGATAGTATCGACCAATGCCTGCTTGAGCGCAGCATAATCAGTAGGAAGTTTAGATTTGATAGATGTTTCTATAAGCGTAGTAGGAGCACGTAATCAACAGGTTTTCCAAATACTTGTGGCCGAATCATGGGTAAGAGAGGCATCAGTATGTTTGAGATAAGAGGCGAATCAAGCAGAAATAAAAGAATCATCGATATCGGAAGCATCCAATTTTTCTTTAATATAGGACTTATGAAGTCATTTAATTCATCCCTGAAAACCTAAGATTCAAAGAATGAAGTTAATAACTCCCCCATCTTTTTTTCTTTCCAGAAAATCTGTCGGAAATTTCATTCACATAAGTTCGCCAAGATTTCCAAGGAATGGTATGTCGATATCTAGAAGTCAGGAAATTTTATCTATCATACCTGTAGCTTTATCTTTGATATTTCCTCTAGTATCTAGGAGTTTATCAGCTGTACCAAGGGATTTTTGGATAGAAGAGATAGTACCATCAGTAATCACGGAAGAAATTTGTTCATTATCAATTATTTTTTTGAGTTCAGCTTCACCTGCATGGATATCTACGGAAGAAGAGTGTAAAGTAAGTATTTTGGAAATCTCCAAAGTAATGATTTGCTTGGGATCCGACCAAACAGGTTGATTGAGTAATTTTCTAAATTGATTGGGATCGATGAGTTCTGGAATATTATCAGAGGTAGTAATAGTATTAGAATGATCAGATAACCATCGGGTAAGATTCTGTACTTTATTGGCAAGAAGATAAAATTGATTTGCAGATCATAATTTACCAAAAATTTTATAGAGTCATTCAAATGATTTTGTTGTTGATGAAGATGATTGAAAAGTAGAAAATGATTCGAAAAATTGGGTGGATCATTGAGATCATTGGCTAATAAGTGTCTCCATCATAGCAAATTGGATACCAACAGACATACCATTTTTGATAGCATTGGAAACTCCAGACAATTCCTGATCAAGATATTTTCTAACGACTTTATCTATCTCTAGAGCGAAAGTTTCAACCTTTGCTTCCGATCAAAGCACCGTCAATAATTTCTCATGCATTTTTGTTCATGTAATAAGTTCATAGGTCCAATCTCTATCAATTTCAATAGTATTTTTGAGTTTTTTGGTTTCAAGTCCCGCTTGCTGAGTATTTGTTGTAATTTCTATATCCTTAAATTCGTCTAATTGTTTTTGTAATACTTGTATATTTTGTTCTAATTGTTTTTGTTGTTGTTCTAAAGTATCTTTTTGAGTTTGTTCGACTTCATGTAAAATCCTGGATTTAAGACCATCCAGTTCTTTTATTTTCGATTCTATGTCTTGTTGAATCTTCTCTTTATTAGGCATAGAAAATAAGGAAAAGGTAAATCATACCAAGTATATTCCTTTTCTCTGAAAAAGCAAAAAATCTGACGTATGCCAGACCTTCTATGATGATATTTTATGGAGCAAGCGACGGGATTTATCCTAGAGCTTGCTGTTGGTTGGATATTTTATGGAGCAAGCGACGGGACTCGAACCCGCAACCTCTTCCTTGGCAAGGAAATGTTCTAGCCAATTGAACTACGCCTGCATAAAATGTATATATATTAGCTTGAACTCGAATCTACCTATAGGAGATATACCCGCAACCTTGCCCGTAGTCCTACGGGAGAAATGTTCTAGCTTTATCCACCTGTGGTGGGCAATTGAACTACGTCTATATAAACAACAATATTATTTCATTATTCATTAGTCATTATTAATTATTTACTTCTATATCTCTATAATTTCGACATTTCTTTCTTTTGTTTTTTTAGCAATCTTATCAGTGATAAGAGTATTGCTTCGTGCTAATAAAGTTAAAATAACACCAATAACCTTAAATATATCGCCAACATAGACATAATGAGACACATCATTGAGAAGTACAGTATCTCAGATAACGATCAATCCTAAACCAAAGACAAATAATGTAGCTTTAGTAAGTCTAAAGTGAACAGGATAAACACCAAAAAATATAAAGAGGAAAAGAAATATAGCGATAAGAACGAGATAATAAGCTGTATTATATTCAACAAATCATCACTGTACGATAATAGTCCCCTGAAAAAAGAGATATGCGAGATATCCAAGAAACATTCATGATATAATACTAATAACAACTCTTTTGATAATATCTTTCATTCAGGAAAAGGAAAATAAAACAGCAATGGTATATGTATCTTAAAAAAAAATTCAACCGATAATATATGTCAGAGAAAAAAGCCGTAGTATAAATATATATATTTTAATTTAGAAAATTAATATATAATATATAAAGAAGAAATATTAACAATACGTCAAACAGATGATCTTCCTAAATAAGAAGCTAAGTAATGTAAATTTTAGAGAGAATATAGGAATGTTAGATTGTTAATAACCAAACCATAAAAAGAAAATAGAGTAGAGAATATGTTTAAGAGAAAGAATCTATATCCTGTCGACTATTTTTGCCAAGATAGACAAATAGGAATAATTTTTAAGAAAATGGGAAAAAAAGAGAATGTCAGAAACTTTTACATTATAAGATATTTATGATAAGTCTAACGAGAGCATAGGAGAAAATAGCCACTAAAATACCAATCAAAGCTCACATAAGTAATTTATTAGCTTCTTTCATTTTTGCGGGATCACCCTGTCCCGTGATAAGTTTTATTCATCAATAAATTAACACTCCCATAGCTACAACACCTATAGAGAATCGGAGATAGGTATTTATAATCTGTATAAGATCAAATAATGTGCTTTCGCTCGCAGTAGATTCATCAATTTGTGCTGGTCATGTTACTACAACATCAGGATTTCCTGCGTTTTGAGGAATCTCTATAAGAATAGCATAGGTGGAAAAAATACAGGTGAAACCAAAAGTTGCGAATATAATAGCATGAATAAAATTTTTTACCATAATAAGGAGAAAAATAAAATATATTACATAGTTAATGAACTAATAGTAATAGAGCTAATAAGATTAATAATACCAAGACTCATAAGCGCTAAAAGTATCCCTATCACAATAAAAGTAATATTTTTTTTTGCATCTTTAACATCACCTCATTTTGCTGATTCAATTATCCACATAATAGCATTAAAAATAACCATAGTCACAGAAAGAACCATAGTTATCCTTAAAAGGAATTTTGTTATCCTTACAATGAGTGGAGCTTGAGTATCACCTTTTAAATTTATAATTGATGATTTAAGAATTTCATTTCCTACTGCATCTTTTCCTAATCAGAGATTAATAATAGTTTCATTACTCAATGCAGGTTGAAATGCTTGTTCCAAAAGATCTTGCGCTGCATAACTTTTATTTACTTGGTAGATAGCTACCGAAGTGAGGCAGAGAATAAAAGTAAAGAATAGAAAATGGAATGATCTATAAGATCTTAAATGATAAATAAAATGATTATATAAATTTTTCATAGATGATTATATTTGAGTGAGTAAATCTTCTGCTTGCTGATTTTCTATTTTTTCATGCTGAGCTTCTTTGATTTTAATATCTTCTATTTTTTTGGTATATGTTGTATCTTCCCACTTCTGCATATATTTATTTTTAAGTTCTGTTTTTTTATTCTCATATTTTTGGTCGATCTCTTGGAGTTTAACCTTTTCCCTAGTCAAGATATCTCTAAGTTTATCTATCTGATCTTTGCTCATAACAGGAAGAAGATTGAATCGTGATTGTTTCTCTTCGGAAGCATCCATAGATTTAGAATTTAGAATTAAGATAATAATATCGGGCATAGAAATCAAAAATTCATCCGGAATAGTAAATTTTTCGGCAGGTTCCCGAAGAATATTGGGAAGTTTTGATTTAATAAGATCGATATTTGTCATAAGAGGATTAGAAGAGGGAAATAAAACGGTTTCGTAATGAGGTGAATCGAGAAAGAAATCTGTGATGGGTGGGTTGATTGTTGTCTGATATTTGAGGTGATGTTGATGGTTCTGATGATAGGGTTCCTAATATTTTTTCTGCTTCATTAATTTCTTTATTATGATATATTTCAGTCTTTAATTGGATTACAGGTACTTTCTTCATATTCTTTTTCATAATTTCTATTTCTTTGCGTGAGATATGTTGCTTGTAGGTACCTCATCTATAGGATCATGGAGTATCCATACCATAAAAATAAAACAGTAAAAGATTAGAATTATTATTGTCCTACTCAAAAGAGCCATTCGACATCTTTTGGATCGATAATCTCTTTATCGATAAGTCTTTGGGCATATTTTTTTAAATTAATCATACCAATAAGTGAGGAAGTCTCGATGATACTATCAATTTGATCAATAGCTCTTTTTTTAATATTATTTTTGATAGAGATAGTATTGATCATAACTTCAAAGATACCTACTCTAGATTTTCCATCTTTGGTCTTAACGAGGAACTGTGATTGTATACCCAAGAGTGTTTCTGCTAATCTATCACTAACACTACTTTGGATTTCAGGTGGAAAAAAGGAGATATATCTATTTACTGTATTTGCTGCGGAATTGGTATGTAAAGTAGAAAATACGAGATGACCAGTCTCTGCAAGGCTGAGAACAGATTCAGCGGTTTCTCTATCACGAATTTCACCTACAAAGATAATATTAGGGTCTTCACGCATAGCGGCTCTAAGGGCATTTGAAAATGATCGCGTATCATGTCAAATTTCTCTCTGAGAGACGATACACTGTTTGGGTTCGAAGATAAATTCAATAGGATCCTCTATCGTAATAAGATTTTCACTTCTTGTATCGTTGAGATGATTGATCATAGCGACCAAAGATGTTGATTTACCTGATCAGGTAGGTCCAGTGACTAAATAAAGTCATTTTTTGGCAGAGAGAATATTTTTTTTGATACTATCTGCGATATCAGAGAAGATAATTTCTTCAACCTTCTTGGCCATAGCATTAATTTTTCTCATTACTACTCCTATCCTTCCTGTCTTGAAATATGCATTTACCCTATAAGGGACACCACTTTTTGAAACATAAGCGAAATCACTTTCCTTATCGCCAAGAAATTTATCAAATCTCTGAGGATTACCTTGAAAGAGTTGTCTGAGGATAATTTCCATAGATTCATTACTCAAAGTACCTGCACTTTCTTCTCTAACAATTTCGCCATTTACTCTATACGAAATAGTCTCTTCACCAGAAAGATGGAGATCAGAGATATTAGGATTTTTTTCTATAAGCGGAAGAATCTCTTCGATATTGAATGCGTTTGCCATAGTGCTCTTGCCTAATGACTAAAAAGCGATATTTGATAATGAAAGGGAATTGTAGTATTTTATATCGTAATATATACTCATCAAGTGTAGTCAGAAATGCGGATTTTGCAAATTTTATGGAGGGAGGAATAAAATAGATTTGACTTTTTTTATTTTTTTTATGATTTCTAAAAGAATCCATATTGAGATATCGGAAATTTGGTCATTTCTGCTTGATGTTAGAAAAAAATATACTATAACCCCGATGATGAATTTGGAACGTAGATAAGGATATAAGAAAACCTACGATTATTTTTTATTATGAGAGAATAAGGATATGCTGTCCAGAAAGAGAAAATTCAAAAATAGGACGATAGGAGAGATGGATAATTATGTCTCACATAGTACATTTTCCTGATTTGCTGGTGTTGCAAAAATATGTATCATTATCTGTTGTTTAATTGTAGTCTTTTATGCGGCAAAATTTGTGTTGCAAGGCGCTCAGATACTTTGAGCATATATCGGTAAATGAACGGTAAATGTAGTATCTGCTACCATGGGTGATGATATGATACAAGATGAATTGGGAAATATTAATGTTATGATCCTGGGATTCTGATGACAAGGACATGCATGAGGATATCTTGCCGATTCTATAATGGTAGCATCATTTAATCCTAAATTAGGTGCATTGACTATGCTTTCTGTACCAAGGGATTTATATGTCCAAGAGGAAAAAACAAACCTGATCGGTAGAATAAATGCACTCTTTGCACGCAATGTAAATAAAGGTAATCTCGCATCATGAGCAAATATACTTTCTGCTAAGCTCGAAGAAATAATGGGTATCAAAACACCGTATTATGCTTTGATTGATTTTGAAGGATTTAAAAATATTATAGATGTACTTGATGGTATCACCGTAGATGTCCCTGAAGCATTTACTGATTATACCTATCCAAAAAACGAAAGAGAGATTATGACCGTGCGTTTTGATACAGGAGTGAGTATTATGAGTGGTGAAAGAGCATTGGAATATGCCAGATCAAGACATTCTACTTCTGATTTTTCCAGATCATTAAGACAACAGCTGATAGTGAAAGCAATCATGGATAAAATAATTAAGAATGGTATAGGGAATATTAGCAAACTCAAAGGATTATACAGTGAATATACCAAGATGGTGACGACGAATATCTCGCTCCAAGAGATGATAGGGATGGTAAGATACGTAGATAAAATTAAAAACACCTATTCATTCTGATATACTACAGAGTGTTCAAATATCACTTATAAGTTTTCCTATCCTGGTTGTTTCCTCTATACCCCACTGAGAGAATTATTTAATGGGGCATCTGCAATAATTCCTGATGGAGGAGAGGCTACTGATGTAGGGTTCTATGAGTATACCAAGAAATTTGCTTTTTTTGTGGCGCACAATCAGGAATATCTCATAGAAGACAATAAAATCACTCTTCTCAATGGTATAGATAAAAAGTTCGCAAAATCGACACTCAAGAAATCCGAAGGATTTGCTAATCAACTTGCCATTAAACTCAGAAAATATGCATTCGATGTGATTGATGTAGAAAATTTTTCCCAGCCCATCTCATGAACGACGGTATATGTTATAACAACATGAGCATACCAGAATACAATAAAAACCCTCAAAGAATTTATCACCATAGATACAGTGATTACAACGCCTGATCCCCTGCTCATCCAGCAATATTCGTGATCAGATCTCCTGGTGGTGATGGGAAATTCATATATCACCCAGTTAGTAACTAGACCATTTAGTTATTATAAATAATATTTTTATCCTATGTGGAGTAGTATGTTTGAGAATGTACTCAAGAAGAGAAAAGAAATAATTAGCTATATGGAGTCATTAGGTATTCCTCCTGATAAAATACAGGATGAAAATCTTATGTTGCTGGCATTCGTCCATAAATCCTATGCAGCAGATTATAAAGATACCGTAAATCATAATGAGAGATTGGAATTTGTGGGTGATGGAATACTGGGCGCCGTAATAAATAAACTCCTCTTCCTGAGACATAAGGAGATGGCGGAATCAAATATGACCCTCTACAAGATAGCATTGGTCAGAGAAGAAATCTTAGCAGAGATAGCCAAAGATATTAAATTGGATAGCATGGTCTTCATTAGTAAATGAGAAGAAAAATCACAAGGCAGAAAAAAAGACTCAATACTTTCTGATACATTGGAAGCCCTGATGGGATATATCTATATCGATCTCGGGATAGAGATGACGGAACGTTTCATCGAAAGGCATATCTATTCCAAACTCGAAAAGATTGAAAAAGCGCCGGTGAAGAGCTACAAGACTATGATCCAGGAGCTAGTGCAAAAAGAACATAAGATTGTACCGGAATATAAGGATATCGAACATGTGGTAGATGAAAAAGGAAATATCATGGAATATAGGTCAGAAGTATATATCGTGGGTAAGAAAGTCAGTGAATGATTTGGTCCTAATAAGAAAAAAGCCCAAGAGGAAGCCGCTAAGAGATGTTACGAAACAATGGAGGGGAAGGGGACAAGGGAATAGGGAGGATAGAAATGGATTCCGGCCGCAAACCGGGACGCCGGAATGAGGGAATAGGGAGGATGGATCAGGGGACAAGGGAATAGGGATAAGGGAACGGGAACCGGATACCAGGGACCAGGAACCAGGAAGCAGGGGCCAGATCCCAGGAACCAGGAAGCAGGGGACAAGGAAGCAGGGAACGGATCCCAGGGAATATGTCCCAGGAACCAGGCATATGTGAGAAAGACAACGTCTTACCCTTGAAAAAAGCCCGCAAATACATAAGTTCTAGACAGTTTTTTTAGATATATAATAATATTGGACAATGAAAGCACCGTTTTCTATCATCAAGAGATCATATACTTGGGTGATTATATGAGTAGTTATCTTGGCTATCGCTATCTTCTTGTTTTTTTCGAATATGAGATTATCTGAAGAATTTACCTGATGAGTTAAAATTATCATCGCAGGATCTTTGGATGGAAATATGATAAAGAAAGATATAGGAGATTTCCTCAAGGAAAAGAAATATCCAGAAGGTGATATCCAGGTACAAGCAGATCAGGGAACGATGAAAATATCTCTCAGGACCAAAGTAGACAGCGATGAAAAGGTAAATATCCTTTCCAAAGATATACAGTCCGTACTCATCCAGAAAGGATACATAAAGACTACCAGCGAAGTAATCGAACAATCGGTAACATGACCGAGTGTGGGATCGTATATGCAGAAATCTGCAAAAAATGCATTGGTGGTCGGAGTCTTGCTTATGGCAATCTATATGATGTTTTCATTTTCTGGTATCAGAAAAGAGATTTCACCGAGTATATTGGCTGCAGTTACCATAGCTACAATGATATTTGATATCGGAGTCCCCTCATGAGCATATGGAATACGGATGATGTTGGATAAGACAATGACGGTAAATACGGTGTTTATTATTGCGGTCCTTACCAATATGGGATATAGTATCAATGATACTATTATTATCTTCGATAGAATTAGAGAAAATATCAAAAATAAAGCAGGCCAGAAAGGAATGTTATTTGGAAAGATATTTGAAGACAGTCTTTGGCAGACAATGAGAAGATCTTTGGGTACAGTATTGTCCGTATTCTTGGTTATTGTCGCAATGTTCTTACTCTGAACATGATCCATCAGAGAATTCGCGTTTACTATCTGAATGTGAGTAATTTTTGGCTCTTACTCCTCAATCTTCATTTCCGCACCGCTCACCTATATCTTACTCGGAAAATACCGCAAAGAAAGGAAAGAGATGTTGGCACAAAAATAAGCTCCCGATATCTTCTGCGACCAAGATATTTATCCGTTTATATATACAGATTTGGATAATATTTCCAAGATTGTCTGTTACCGCAATGATGGTTTTTTGGTAATGCGGAAACCAAACGGTCTCCCCACGACTTACGGGAAGGAGATATGTTTTTTGGATATCTTAACAGGAGAAATAAGCGATAAAACCTTAGATTTTTCGATACCCACCCACCTCCTCCCCTACATAGATTTGCCAGAATTTGTCCCTTGCAAGCTTACACCTAACATAATCAAGCAACAATTCGATATATTCGGAAAATCCCAGGAGCTCGGACTACTCAATAGACTAGATAATGAGACAGCGGGATTTCTCTATTTCGCGAATTCACAAGAGACAATACAGAGATATAGACAGATCCAAGCAAAAGGGAATATTAACAAATGGTATATCGCCCAGATCCGATGAATTCCCAAAGACTCAGCATTTGAGATAGATATGCCCATTATGCATCACAAACACAAGACGGATAGAATGGTATTTGTCCGTAGTTCCAAAGACCAGCTCAAAGGAAGAAGTAAACTCCATCTTGCCACCACGATTGTCAAAGTTCTCCAGGTAGATAAGGAGAAGAATATCACCACCCTTCTGGTAGGGATTTATAAGGGGGTGAGACACCAAATCAGAGTGCATCTTGCAGGTATAGGCTATCCCGTAGTCGGAGATACCTTATATGGAAAAGATAAGGATACGGGGAATCTCTGTCTCCGAAGTGTGGGATTTCAGATAAATGAATAATTAACTAATAATAGCCGAATGATTAACGAACGATGGCCCAATAATTAACTAATGATGGCTGAATATTAATAAAATAGTTGACAAAAGATATAATATGTATATATTACCCAAAAGGTTTATATACATTTTTTTGTAGTATGGGAGATTGGTGATCAGAGAATCTCTATTATAGAGGAAACGATTTGATGGAATCCCAGAGGAAACTCCTCTACCGCAGCATCAAGGAAACCATAGACCAAGAGCAATGAACAATAGCTCAGTTATTGTCGTCCAAAGAAAAAAATAGCCAACAGTATCTCTCCCTCAAGAAAGAGCTCGAGGCATTGATTGCCAGCCAATGAGCTACTACACATATCGAAGCTATCAGAGAGAAAATTACTATCATAGAAAAACATCAGGCCGAGTTGCTCTTAGCACTCCAGCCGGAATTTCATACAATTTTCGAAAAAGTTGCCCGTGAATCGTCTTGAGGAATAGGATATAATGAAGCCTTGAGACAGACGCTCCGGTTCAATCTTATCTTCGGTGAAAGAGAATTAGCTTCCTCGTCAGGTGGATCAAGGGAGCAATATCGATTACATGCTGCATCTCAAGAGAAAGAAGCGAGATGAGAAAAAAAGCTCCAGAAATTGGCAGCAGCAAGGAAAGCAGAAAAAGAGAAGGTCGTACTCGCCCATGGTCATAAACTCCTTAATCGTGAGAGTTATCAAAAATTGCGCCCAAGTATATTGACACACATAGACAACGCAGTCGACACCTATAAGCAAAAATTTTTGCGCGATGGTGATGGTATCGACCTGTTACAAAGACTGATCGACCATTATTTTCTCTTTATTCTGATGCAGATGTTTTTGGAGAGTAACGTGGTAATTGATTCCAAAAGACCAACAACCAATCCATTTTTCCTTGAATTCATTGAGGATTGTAAACAACACATAAGAGAGAAATTTGGCGTAAATCCAACGATTTCATCGGTGACCATAAAGAAGAAGCTCTTTCATACCATAGATGAAAAGACTAAACCATTGGAACTTCTCTATAAACATGCTATGGATGAGGACCTTATAGCGCGAGAAAAATATTTCAATACCTATTATTTTGGATCCAAAAAAACCTCCGTAGATGAAATCCGTAGACTAGTTATGCAAGAGCGTAAGGATGGTCTTGTAGGTATGGAGAAAGGATGGGAACTTTTGAATCCAGCCTATCATGCCGCCAACGATAAGAAGAAGAGAATTATTGCTACCTTGGACCTCCTAACCCCCCAACAATCAGAGGATAATCAGATTTATCAAGTGATTGAATGGCTCAAGCGTGATCTTGGAAAGACCGAGGAGACCATGAAAGTAAATGTTGTTTTCGAGGAAGATCCCCCCATTAGAAAAGATCCAGAGTCTTTGGTTAAGATACGGCAGCAGTATCTCAAGCGTTATCAGGTTCCTATCCAGTATCGAAAGATATTCTGAGTTGTCATCAATAGACTCAATAACCTCAATCAGGTAAAGAGTAATCTCCAAAAAAAGGCGAAAAAATCCAATGAAGTTGAATTCGACAGACTCCTGAATTCTGACCAAAGCGGCGAAAAAATCCTCTATCATCTCAAATCGATAGTGACGGGCAGCCAAATACAATCACGCTTCGAAGAGAAACGGCAGCAGAAACAGGACGAGAGAATTCAGAGGATACGCTGACTTTGTGGTGCTGACCACCAGAAGGATCTATGACACAATAACGATTCCTTAGCTAGTCAACTGACCTTGAATTTCTAAGTGGACAGGATTTGACAATCCCCCAAGAAAGAGATATAATCTAGTGTTTTATCAATAACAACATCATCATGGAATATCAAGAATATCAGGACATACATATCAAACCATTGACGCCCAAGATAGCAGTGGAATATCTGCAGTTCAAACAGGCATATGAAGGGAAATACTTTATCGATACTTGGAATGCAATAATTCCTAGGTATTTCACTGAAGAGGAATTTTGTAGCCACATAAATGCTTTGAGGGAAAAAAGGATTGAGATGGCAAGTAGAGGAAGTAGAGAAAGTACCAAAGTATTCAATACAGCTTTTGATAAATCACTTTGGAATAAAATAAAGAATAAACGTATAGATTTGGAGATATTTAGACAATTAGTAGGATCACTTATGAGCGTCTACAAAAGTCCAAAATTCAAACAATTTACAGAAAATTATGTCCAGGATATTGCATATGTTTTGAACCAAATCGATGAAGAAAAAGAGATCAAAGAACAAAAATCAAGAAAAAAAAATGATCAGGTAATAGAGAAAGCATATAAAGCAAAACAGAAAATGGAGAAAAATCTGGAGGATGAATTATTGATAAATAAAGAATTATTCGAAAAATTTGCCTCCGCAAAACAAGAATTTTTGGATAATCATGAGTTAGGGTACACACTCAGTTACGACGACAAGGAAAATATTTTTCTAGACGTTCGGAAGGGCTTTTGTAAAGACACTAGTCTTTCAAAACAAGAGCTCCAGAAAATCTATATTGGATTTACCAGTACGCTCGTGGGGTTATAAAGGTATAAAATATTGTTTCTAAAAATTGTCAATTAACTATGATAATATAGGTACTATCTACTCTTTCTTTGATAAAATATTCAGAGAAAAGATGATATATAGAGCTCTATCTATATCTCTATGGAAAAATAAAATTCACTGTTTCATAGAACTGTATAATTTTTGATGACTACTATATATAAGGTGATATTTTAGTAATTTCACTGTTTCGTAGAATTAGTGAACTATAGAATAATAAATAGATATATGATCGGTTTTTGAAATTCACTGTTTCATAGAAGTAATGAAAAAATTAATACATTGTTGAGATATATATAAATAGTAGTGGAAAAATAATATTCACTGTTTCGTAGAATTAGTGAATATACTTGAATATAATAAGTGAATTATTATATAGAGATAGTTCACTGTTTCGTAGAATTAGTGAATATTACTCTAAAGAGGACAAGTGAATGTAGGACTTTGTATTATTACTCACTATAGTCATCAACAGTAGTCCATAATAAAATACCACCTTCATCCAAAATCCAAAATCTAAAATCTAAAATTAATAACTTTCCACTATTCATTTTTTACAAGTTTAGTAATCATATCATGGAACATCTTCATCCAGGAAAACATCTCCAGCAAGAACTTACGAGCAAATGATTGACACAAAAAGAACTTGCGATCATGATAGGAAAAAAGATCTCTGAGGTCAATGAGTTGATCAAAGGGAAGAGAAATATTACCGTGCAGTGGGATATTCTTTTGTCTATAGTGTTTGATCATCCAGAGCAGAAATGGCTCAAATTTCAGAATGATTTCGACTATAAAGAAGCCAAAATCCAGATGTCTGACAAGATCAAAGAAGCACAATCCAAGAAGAAGAAGATTAAAGGTCGTGAGGTATTTGAGGACTTTTAAACTAAGGAAGACAGGGAATAGGGAACAGGGAATAGGGAATAGGGAACAGGGAACAGGGAAGAGGAACCGGGGAATAGGGGCCAGATCCCAGGAACCGGGTCCCAAATACCAGTATCCAGACCCCAGGGATAAAGGAATATTTACTCATAAATAGAGAGATATGACAGATACCATCAAGAGATATAGAATAGCTATGGCCGGATGAGGGACATGAGGACATGTATTTCCTATAAGGAGTTTATTAGAATTTTTGAATAAAAGCCCCGACTATGAGCAGAAGATAGACAAGATATACTGGTTATGATCAAAGAATAGTCTAGAAGAACAGGTGGCTACTGAGATGAAGAAAGTTACTCAAAATCTGGAGTTTATCCGCATTATCTCTGGTAAATACCGCAGAGAAACCTATCGAAAATCCAGACTCAAGAATATCTCCGACATATTTCTTTTCTTGATCTGATGCTTCCAGTCATTGTACCAGTTACTCCTCCATCGTGTCGATGTCGTCTTCTGTAAATGAGGATATGTGGCATTGCCAGTGGTAATCGCAGCATGGATACTTCGCAGAAAAATAGTAGTCCATGAGTCAGATACCCATCCTGGTCTGGTTAATAGAATAGCAAGCCGTTGCTCCAAGAAGGTATTTACCTGATTTGATTGGGCTTTGCCAGGTGGAGAGACTATAGGACAGATTATTTCCGATGATATTGTCACGGATGTAACCCCTCAAAACACTCCCACAACCCAAATTCTCATCGTAGGATGATCCCAAGGATCACAAAGACTCTACCAACATCTAATCAATATCTTCCAATATACCCCTGACCTGTCATCATGATATGAATTCCATATCGTACTCTGACTTGCCAACCAAGAGATGTCGACACAGTTTGACAGGTTCTCTTATGTACATACATATGGCTTCATAAGCCAGAAAGAGATGGGAGAGTTATATAATAATTGTGATATAGCTATCACTCGCTGAGGGACCACGTCACTGGCAGAGCAGAAGCTCTATGATATGAGACAAATCATAGTCCCTATCCCACGGACTCATGATCAAGAGGATAATGCTAAACGGTATGTGAGATACCACAATGACATTATGCTGAGTCAAAGGGATGCTGATTTCGAGTTTCAGCTCACCAATGCTATCAAACATTTCAAAGGATATAAGAAGATCTGGCAGCCAAAAGATAAATTGGCAATCATCGCTCAAGCCAAGAAGACTATATGGGAAGCGATAGTAGGATAAGGTATTGGGTGATAAAGATGGAGCTATAAACGCTCCATTTTTTTTACATACGTTTGAAGGGACCGGGAAGACAGGGAACAGGGAATAGGGAACCAGGAAGACAGGGAATAGGGAATAGGAACCAGGGGCCAGGGAACAGGTTCCTTAGTCCTTTTGTTTTTTTGTCCACCTTTTGTCAGTTTTTTTCTTATTTTGCAAATATAGACTCTCGGATGTTCTGCGCAGAACGTTTTATTTCCTAATCAGGTGTATGGGGAGTAAACTATTCATCTGAATCGCTGCAGTGTGATCTTTGTTGATTCTGGGATCATCACTTGCTCAACTTGATGGAGAATCGGTGATGATGGATTCCAGAGATTCCGGACAGATTGTGGATGTGCCGATGGTGTCCATCGACCCCGAGCCAGGGGCAGGGAATCTATCCATGGGGGTAGCTACTGGACAGACATTGACAGGTTCATTAGTCCCGTCAGATGGAGGGGAAAATGAATTATTATTGGCTTCATCTCTAGGGATACTGAGTGTCGATAACTATTCGTTATCAGGGGGAAAAGGAGAAGAAATAGACAGCTGAGGGCTAGGGTGAATGACAACATCCTGATCAGGAGACAGAGAAAATATACTTCCCCTCCCCTCCCTAAAAATCACCGAAGTCTATTATGACGGAACCGACGAATGGATAGAAATTACCAATATCGGTGGGGGTGACTTCCAGGGAAATGTTCTGCTGTCTTGAATCAAAAGTACCGTAGTCCGGCTGACAGGCATTAGTATTCTTTCTGGAGCATCTACTATCTTCGGCGACCAATGTGTCATGTGTTCCTGAGTCTGGTTTATAGGCAAAACAGGACTGGCATTGAATATCGCCGATACTGCCGCTATCGATATCCTGATGACCATCAGCGGACAAGCGCAGGAGCGCTTCGCAGTGGATCAGGTCCAAGTCAACGGGGAGAATGATAAGAAAACCTCATTTGAACTCATTGATGGGAGTATTGTTCCGGTGGTATCGGGTAGGGTAGTGAATGCACTCAGTGGATATCATATAAACCCCGGTACGTATGGAAGCATACCACCAAAAATAGATGAGAAGATCCTGAGTGGAGAATCATCTTCAGGGAATATGGAGAAATCTCTCTTATGTGATTCTGGAGACCAAAAGGAACTGATAAAAATCAACGAAATATTTGCCTGAAATGAAAAATATCCTCCGTATATAGAAATATTGGTGCAGGAGGAAATAGTCCTTACTCGTCTGTCTATATCAGGATCGCTGGTTAGGACCCCTGTAGGGTTTTCATTCGAAGGTTCAGGTAAGACCTTAGCAAAAGATTCATTATTCTTGGTAGCGGCAACTGGCTTCCGAAATGACGAGGGAATAGAAAGTGTACGAAATCGTGATTTTTACCTGGTTAGTACCTGAAAAAACCTGCTGATAACCATTGGTTATTGACAAAGTTGACAAGTTATGGACATAGTAAGCCTATCTGGTATTATCATAGGTAAGTCCTCATATTTCACTAGCAAAAGCGGGGGATGTGAGAGGATTTTGGACGCCGTGGACGACTTTTCGCCAGGATTCGATAGAAAGTTTTTGAAGTATATACCAGTAATTACCGTGACAAACATCGTCACTATCATTACCGGATCGCTGTCGGGTAGTTCTCAAGACTGCCAGCTTCCCGAGCCAGAACCTCTTCTGAGCTGAGTTATAGTCACCGGGAATATCCCCAGATCCATTACAGGTGAATATACCATTCGTATACTGGACATCGAATATGACCCAGAAGGGTCCGATACCAATAATGAGAAAATAACACTCCTAGCGACCCATAGCTCGGGTGACCAGACTCCGTTGGATTTGAGTAAGACCTTTAGGCTCAAGGTCAACGGGACCAATAAAACACTCCCTCGGACATTGTCCATGGATACTCCAACGACCTTTACCAAGACCTTTGGCTTCCCCAACAGCACGGAAGACGGACAGCCGGTCATCATAACCTTGAACTATGGTGAGTATATCTTCGATACCTATAGCTACAACCCGAATACCACCAAAGAAGATCCCATCATCAAAGAAAAGGAAGTACTTGCAATAACAGGAGAAGAACTACTTCCACAGACTAAAATTAACCTTTCAGGACTCCAATTCATCATTAGTTGGGTGCTTCCTAATCCGGTCGGATCGGATAAAAATGAAGAACTTGGATTAGTGATAAAAGGGGACCAGGGGACAGGGAACGGGGGACAGGGAACAGATCCCAGGAACCAGGATCCAGGTCCCAGATACCAGGTCCCAGATACCAGGTCCCAAGGGATAGGTTTGGATTTAAGTCAGGGATTTAGTCTGAGGATAGGGAGTCATGCCAAGAAATTGAGTTGAATCGTTTATATGGGTCAGGAGAATATTTTATCATGAAGTTTGGGTTTAGTAAATAAAGCGGCTTGCGTCGCTCTTCGATATGAGGAGCAAGAGCTTACAAAATTCTGCTACGGACCACCCAAAGAAGGGCAGAGAATATCAGCATCATTTTCAGGACTTGCGTCAGTAGCCGAGGAAAATATCGATATCTTAAATACGCTCTCGCTCAAAAGGATCGCTAATCAATTGTGTGTACGATACAAGGAGCAATCATTCCTCTGTAAACGTATACCTGCTTCCCAAGCTGAAATAAAAGTTGTCCAGGAACAGAGACTCTATAGGTGATTTACCAGTATAATCAAGCAATATATTATAGATAACCGGCAGTTGCTCTATTATGATACTTCAATCAAAAAGTATTTTGATATGCTTACGCAGAATAAGAAATTGATTGGCCTAGGATATGCTCAAGTGGACATGTATGGACAGACACTGCCCATTACCGATCTGAAACAACAGATAATGGTTATGGAAAGTACATTACCTGCGGTTGTAGCAGTGTTTGTTGGCGCGGAGGCGATGTATTCAGACTAAGGGATTCCGGCCGCAATCCGGGACGCCGGAATGAGGGAACGGGGAATAGGGAATAAGGAACAAGGAAGACAGGGAACAGGGAATCAGGGAATGAGGGAATAGGGAACAGGGAATCAGGGACCAGATCCCAGATACCAGGAACCAGATCCCAGTGTCCAGGAACCAGATCCCAGAGAATAAGGACAGAATGAAAAAGCTCTTTTATTTTATTACTGATTATTTACCATGAAAATAGAAAAATTTGAAGACCTGATAGCTTGGCAGAAAGCCAAAGAATTGACGTGTAAATTATACAATGCCTGCAAGAATTGTAAGGAATACGGTCTTAAGGATATCATGACCAAGACGGGAATTATTATGATGAATCAAATCGCTGAAGGGTTTGAAAAAAGGAACAATAAGGATATCAAAGCTGCATTTCTTACCGCGAAATGATGAACAAGTCAGATGAGATCGATGTTGTACATGCTGCTGGAACTGGGATGTATCACGACAGAAGAATTTAAAGAATTCTATGACATCACCTGGCATATCACCAAAATGCTTATGGCATTCGTTAAGAGTATAAATGCAAATGAGAAGAAGAAAGAAACTGAGGAAGCAGGGACAAGGGAATAGGAAACTAGGGAACAGGGACCAGATACCAGGAACCGGGTCCCAGATACCAGGGAATAGGGACTATAAGACGTCATCGCGAGGATCCCGCAGTTCTGCGGGGACGTGGCGATCCAGTACTGGATTGTTTATCCTCGAATGAGGGATTCGCCAACGGCTCGCAATGACGCGTAAAGGAATTGAAATAATATCGTTTAATCATTTAGTTATCATAGTCATGGAAGGGTATTTGAGAGGGTATTATGGATATAGAAATTTTGGAGATGAACTCTTATTTTTTGGAGTAGTCAAACAATTATGTACCAGATATTCTCTCACAAAACTCTTCGTGGAATCCGGAGATGTCTCCCGAATGGAGGACCGAGTATGGGCAAATTATGAAGGCATATTGGATGAGAAGGAGCTGAAAATAATCAGATTCGTAGATGCTAATCAGTTCAGATGTAAACCTATCACCCATCTGGTCAACGCGCTCGGGATAGGTAAATACAAGGATACCTTTAAATTTTTCGGATGAGGAGAAGTACTCTCCGATGAAAGGACCTTTCCCCATGATGGCCGGAATATTCCATTGCTCTTTAATCATAGTGTTAGAACATGACAATTCGCCCTTCTCTGAGGGATAGGCAAAATACATAGCCCATGGACAGAGAAACTCTATAACTATCTCCTCCCCAAAGCGGAAAAGATTATCGTGAGGGATAAGGATTCCTATACTATAGCCAAAGAACAGGTAACCAAAGATAAAGAAGCAGGACAAAAAGAATTGCACAATACCGTTGTTCTGTATCAGGATTTCGCTCAGGATATTATTTTGGGAATGAGGGACCAGGGACAAGGGAACCAGGGAATAGGGAATAGGGAATCAGGGAATAGGGAACAGGGAATGAGGGAATGAGGGAATAGGGAACAGGGAATGGGGAATAGGGACCAGGGACCAGGGAATATGGGACAGGGAATGGGGAATAGGAACCAGTCATATATCCTAATCAATATAAACAAACAGTCAGTAGACAAGGAAAATATCCAAAAGATAATAGATTTCTGCCAACAATACCCAGATCAGAAGAAAATATTTTTTCCCTGTGATATGAATGATGATATCCAGTGTTTTGTGCCTTTGAAAAAATATATACCTGATCTCGAAATATATGATTGGACTATACATTCCTTGAATGAATCTCTTTCATTATTTTTTCATGCTGATGGCGGGATAGGAGCAAGACTCCACTTTCTTTTGCCACTCAAACTCTATGAAAAACCTATGGTCGCGATACCCTATGCCGACAAGATCAATAGACTCATCATCAATAAATAATATTTCAAAGAAAAGGCGCTTACCACTATAGCCTCATTCCGGCGTCATGAAATTGCGGCCGGAATCTATACGAAAATACTTTTATCTAACTATGGTAATACTACCATGGACTCTTTTGTCTATATCTTAGCAAGCAAAAAGAATGGTACACTTTATGTAGGAGTTACTAAGGATATCTGAAGAAGAATCTATCAACACAAGACAGAATGGAATGATGGATTCACGAAAAAATATTGAGTGAAAATATTGGTATATTATGAAAAATTCTGATATATTGTCGATGCTATTGCGAGAGAGAAACAATTGAAAAAATGGAAAAGGGAACGAAAAAAACGTCTTGTAGAAACAAATAATCCTGAATGGAAGGATCTGTATTGTATGAGTGAAATAGAGATATAGGTATGGATTCCGGCCGCAACACTTGGCGCCGGAATGAGGGTAGAAGTGGAATGGATTCCGGCCGCAAACCGTAACCCTTTGACTTCGCAAAGGACAAGCCCTTTGACTTCGCAAAGGACAAGCCCTTTGACTTCGCAAAGGACAAGCCCTTTGACTTCGCAAAGGACAAGCCCTTTGACTTCGCAAAGGACAAGCGCCGGAATGAGGGCACGAGGGCTGCTTAATACAGGAATGAGGGATTTAAAATCCTCCACCGTTCCGGTCCCCCTCCTTTACAAAGGAGGACAGAAATTTAGTTTCTTAGATAGTGCTATGTTTTTTATGTTTTTTATAGGATTTACCTTAATTTTCACCTTGTTTGAAAATATGACATTGGCGATAATTGCGCTCATGGCTAGTATAATTTTCTTACTACTATTCCAGTTGTTAAGCGCAAAGAAAATACAATGGACAGGAATAGCTATCCTTATCCTAGCTTTCATCTTAGCAGGGGGAGCATTTGTGGTCAAGGAATGGAGATGCTATGGGAACAGGGGCAAGGGATCAGGGGAATGGATTCCGGCCGCAATCCGGGATGCCGGAATGAGGAATAAAGATGTCTTCGTTTGAACAGGGATAATAAGTGATCTCTCTAGTCAGGGGAAGTATATCTTTACAATTATGGGTGACGAGTATCTCTTGTCGTCTGAAAAAGAATATGCCATCTGAGATGAATTACGACTCGTTGGATCCCTGCAGAAAAATATCAGAAAGAGCTGATTCTCCTACCGGAAGATCACGCCGTGAACATTCGCTATTCCGATTTTTTCTTGAGGTTTCGACTATGGAAAACGACTGAAAATGAAAGGACGGAAGGGGAGTGTATATGAGACGAACTCCATCAAGATGGAGGCCCCGGATAGACCAAGAGACGTCATTCCGGCCTCAAGCGTTGCAGCCGGAAACCATGCTGAGCAAACTGGATTCCGGCCGCAATCCGGGGCGCCGGAATGAGGGAATGAAAAAAGAGTGGCGCCGGAATGAGGGAACGGTGGTCAGGGACCAGGGAACAGGAACCGGGTCCCAAATACCAATATCCAGATACCAGGAATCGGGTCCCCAACAATGTTTATTAAACACATAAAGAAAGTGATACAGCAAGAAGTTATAGAGGCGTATGGGAAGAATAAGGTCTCAGGTTTGGTGCTGGGGATGTTGATAGGGGATAGGTCGCAGATACCAGAATCAGAGTATCAGGATTTTATAGATTCGGGGCTGGTGCATCTAGTGGCGGTGAGCGGAGGGAATATTCTGATGATTGTAGTATTTCTCCATTTCATATTATTTTTCTTGCCATTTTATATCAGGGTGGGAGTAATTATCGTCACCATAACAGGCTACGGACTACTCTGTGGTTTGGATTCTAGTGTATTCCGTGCAGTACTGATGGGTGGTTTGAGTATGATTGCCCTCTTCCGAGGGAGGGAAGTCAATATCTGGAGACTTATGTCGATGAGCGCTCTAGTGATGTTGTTGATTAATCCATATTTCTTGGTATACGACGTGGGGTTTCTGTTGTCGTATAGTGCGTTGGTAGGGATCGTGTATATTGAAGAGACTAGGGACCAGGGGAAAGGGAAGATGGATTCCGGCCGCAATCCGGGACGCCGGAATGAGGGAACGGTGGCCAGGGAACAGGAACCGGGTCCCAAATTCCTGGTTCCAGTGGTGAAGTACATCTATAAGCAATATCTCTCACCGAGTATAGGAGCGAGTATCGGGATATTTCCAATCATTATTTTCTTTATGGGAAAGATCAATCTAATATCTATACTCGGTAATCTTCTGGTATTGCCTATCATTCCCTTTATTATGATCTATGGCTTCGTAGGTACGCTGATGTATCATTGGCTGTGATGGGGTTGGCTTTTGCGGATAGAGAACTCAGGGATTCTTTATATCTATAAAATCTCAGAGCTGATAGCGAGATATGGGATATATATACAGGTTTCCTGACTACGAGTGAAGTATCTTTTCGCTGCAACATTCCTGGTGATGTGTATATTTTGGCGCTTCTGAAAAAGGATTTTCTCTACTAAGCATGATAACCATAAGTTATCAAAAAACACAGAATAGACAGTTCTAGACAGGGGTTTATTAACATTTTATTAGCATTTTTGATAGAAAAATGTTAAAAACTAATATATAGTCCGTGGGGTAACTTTCTTCATTGCCCTCATTCCGGCGCTAAGTCTTGCGGCCGGAATCCATACTAAGGAACGCTGCTACTGTAAGACATACCCTCTTTGTTTTGACCGAAGGGAATCCCGTGGGAAAGAGGGGGGACCCGTAGGGTGGGAGATTTAGTATCTAAATAATTCCAATGCACTACTGTTACGAATGATATCTCAAGAAATACGCCCAAAACAATAGAAAGATCACGACAAAATCGGAATCGTTGCTTCGGAATATGGTGCTAAAATCCAATAGAACATGATTCAGGTTTCTTAGGCAAAAACCGATTACATGATATATTTTAGATTTTTACTGTCCTAAATTGAAGTTGGCTATTGAAATCGATGGTTGTAGTCATGATGAGAAATGAGAATATGACTATCAAAGAGATGATGTGCTTAGGTCTTTGGGGATAATTACAATAAGGATACATGATACTGATGTAGTGAAGCATCTAGGAGAAATCCAATTATATATATATCTAACTTAATAGATGAGAGATGTTTGGTTCTGAAAATCCTCCGTCCTACGGACACCTCCTTTCAGTAAAGGAGGAATTGTATGTGAGTAGAATCTCCAGAGTAAGATATGCCCTCTTTGCTTGAAGAGGGGGGACCGCTTGCGGTGGGAGATTTAGGTTCTGAAAATCCTCCGTCCTACGGACACCTCCTTTCTGTAAAGGAGGAATTTTGTGTGACGTAGAATCTCCAGAGTAAGATATGCCCTCTTTACGACTCGTAGGGTGGGAGATTTAGGTTTTGGAAATCCTCTGGTCCGGTAATGACCGGACCACCTCCTGGAATTTATCCCGCAACCCCCTCTCTTCCAAACCTTATCACTAGGGCAAGCTTGACGCCGGAATGAGGATTATGAAATGTGGTATCTACTTCAGATTCCTTTTCTAGATCCCTCATGCGTCAGTAGACATATTATATATAAAAAGTAAAAAAACGGTATATAACTTCATGTGGCGGCGAGATGAGAAAGTTTGTAGGTAGGTACCATAATATATATATAGAGGGTAGCAAAAGCGATAACAAAAGGTTGTCACAAAATAGACACTCATGCGTAAGCTGTCTTAGAAGGATGTGGTCTTTAGTAATCTCGGAAGATAGGCCTGCTTCCCAGTGGGCAGGGGTGTTTCTTTCCAAAAAAATTACATGCTTCATGGTCTATATCATCTGTGAAGTATTTACTATTTTTTGGAAAACCATCCCTATAGATCGCAGTGCTAGATTAGATTTTAGCTGTTAGCTCAGACTGTCTAACATTGTCTTGTATTTGTCATCCGAATTATTAATGTGAAGGAAAGTTACCGTGTGGAGACACGGAACATCTTCGTGTTTATTGAGAAAGGCTCTCATAAATACGGCTATCATATTCCGCCTATTTGGCTGTGAGCCAAAACTCTTTTACATTGTATTTATATTGTACATGAAAAATTTTAAGAAATTGTTCGCAATTGCTACTATACTAGCTACAGTAGCAACTAATGTACCAGTCGCAACTCTTGGAGCTGCTTCTTACAGCGACGAATTGCAAGGTGCGTATGACTATGCTTATGGAATAGGTATTACTACGCAATCTTCTATTGATACTGCTAACATGTATGGATCTCTTCTAAGATCTCACATGGCTAAAATGATGGTTAATTACGCAAAGGAAGTTTTAGGAAAAACTCCTGATACTACTAAATCTTGTTCATTCACTGATGTCGCAAACGAATCAGACGAATTGCAAGGATACATTACTGAATCTTGCCAACTCGGTTTGATGGGGGTAGATATCACTGCATTCAATCCAAACGGTGTTGTGACTAGAGCACAATTCGGTACAGTCCTTTCTAGAGCTCTTTATGGTGACGCAAACGATGGAGGTGATCCATACTATGTAAATCACTTGAACGCTCTCAAAGACGCTGGTATCATGACTAACATTTCAAATCCAAATGCTCCAGAAGTAAGAGGATATGTAATGCTTATGATGCAAAGAGCTTCAGGAGATACAACTCCTGCAGTTTGTTCTACTCCAGAAAACGCATTGTCTTGTTCATTAGGTTTGGATACATGTCCAAGTGAGTGTACTACTAC
>CAYXBC010000031.1:0-19048 GCA_964463255.1 uncultured Candidatus Peribacteria bacterium | reverse complement strand
TTGTCACGGTTTTCATAAACTATAAAGCTTACTTGGTCTCTTAAATCTCACATATTTCTCATGGTATCTCACATGGTTTCTTTTAAGTATCCTAAATATTGTTGTTGGATGTAGCTTTATATTATATTCATCTTCAAGTCTATCTCATATTGTTATCGGTCATTTAAATCTTTGTTCTTTCGAGATATCTATCACTAATTTTTCTATTCGTTTAGGTGTTCTATTTGGTGGTGATCAATGTTTTGGTCATGGCTTCCTAGGGTATAATCATGACGCTCCTAATCTCTTATATCTAGCTAACCATTGATGTACTGTTTTTCTTGTTACTGCCAATTCTCTAGCTACTTGAACTACAGTAATTTCTTTATTGATAATTTCTTGCATTTTAGTGATTCTTAGTTGGATCATAGTGTTACAGATATACATAGTAAATACTTAAAGATAAATACAGGTAGGGACTACCGTCCCTATTGTTTTATCATATTTTATGCTTTTGTAAAGTGTAACCCTAATTGCAGCAATTATAACAATTTTTGACTTTTACACAAATTTGTGTATAAAATAGTGGATGGTTTTATGATATCCATGAATGTATGAATACAAGCAAAGAGATAGAAGAAGACATCCAAACCAAAAATGAAGAAAAAAATACCAAACAACTCAGTAATCAACAGATCGAAAAGCTTTTCACGTCCTTAAAAACTAAGGAAGTAGACCAAGAGGATTTTTTTATATTCCTCCAAAAAGTAGTACACCATATCCATGATATAGTCAGAAAAGAAAAAATGGATAACGAATATATCGACAACAAGATGGGAAATGTTTCAGCAAGAGAGATTCTCTCGGCAGGCAAAACACTATACATGAATCCATGTCTTGATTATGTCTTGGTCACCATAGAAGCACTCAAGAGGATAGGGATCAAGGATATTTATTTCGTAGTCAATGAATTGCATTGCCCAGGTAATTGGTATAAATTGCACTTCGGGATAGAAATCATACATGATGGAGAAAAATACTACATAGATTATAGAAGTAAGAATGATGTATATTTAGGAAAAGACAGCTTCAGCAGCAAATACGAAGAAAAATGAGAACATATGGTAAATACGATACGTATCGATGCCGACAATATAGAAACTGATGATACCATATCCAGCCTCATGGACAAAAAACTTATCCAGTTTAGATTCTTCAATCCCAAGACATTGGATATCATCAAAGCAAAATTAAAAAATGACAATACCGAACAAGAACGGCAGGAATGATTCGTCGCCCAGGTCAAACACATCCACAAACCAGAGATATTTATAGAAAATATGGAATAATTAGGAAGCAAGCATATCAGCTTTCCAATCTTCGACAATCTTGTGGAGATAGACGATATTATGTAATGAAAGAAGGATGCCGCCCAGCATCTCTTTTTCTTTTAAGAGGTGATTGAGATATGCTTTGGTGAAATTTTTGCAGGTATAACATCCACAATCATCCGTGAGCGGAGTGAAATCCTTGCTATATTTAGCATTGGTTACTTTGATATTTCCGTTGGCAGAAAATCATTCGCCATGTCTGCCCAACCTTGTAGGTAGGACACAATCGAACATATCAAATCCTTCTTGGATGGCATGTCTGATATCCTCAGGAGTTCATACGCCCATAAGATATCTTGGTGTGTTGGGAGGCAACTTAGATGCGGTAAATGCCACTACTTCACGGATAAGGTCCTTACTCTCTCCGACACTGACTCATCATACTGCGATACCATCCCAAGCATATTGACTGAGAAAATCCACAGATTGCTGTCTGAGATCCAAATAGGTCCCTCATTGCACGATAGGAAACAAGACACCACGAACAGTATCATACTTAGGTTTGAGATGATCGAATGCTCTCTTCGCTCGACGGTGCGTCATCTGCATCTGCTGCTCAATAGTCGTTTTATCGGCACCACTAGGTGAGCAAACATCAAGCACCATCATAATATCTGATCATAAATTACACTGAATATCGACAACACCTTCAGGAGTAAACATATGTTTGGAACCATCATACGGCGAACGAAAATTAACGCCTTCTTCAGTCAGTTTCATATTGATTTCATGTCCTTGCTCAGTTCATTCTCTAGTATCGGTCTTACCGAGTCACAAAGAAAAAACCTGGAATCATCAGCTATCAGTCAGGATAAGTTTATCTCGATTTTCAAAGGTATGAAGCCCTCATGCAGCTTTGACCAACTCATCGCCAGGACGGAGATAAAGATGGAAAGTATTGGCCAAGATCAATTGAATCTCAGGTAAATCTCAGATATATTTTTTATCTTTGAGCATATCCAAAATCATTCACTTGATAGTGGCTTTGGTGCCTACAGGCATAAAGACCGGGGTCGTCAACGTGACTCAGTTGAGCGTTATCTCTCAGACCCTTGCAGCTCATTTTTGTTTGAGGATTTTGAAATTAAGTTTAGACATCAAAAAAAAGAGAAAAATAAATGTTCTCTTTCTATATGAATATAACAATCAAATACAATATTTCACAGAAAAGATCTAATGAAAAAGACATTAGAAATCCGTCACTTTGCTGTAACAATTAGTTCTATTTTCTCAATTTATCTTCCATGTATAACAGGTGAGTCATCATCTCCTCTTTATACCTACATAGGAAAACGACCCTCTATCCTGGGGCTTAGAAAGGGTAAGTATCTGTTCTATACTTCAGCTTGTACCATCATAATTGAAAGCGACCACAATAGGATAGTCACGAATATTTTGGATCCTGAAATCAATATTCGGAGAAAAGATAGTAGCATCAAGTCAGGGATCATTGATAGTAATCCCATTTATTTCAGCTTCGTAAAGATTCCTATAATAGATGGTATGGGCTCTATATGCAAGGAGATCCAATCAAAGATTGGTAAGCGTTCACTGATACGTGGCAGTCGCCACACCGCAGAGTCCACCGCCATAGGTCAATCTAACATCGCTCCCAAAAGTCGCATATCCAGAAACGTAAGGAATTTTCCCTTCTTCTCAACCATAATGAAACTCATGAGCAAGACTAAATGCTTCACCAGGCATAATCAGCCTGACATTGCCGATATTGCTAAATGCTGCTGTGATATTATGTCTCCTATAATCAGGATCGGTATTGGTCCTAGTTTTCCAGGAAATAAGTTCATATCACAAATCCCTGAGATCCTGTTCATCTTTGAAGAAATAGAGTGTTCATAAATTTGCAACATCATTCTCCGTAATGGATATAGGGAGGAAATCAAGAAAATCAGTATACGTCTTGAGATTATCGAAATCGCCCGAAAATCCGGAAAGAAGGGACACAAGCAGTATGTCTAGAGTATCAGTTCCTGTAACGGGGTTCTGAACTTTAAAATCTCAGGATTGTACGGTGATGGCAAAATTTCCTTGTGTATAAGGTTTATCGTTAAAATCTGTATATCATGAAGCTACGAGAGCTTGCATAGCATAGCTCCTCACCTGATGGACGAAATCATCGAACCCTTGGCTAGAAACAAGAAAATCACGCAGCATACGCATATCAAATACAATTGAAGATTTCTCGTCTGCAGCAGCATGGCTAGAGGAAACAGTGCCTAGCAGCGAATCATTTGCCCAGACAATAAGAGGAAGCTGACGAAGTGTAGAATCCACTCGATAGACATCAGAAATGGCAGGAGAAATGCCCAAAAAATCAGTTTTTGCTGAAACACCACCAAAAATACCTCCTCACATAAGGAGGGATGATAAAGCGAGAGATAATCGGAATCAGCGCATCAAAGATAAAAAAACGGTAAAGAAAATCAGAAAATTCTCTTACCACAATAGTACCCCACCGAAGAAATTTTGTCAAATATTCGATAAGATTTTTTTACAAAGAAAAATCCCGCATCACTGCGGGACTAATTGTTTACAATAAAATATTTTTTTACCAAGCTACAGAATTATAACAGCTTCTGAAAGAAACGCCATTTGCTTCCCAACTATAACAATTCCCCTTCTTACCGATATATGCTAAAGTTCAACGATCTTCCTCATGACTGAGGACAAAAAGCTCTTCTTCTCCACCGATAGAACCGTCATAATTCATGACCAACACAACAGGATATGCACGACTATTTTTAAAGACAAAATCTTTCTGGCTACCGCCCATCCTATAGACCGCCACATCCAATCATGGAATCCAAAATTCTTTTCCATTAATTTCATTCTGATACATGTTTTTGTAGGTCCTAGTATGGTTGTATCTTGTGATAATCTCAAACGCCCTATTCGGAAGGAGGACAGTATTGATAGCTCGGGAAGCACCACAGATACCTCATCCTTTGACACTCGTCACACCTCACATGATAGCAAGTCATGAAACCGTATCACGCTTTCGATTGTTTACTGCAGGATCATAATGAATTTCATCCATAAACGACATCTGCTGCTGAGCATTGAATACTCTTACATTTCAGATATTCCGGAATGAGATGGACATATTATCTCTTCTCCGAGCAGCATCAGTATTTGTTCTAGTCCTGTAAGAACTCACAATATATCCCAAGTCTTTGAGGTCCTGAGTATCCTTGAAAAGATAAACATTCTTGAGCTGTTTGATATCACTAGTATCAAGTGCCAAGGTCTCTTGGGAATATTTCGCTAAGCTAGCATAGAAAGGACGTTGAGCATCCATACTTTGGATTTTTTTCTCCAAAAGGATATCCAAATCATCCTTAAACGTGATTCATGTCATTACCATGAAAGACGGGAAATCAGGATAGGTATGCGATCCGCTAAGATGCATGCTATCATTTCATGGACCAAATGGCATAGTCACAAAGTGAGTGAAGTTTTTATCAATCAATTGCTGGATTGCTTGAACTCTCAGATCATGAAGCAAGGTATGTTGGTCTGATGACACTTCTCACTCCTGTAAGAATCCGAACACAATAGCAACAGAAGAGATAATCGTCATACCGAGAACGATAATCTTTTTTCCTAAATGATTCATATGATGATGATAAAATAAAAAATAGCATAAGCTAAATCTTTTGTTTTTATATGAAAAAGTTATAAATATAAGAAACAATAAGTCAATACTAATAGAGAATAGTATAAAAGTGTCAATAAAAGAGAAAAAGAGCAACAAGAACACACCGAAACAGAATAAAGTGACAAGCATAAAAGCAAGGCTTGTCAAGGTGATTCCATCGAGTGCCAACAAGCAAACGCTTGCATTTCCACCTTGTTTGAGTACTTTTATAGAGATAACTACCCCTTCATCGAAAGGTAGCATTTCATCGTTTTATCAGTAGTCATTACGTATGTTAGAACAGATCAAAGCGGAGCTTGCCAAGCATTGCAAACCAGAAGAAAAAAAAGGATTATTCTTTTCACTCTTCGACGTAAACGGGAAAATTCTCGCTTCTCATGGAACCGTAGAGACAGATAAGACAATCAACCAACTCACTGACCTCATCTACAACGGTCTGCTCGCTACCCACGACCATACAACAAAGACCATAGTGATAGATATCATAGATTCCTATTTCCAAGAGCAGGATATCAATAAAGCGCTGACACTCCCGACAAAAGACTACGGCATCTTCCTCGTAAACAATGAAACGAAAAAATCTTGAGCAATCCTACCAAATACCAAAGGCGTCAACGACATCAAAACCGCACTTTCACTCATCAAACAAAAATACGGTATCACCGGTAATGTCACTATGTATAGTTTCAGAACTCAGAGAGTGACGATAGGGGTATAGATAAATCCTATAATTTAATTTGAGAGAAATGACCATGAAGCAGCATATCCCTATCATTCTCTTGATCATCGGGGGATGTATCCTCACCGTCTGAGATATCTTTATGAAGAAATGGGTAATCACTAATGAAAAGATAATATTTGCAATCTGACTTGCAATCTATCTGGTAGCAATGGTATTTTTATCATTAAGTTATAGATATAAAAACATTGCAGTCGCTTCGACCATGCTAGTAATCTTCAATATCATCACCTTAGCGATAGTCAGCTGGCTCTATTTCAAGGAGGCATTGACGCCAATGCAGCTCATAGGAATAGGTCTGGGTATAGCTTCAGTAATTTTCCTAGAACTAGCATAAATCTACAATAAGCAAAAGAAATACCCCCAAAAACACCATAGTAAAAATAGTATGTTTTATCATCTCGTAATAAGGAATATATGAGCGATAATCATCAGAATCTGTGTAAGTAGAGTTTAAAATAATATGAAAAAAAATAGATGATTTTTTTAGTTGACATTATACATAAATTATGTATAATAAAAATATGAATATTTATTTCATATCCCTAAAAAATGACCGACATCAATAAACAAGCAACGCAACCTGATCAAAAAAAAGAGAACACAGGCATTGAAGAGACTCAAGAAGAGCTTGTAAAGAATTTGGATATCCCACACGAGAGATTCGTCGATGCAGAGACCATCGAACTCAAAGACAATGAATTCCTTGTCGAAGATAAGACAGAGGCAGAACTTGTAGAACGGATGATAAAGAACGAATCGAAAATGCCGATAGAGATGATGCGGAAAGAATTGAAAGAACATAAGACTGTATCGCTTGAACTCCATAGAAAGCCAAAAACAACAGAGAAGTGATGGGTGAAAGCCGTAGGACCTGCACTTGCGTTTGAAGATGTAAGACTCGGAAAGATGCTAAGTATGGGAAATAAGGAGATAGAAGGAAATATCATACTCTATCTAGTCTTCGAACCGACAGTGACCAAACCACTTACCGCAAAAGTAACGGCAAAGCTCGTAGAATATCCTGATCAGAAAAAAGGAGACCTAGTCAATCATGGGATAGTCTTTACAAAGACACTCAACGGAAAGGAATTCGCTCAAGAAGAAAAAATATAAGAAACCAAAATAACCAAAAAAACATAGTCTTTCGAAAGAAGGGCTATGTTTTCGTAAAAAAAAAGATACTTAGCACTATTTCCCGATATTTCTATAGATGACATACGAATAAACCACGGGAACGATAGCTCATATCATAATTGCCGACAAGAATATCGGGAATATAGCTACTCACAGAAAAGCAGCGACGATACACAGAAGTCATGCACCACCAAAAGTCCATCCTCAGAGTATATGAGTTTTATTCCAAACCTCCTCATTAGCCAAAGTCCAAGGCGTCCTAATGCCTACGAAATAATTGCTCTTGATATGTCTCATAGTTATTCAAAGCACGAGGAATAATACACCGATTCCTCAAGACATAAAGGGGATAATAGATATGCCTGGATGCAGGATGATATAGAAAATAATTGCATAAAAATAAGCAAAAAACAAAAGGATAATCATCTGCATCCATTCCCATGGAGTAGAAAATTCTTTATATCTAGCCTTCTTGGGATCCAATTGGGGAATAAAGAAAAATAAGACCAAAAGGAAGAGAGATATACAAGGAAGTATAAGGATGCTCGCAAGTCTAGAACTATAGCCATTAACCTCTCAGGTAGCATTCCGATGACTAGGCACCTGAAGCGGGAGCTTATCATACATCCGCCATCAAAGAAGGAGCATAGCTATAATGACACATATTTTTCCTATCAAGAACCAATGTTTTTGTGATACCTTCATAGGATATTATTTTTTATATAAAAAAATACTAGGCTTGCCCTTTGCATCCTTAATAACCTCATAGGGCTGATGGATTTTGAATTGGAATGAATTGGAAATGATAATTGTATGAGCGTTCATATGTTGGAAAATCCATGGTTCAATCTCAGCCATCTGTTGAGGAAGAAGGTAGACATAGATATAATCATAATGTTTGATATTAGCCTGAGAAAAATCTTTACGATAAAGATGTACGTGAGGATATCATAAAATCCAATTAATCAGTTTTCCATATCGATAAGGATAGAATTGGAGTTCATATCCATCACATTGCAAGCCGAATTCTTTAGCAAAAAATCTCATAGCCTTCCCATCACCGCATCATAAATCTACAAGCTTTTTTCAGCGAATAAGATGCAGATGATTTTGCATAAGCTTAATATGCCTATCAAACGAGGGGACATACATAGCTGAGGTCGGCTTCGTAAACATAAACAAGACTAATTCATAGACTATTCAGACAGCAAAAAAAATCACGAACAACAAGAGAAGAAAAAGTACGATCTGTTTGAATATCATGAATCCAACTAATAATATAAAATGAAAAATACATGAATTGCATAATGATGAACTATGATGATTTACCATAATTCATAAACAAAACAAATCTTTCATTAGTAATTAGTAATTATTCATTATTTATTCATTTATTTATGATGTGGATTGTGGACAACGACACCTTTTCCTTTACTAATCCAAGCCAACCATTCGGCCCTGAGTAATGCCTTATATTGTCGTCCCATCTGTGCAACACTGAAGATAGTAGTAGTAACGATATAGATACCGACTCATGCCTGCATACTATAAACAAACGATCACATCATGAGGACGAGAAAGATATTCATACCTCACATCATCTTGCCCATATCAGGAACATTCTGACCTGGAACATTAGGGGTTGCTGGCTTAGCTATGGTAGTGAGCTTAGTTTGCAGATAGGTGAAAATCGCAGCGATGATAGCAAGAACGATATTTTTGGTAGACAAAAGATCCATACCGAGGAAATGAGTATTGATGACTCAGCTAGTAAGCGCATCAGATTGAATGAAACGAGCACCGAAACCGGTAAAAAAACTATAGAGCCACCCTTGTGGTATAGAAGCAGCTGCCATATCTTTGATCACCCGATAGAGTCCGATAAAGACAGGTATCTGGATAAGCATCATGAGACATCATTTGAACGCGCCTTTTCCATCGGTTTTGAAGACTTTCATGGTCTCTTCAGACAATTTTTTGGGATCATCTTTATATTTTTCTTGGATTTCATTGAGTTTAGGTTGAAGTGCTCCCATACCTTTCTGCATATCATTTCACGCAAGCGTCTGTTTGATCATCAGAGCCCTGATAGTGATAGTAAGGAGAATTACGGCAATACCGAGATTACCACCAAAGATAGTGAGAAATATAGTCAAGATATTGAAAATCGGACGATACAAGATCTCAGTAAACAACATTCACAGCATAACAAAAACTTTATATGATAAAATATTTCTTACTTCTAAATTCCATTATCCTAAATTCTAAATTAATATAGGTTATATAGTCATTACCTCATCAGATTTATTTTTGACGAGATCATCTACTTTTTCATTCATAGACTTGACCATAGCATCAATCTCTTTCTCATTTCTCTGATGTTCGTCTTCGCCAATCTCTTTGGCATCAAAAATAGCCTTGGTTGCCTTCATTGCTTCTTGCCTAGCCAATCTTATGCGGCCTTTGACCTCCTCTCCCATAGCCTTGACCTGCTTAGTGATATCGTGTCTTCTCTCTTGTGTCAATGCAGGGACTCTGACCAATACATAGGTCCCTTCATTTTGTGGAGCCAATCAAGAATTCGCATCATAGATAGCTTTTTCGACGTGCTTCAATTGATTTTTATCCCGAGGTTCAATTTTGATGGTCTGAGCATCCATGATAGTCACATGAGCGACTTGAGGGATCTTCATGGCACCATACGATGTCTCCACAGTGATATTCTCTACAAGACCGGCAGAAGCTCTTCCGACATGTAATGCTTTGAGCTCTCCGATGAAGAATTGGATAGCCTTGTCCATGTGTTGGCGATGTGATGTCAAATCCATAATCTTAACGCTTAAATGATAAAACGGTGAATTACTACATATTTTATCGTTCGTATATGCGAACTTTTATGGGCCAAAAGCCTTTTATCACGAAATATTTATCTCTTTTTATGTATTCAGAAAACATAATAACAAATCAGATAGAATTTGCAATAACAAAGAAATTAAAGTCTCCATTGTAATTTCAAAGGATATCCTTACTCTATAGACAGTTATTTCAAACTTCAGCGCAAAGAACGAAAGCGTTCTCACTCTTCATCTGTCCTACTAGCGTACACTCTAGGATAATTCAAGAGTGTATTGATAGATATACATGCTCACGTTCCGTGAGTAGGACATGAAGTAACATGAGAGCTTTTTTTATTATATAAAAACAGCGATAGTGCAAATTCGCAATTCGCAATGTAAGTAATCTTTTTACTATATTTTTTAAAAAACAAATGACTACATTCCAAGACCTTTGAATCTGAGAAAAGACATTAGCGGCATTGACAAAAAAATGATTTGTCACCCCATCTCCAATCCAAGCAAAAGTGATTCCACTCTTGCTCAAAGGAGAAAAAAACGTCATAGGACAAGCAGCAACCGGTACAGGAAAGACTGCAGCATTCGGTATTCCTTTGATAGAGAAACTTACTCCAGGCAACAAAGTACAAGCGCTTATTCTCGCACCAACCAGAGAGCTCGCGACACAGATTGCAGAGGAGATCGATTCTCTCCAAGGCAATAAAGGACTCAAAGTGATGGCTATTTATGGAAAGCAATCGTATGAAATCCAACACAGAGCGCTCAAAAGAGGGATAGACATTCTCGTAGGGACACCAGGAAGGATCATGGATCATTTAAATAGGAAGACATTGGATCTGACAAATATCTCATATTTTATCCTCGACGAAGCGGATGAAATGCTAGATATGGGATTTATCGAAGATATCGAAACAATATTCAAAGGGACAAATCCGGAAAAGAAAGTATTATTATTTTCAGCGACGATGTCCAAAGACATTCTAAAGATAGCAAAAAAATATATCGGTGAGTATGAATTAATCGAAACAGAAAATACAGATACCACAGGAGAAAACACCGAACAAGCATATTTTGAAGTGCAGGAAAGAGACAAATTCGAATTGCTTCGTAGAATTATGGATACCGAACAAAATTTTTATGGAATCATATTTTGCCACACCAAAGCTGATGTCGATGAATTGGTTGCGAGATTAAATGATGAAGGATATAGCGCAGAAGGCCTTCACGGCGATTTAGCACAAAAACAGAGAGAGCATTTTCTTCAACGTTTCAAAGACAAAAAAGTGAATATACTAGTGGCAACCGATATCGCAGCGAGAGGAATTGATGTAAATGATGTCTCACATGTGATAAATTATGCGATACCGCAAAATGCCGAAAGATATACGCACAGGATAGGGAGGACAGGAAGAGCAGGCAAAACAGGAGCAGCGATCACCTTCATCACACCCAAAGAATACAGCAAGATGTCGTATATCAAAAAGGTAAATAAGGTGGACATCAAAAAAGGTGTCATACCAGATATCAAAGGCGTGATAGAAAAGAAAAAGGACAGATTATATGAAAGTATCAAAGGAGTCCTCGAGAAAGAAAGCCACAAAAATTATGTAGAGATAGCGGATCGTCTAGTGGAAAACACTGATCCTCGCGATGTTGTAGCAGCATTATTGAAGATGCATTACGAAAGCGACTTCGATCAATCCAAATATCGCACTATCGCAGAACAAGGAAGAGAGACGAGATTTGCTAGCGGATGAGGACAAAAAGGACAAACAAGATTATTTGTAGCACTTGGAAGAAAAGAAGGATATACCGGACGTTCACTCCTGGAAATGATTACCAAAGAATCTGGAGTCCAAGGAAGAGATATCGATGATTTAAAGATGATGGATGATTTTTCTTTCATCACCGTATCACCAACCAACGCAGAGATCATCACCAAATGATTCGCCAACAAAACCATCAACGGCAAAAAGGCAATCATCAATAGAGCAAAAGAAAGCGATGGTTGAGGGGAGAGATGACCAAGGAGAGACTACAAAGAATCTGGAGGTAACGGAAGACCATACACACCTTCAAGAGAGGGAGAGAGATGACCAAGAAGAGAGTTTTCTCCAAGATGAGGAACAGGGGCTTCTGCCTCTAGACCATCATATCCAAAAAGAGAATGATGATCATACCCTAAAAGGGAATTTGCTACGGAAAAAAGCTTTTGAGAGAAAAAATGATACACAGGGAAAGGAACTTATGGAGAAAAAAAACAGTTCTGAAAAAAGGATTTTGGAGCAAAAAAAGATTTTTGAGGAAAGAAATCATACAAAAAAGATTAATAAATAATATTATAAAGATAAAAAGATAATAGTTATTTTTTGTGATTGAAAAATTTTGAGAAATAGATATAGACTATCATCAAGATAGTGTATACATTTTACTTAGTTCCAGATACCAAGATGAAATCATATGCAAAAAATAAAAGTGTATATAAAGGCATTATACTATGATGCATCATGACAATAGTGATATTGTGAGGTATTTTTCATGAAAACATGATCATTGATAGTCTTTGATGAAAATATTCCCTGCTCAATCCTATCATCAAATACAGTGAATGAACAGAGTTGATGGAAGAGAAAGAGATTGATATGAAATCCATCATCGAGAAATATATAAATCAAAGAATATCCAAATGAGACGCAGAAAATATCTCTGTATACTACAGAGCCCTAAATAATGGTGATTGGATAGGTATAAATGAAAAAGAATATTTTTCTCCAGCAAGTCAGATGAAAATTCCGGTTTTGATAGCATACCTCAAAAAAGCAGAATCCGAAAAAGGATTATTGAGCGAAAAATTGCTCTATCAAAAAAACGAAAGAGACACGCTCTATAACCAAAATATTGCCTCATTGAAAGAGTTAGAAGATGGAAAAGAATACACCATCAAGGAATTATTGGAATATATGATAAGGTATTCAAGCAATACTGCAGCCTATATGCTACGAGACAATATAAGCATAGAAAATATCAAAGCTACATTTTACGATCTATGAATGGGATATCCAGAACTTATCGAATGATCATTTGATAATAATATTAGGATAAAAGATGGTGCGACATTTTTCAGGGTATTATTCAATGCTTCATATCTAAACAAAGCACATTCTGAGCGAGCACTAGAATTGATGAGCTTTACAGAATTCAATTCTGGCTTAAGAGCTAATATACCTACAAATATAATGATTTCTCATAAATTCGGTGAAAGATGAATCATATGAAAAGATGGCAAAGAACAGAAACAATTACATGATTGAGGTATAGTATATTTCAAAGACCATCCATATATCCTTAACATAATGACTAGATGAGAAGATCGGGAAAAATTAAAAGAAACAATACAAGGACTCTCCGATATCATTTATCAAGAAGTAGAAAAAAAATATAGTAAATAATACACTTTAATTATTTGATCCGCACATGTCATTAGCCAACAAATATCGCCCCCAGACCTTCGATACCATTATAGGACAGACACATATCACAGAGATACTCAAGGCACAGATGAGCACACACAAACAGATGCATCATAACTATCTTTTGTTCTGACCGAGAGGAACAGGAAAAACAACTGCAGCGAGAATCTTAGCAAAAGCAATCAATTGTCTAGATCTGCAGGACGGGAATCCCTGCAACAAATGTTTCAATTGCCAAACCATCAATGAAGGCAAGACCCTGGATTACGTAGAGATTGATGCTGCATCACATACAGGAGTGGATAACATCAGAGAAGAAATTCTAGACAGAGCAGCATATCCCCCAACAAATCTGAAAAAGAAAATCTACGTAATAGATGAGGTACATATGCTGAGCAAATGAGCATTTAATGCACTCCTCAAAACCATAGAAGAACCAAGAGATAATGTGTGTTTTATATTGGCGACTACGGAAATTCAGAAGGTGCCGGAAACCATCATCTCCCGTTGTCAGGTATTCAATTTCAAAAAAGTGGACAAGAAAGAGATCGCTCAGTTTCTCAAATGGATTTGTGAAAAAGAAGAACTGAATTCTAGTGATGAAGCGATAACATTAATCTCAAAGATATCAGAATGATGTGTACGCGATGCAGTGAAATATATAGACCAAGTGAGTGTTTTGGGAAATATCGACGAAGAACATATCACCAAATTCTTGGGTGTAGCCTCCGAAACCTTAATCAAGGATTTTCTTGTACTGTTGCAAACGGGAGACCCTAAAACACTGTTTGAGAAAGTAGATGATATCCACAATCAAGGGATAGATCTCAATAGTTTTGCAAAACAGACACTGATGTATATCGATCAGATCTTTCTTGAGGATATTGCATTCGCAAGCAAAGCTTCCGAGACATTCACCGATATCATAGGAAATATAAGGTATTACCCATACCCTACCATCATCTACAAAGTGGCGATTCATAAACATCTGCAAAGAGAGACAGCAAAGATTTAGCTATTCCCTAAAGAGGTATGGAAATACAAGAAAAGACATTCGAAGATATCCTCTCCCAACTGATGCAAAAAATAGATAAAGCATCGATAAAAAATACGCTCAGAGACTCACTCATCATAAATAAGATTACAAGCGACGGCGTATATCTCATCACCATTAGCAAGGTGGCGCAGCTTATTTTCAATAATCAAGAACATATGAGATATATCGAAGAAAAAATGACAGAAGTTATGGAAAAACCAGTAGCATTATATGTCACCTTCGAAAATAAAGAAAGCTATTTTACCAGAAAGATAGAAGGAAACTAATATTTTGTTCATAAAAAAAAACCGCCACGAAAAACATGGCAGTAATAAGCATAATTTCACATACAAAGAATCCAAGGTGATATCAATTACAAACCGATTGATATCATCATAACAGTAACTGATGGTAGGTCGGATACCACGATTTTTGATCCACGAAATCCAGTACAAGTGTGTGTTTTAATCTGTTCCTGAGACATATTGGATTTGACGACCATCCAGAAGAAAGTATTCAAATATTCTTCCTGTGCTTCCAGAAGCGGAATTTTCTGGGAGAAGACTTCTAATTGCGATGAAATACGTTCCAAAGGATCATTGCCAGTCAATACGAGATCAAAAAGTGCTTCAGCGATATCGATACCATCCATGAGTTTAAGAAATTCCGATTGTTTTGTTTTCAGATCTTCTCTGACAGTAGTAAGAAGAGTCTGCAAAGCCTTTTCGAAAATACTCATATCACGGATAGCGATATCATTTTTCGTGATGCGCTGTTTTTCATAGGTAAATTTTTTAGCAAGCACGATGCTCAGAATAGATTCCAGGAATGTCCCCTTCAACGAGATATCGAGCAAATCCTCAGATGAATAGAGAGAGAAACTTTCGAACATTTCAATCGTATCAGGAGCATCTATCTCTTCGGGAGTAGAAATCCTGAAGTCTTTATTCAGATGAAGGACAGAGATATTACGACTTCTTGTCTGTAAACGAGACTGAATCAATGAAGACAGAAATGCAAAAAGCTTTTCATTTCGAGCAGCGTCTGCCTTGATTACTTTGAGCTCCGCGAAATGGGGACAATGAGGTTGATTGATATACGGACAAAAGAGAGGATCTCCTTCATCGAAATCAACACATCTCGATCCTGGCTTATCGTGAGGACAGCTGTCTAATGCAGATAATGCATCATTTCCCGAGGATTTCAAGACCGTAAAACAAGCTCTTTCCAAAGGAGACATGATTCCGACAATAGTATCACCTTCAGAGAGCAGTTCATCAGAGTCCAGGAAAACTTGAGATTTCAGTACCTCCAATACTTTTACAAACAGGGGAACTCCACTCAAGAGCTCAACCCAAGTCTTTTCTTTTGTATTCATATAGATGATTTTTTGTTTATGTGTGATAGTATATATACATTTTTTATAAGAAAAGTCAAGATATGGAAAAAAAGAGAGAAAAAACTAGAGAAGAGATGTTTTGACGATTCTAATATTGAAATGAAATGTCTTCACTTCCTCGAAGACGAAAGATTGACCATATAATTGACGCAAAATATCTACTTGCCACGTCATCATCTCCAAAAAACACGTAATAGAACCATGAATCTTTGGGAATATCTTATTATCCCCATTCTCTGGTCCCTGGTCCCTTGTCCCTTGAAGTTGGAGTATCTGATCCAACATTTTCTTATAATACACCAACCCATCCTCTCCACCCACAAAAGCCGGTTTTGGCTCCCATTTTTTCACATTATCAGAAACATTCGCTTCAAAAGTCGCTTCAGGGATATAGGGCAAATTAGCTACAAGAACTACATGAGAATTTTCCAAGTTCAACGCTCAATTCTCCATAAATTGCAACAAGTCTGATTGCAAAAAAGAAACCGGTAAGGTAGTAGGAAGGATTGCTCATTTATAGGTTTCATAGTTTTTTTTAGCAACTTCCAGCGCATTAGCAAAATAATCGGTCAAAATAGCTTGAGCAAAATAATGAGGATTCTGCAACAGAACTGATATTCACAACACCCCACACCCCGTTCAAATATCCAAAAGGATAGTATTCATTCCTTTCTCCTCATTCCTATTCCCTATTCCCTGGTCCCTGGTTCCTCTTCCCTGGTCCCCGGTTCCTCTTCCCTGGTCCCTATTCTCTGGTCCCTGGTCCCTATTCTCTGGTCCCTGTATATATTCCGTCACTGCAGTAATCATATATTCCGTCTCAGGCCTAGGAATCAACGTCGCTTCATTGACAAAAAATTCCCTGCCAAAAAAATCAACATGCCCCAAAATATATTCCAGCGGTCTTTTATCTTCCACATAGGACTTGTAAGCGATAAGCGTTTTTTGTATAATCTCCTCAGAAATCTCTTTATCCATATCCATCCGCAAAGCTTCTCTCGAACAGTGCAAAAACGTGCAAAGGAATTTCTGAAGGACGAACTTTTCCCTAAGATCAGCACGTCATAACAAGTCTCAAAGTTTCATACGAACAAAACTAATAGAATAAAGAGCAATTGGGATTTTATCTATAATGCAAACTTAGTTTGTCATTCATAGTAATAAATAATTACAGGAGCAAAGCGAGTAAATGATCAATTACGCCGCAGGCAAATCACAGAAAATTTTATATCAATAGGTATATATGCAGAGCAAATTTTCCAAAACAAAAACCGTACATCATATCCTACCGGAATTTCATAAACTGCTTTTAGAGATTGAAAAACAGCCGCTGATTTCTAGAATAATACCTGGAAGGATATCCAGACAGCAGAAATGATCTTCGGAATTTCATTTCAAAGTTTCATATACCACTCCAAGCGGCATCAAATGTATCATGAGCAAAGGTGCAACCGCACAAGAGCTGTTTATCATCTGTAACGAACAATCCTCCGAAACTATCAAAGAATATCTCAGTCAATTCATCGTATAATGATTTTATCACTTAGTCATTCATCGTGTCTTTAGTACGGCCAATCATCACCAGCATACTCTTGGTATATGTACGAATCCGGATCATAAATACAATTTTTTCGCAAAAGAAAATCAGAATCTGAATGACCTTAAAAGTATTCGGACTCGCTATCATCATCGTAGGATCACTCTTCGCATATACCTACCTATTAGGATATATCGGACAAATAGATTTCGCATTAACCAATAACATAGATACGAGAAGCCTATCGATTTTTGTGGGATATTGTACGATATTTGCTCTACTCATAACCATACTATTCAGAAATCGATACAAAAGGATTGCCCAAATACTTCTTATCTGATCACTATTTTTTATAACACTCGCATACGGCTGATTGATAATCGGAATGAACGCATTGATTCTCTATTATCTGGTTTCCGCATATGCAGAGGAGTATATGAAATATAGTGCAGGCAATAATATGCAATTAGCAGAGAAAGAACCCAATGAAAATAATCTGATATTCTTTTGTATCTTGATAGGATTATGATTTAGTGCAGTAGAGAATATCCTCTATATAGGAAACAGTATGATCAATAGCGAAACCGTAAACATTAGCAATTTACTCATCGGTAGAGGATTAGTGAGTACATTGATCCATATCGTCTCTACAGGTCTAATAGCATTCATTATGATAAAGACCAAGAGAACCAACAGCATAATTATACCGGTAATCCTAGGTATCATTGGAGGCTTCTGACTCCACAGCATCTATAATATCAGTTTACAGTATAACCTCAGCTACATAACAATACCACTAGTTATTATCGCATTTTTTCTAATGACTTATCTTACTTTTCAATCAGATATAATATACAAAAAGAAAGAAGAAAATTTTATAAAATAAACAAACAATGGATATCAATAAAATAGTAATTATAGGAATTAGTGGTACAGGAAAAACTACAATAGCAAGAATATTATCCAATATATTAGAGATTCCAATTATTCACTATGACAAGTTTGTACGAGAAAAAAACCGAACAGAAGTGGATGAAAAAATTGTAGAGGAAAAACTAGAACACGCAATGAAGCAAAAAAAATGGATTATGGAATGATATATACATCCCGCAGCAAAAAGTAGATTAGAAAAAGCAGATAAAATACTTTATCTAGATTATTCATGATATAATGCAATCTTGGGTGGAATAAAAAGACGACGACAACACCGTGGATCAACTAGAGCAGAAATGGCAGAAGGATGTATTGAAAAATTAGATCTGAAATATTTGAAAGTAATGCGGACACGCGAAGAGAGGCAAGAAATAGAAGATGCGATAATCGGATTTGAAAACAAAATAATTCGTTTTAAAACCAAAAAACAAACAAGAAAGTGGATTAAGGAAATAGAAACAAACAAGAAAAAAATATAAATATATATTTTCTAAGATTAGACAAAATCAAATAACATAAAAAGAAAAGCAAAAAAAACATAACTGAAAAAACTACCCGGCTAAGGTAGTTTTTTTCATATATACTCGAAGAGTATAATAGTATCAAAAAGAGATAAAGACATGGTCGGGTAGGTAATTAAGTTTTATTATAGGTTAGAATGGTGGTCTATCCCCACCTTCCGGTAGGGATGCCTTGTTACGACTTAACCCCAGTCATCGGTTCTCTCCTTAATCCGCATGGCGAATCTTTAAAGAGCCCCAACTCCCATGGTTTGACGGGCGGTGAGTGCAAGGAACAGGGACATATTCACGGCGACATGGCTGATTCGCCATTACTAGCAATTCCAACTTCATGTAGTCGAATTCCAGACTACAATCCGAACTGAGGGTAGCTTT
>CAYXBC010000030.1:0-15808 GCA_964463255.1 uncultured Candidatus Peribacteria bacterium | reverse complement strand
GTAAGAAATGATGCAAAAATCAAACATTTGATAAAAGGTGCATTGACTGACAAGATACATGATAGAGATATTTTTATGAAAGGGATTGATTACAGCTATTATTATGAAGAAGAATAATTTTAATTTAATTTTTCTCATATGCTCCTTCAAAAATCCAATTTAATTTTTGATTGAAGCATATGTAGTTACCAATACAATAATTCTTCATTATATTTCCCCACTTTCGTGGACAAGAGACTTATTTGGTTGGTAACTATATTTTAGATGGGCTCCTGCGATATAGCGGTTGAGTCAATCCAAATTGAGGATACATACCCTCGGATTGCCTCGGTCATCTAACATCTGCTATACACTATCCGCCTATAAGCGGACATCGCACCAGCAGCAAACGTTGTCTGTCATATCCCTAGCAAATAAAGAAAACAAGAAAAAAAGAGACAATCGCCTCTTTTTTTATAATCAGATATATTAGTTTTTAATGAGCAAGATATACACTAAGATCAATAGTTTGATTAAGGACATTACCAGCAGTATCTGTAGCCGTTACAACAATAGGACCTAATACATCGATACCGAAATCGGCAGTCTTGGCTCCTTTACCAAATTGATACAACTGGACACCATTTCTGGTGATGTTACCTGTTATATTGGAAGCATCATCCAACGGCAAAATAACTGTAAAGGTTCCATCCGCATTTTTACTGACTTTGATCGCAGATATCACAATTTTTGGCGCTGAAGTATCCGCTGCAGGAATAACAGGAGTGTTGGAAGCACCAGCAGCATAAATAACGGATATACTGGTCTTATTGGAGAAACCGGCAAAATCAAATGCTACGAGATCCAAAGCATACGTACCATTCTTGAATCCTGTTCAGGTAATGGTGATTTGTTTGGTATCCGTGATACTCTTGGTATCTCCAAGAGGATATTCGAACATTCAGATCTGTTGTTTATCTAAGAAGACGAGAACTCTTCTAATGTTTTTTGGACCATTGACACTGTAAGAGATGGTAAATGATGATCAGATGGTGGTAGTATTGCTAGGAGAAGTGAGATGGACCTGGATATTAGTATCAGGTCTTTCTTCTCTACCTGGACACATCTGGACAGGAGTCTGGACAAAAATATTATTGAATGTATAGGTAACTTTTCAAGATACAGGAACAACAGGAACTCCTCCTGACATAAAGGCAGTAGAATCCTTCCATCGCTGAGTAATCTCTTCAAGATCCATACCATTAGGCATGAATGTAACAGGAGTGATAAAGTAACCATTCTTCACATCACCAGGAAGCGTATATGGACTGACAGCACCATTACAGATACCATCGAAGGTGATAGGGCTGACTCAATCATCTGGAGCTAAACCTGGAGAATCCTTGAATTTTACCGTACTGATGGTAAGGTCTGCAGGGGTGGAAGCGCCGGCAGCTTTTCCGGAAATTTTGGAGATAGAGACAGCAGTGAGATCTACCTCAGGGATAGTTTCATTAGCGATATAATTATTTTTCATTAATCGAGAGAATATCTGTTTGACAGGAGCGGCATGGATAGTTCATCAAAAGGCATTTTTATTCATAGGGGTTCCATCAGCATTACCTGCTCGGAAAATCATAACCTTGCTCGGTGTATATGCTGCCAACCATCAATCCCTTGGACGATTACCCTTATCGGTCTTAGCATTCGATGTTCCGGTCTTGAGCGCATATTTGAGTCCAGAAACGGTGAATTTATTTTCCCATCATGGTATCCTATTGGCAGGATCGGAGAGTATCTTCCAAATAAGGGAAATAATACCAGGCTTGATGACTTGCGCCTGAAGGTGTTGTCCGGTTTTCTGATACAGGAGAGATCCATCTCTTGACCTAATCTCCAGAATCGGATTAATAACTGCCGGAGTAGAAGTAGTAAGATGTGTATATGCATTGGCAAATTCGAGCATAGTGACTTCAGCGGCTCCCAAAGCAAGAGGATATCCATATTCTACATTATCTGAGATTCAGCTAAGCCCAAGACTTTTGAGAAACGGCTTAGCGACAACCTCACCTCCAAGAGCAGTGATGACTTTGGCGGCAGGGATATTCCTACTATGTCCAAGCGCTTTCTTGAGAGGAAGCATGCCTTCGAATTTATCATCAGCATTATTTGGTTGATCGGCTCAGATCTTGAATGGAATATCAAATATCGGAGTATCGAGCGTCAAGGGAAGCTTCTCCAATGCCAAAGCATAGATAAACGGCTTGATGGAAGATCATGTTTGCCTAGGTCTTCTGACCATATCGTTCTGTCCTTTGATAGTAGTATTAAAATAATCGATAGACCCTACATAAGCAAGAACATCTCCATTCTTACTATCAAGATAAATCATAGAGCTATTATTGGCTCCATTATCTTGGAGCATAGGATTATTTGCAAGGATAGCCTCCTCAGCTACTTGTTGGATTTTAGTATCAAGGGTCGTTTTGACGATGAATCATCATTTATTCAAAGTACCAGTTCCATACGTCTTTTCTAATTCTTCAATCACCCATTGGACAAAATGAGGAGCTTTGATAGGGAAGGAATTTTTGCGGAATACATAATCGATACCCTGGAGGACAGCATCCTTAAGTTCTTGTTCAGTGATATATCCGTCTTCATACATTCTATTTAATGCAATATCTTTTCTTCCATTAACATATTTTACATCAAGGGTCGTTCATGAAATAGTTATAGAAAACGATCATATCCCATTGATAAATTTAACGACAGCATTACTGCTCTTTTTATTGGAGAGATCTGCAACATTAAGAATCTGAGAAAATTTATCAGTGACAATTTTTTGGACATCCCCAGAAAAGAGGACAGGATTACTATATCTATCTTTGACCGTAAAGGATCCTACAACAAGTTCCCTATTTTTATAGGGATTATATAAGCTAGGTCCTTTGGGGATAGATGCGAGAATAGATGCCTCAAGCACAGTGAGATCCTTTGCAGACTTATCAAAATAGGTCTTAGAAGCAGCCTCGATTCCATATGCATTATTTCAAAATGAGATATAATTGAGATAAAGTTCGAGCGTTCTATCCTTCATTTCCTTACGAAGCTGAGCGGAAGAGAGATTCTTATTTTCCTTACGAATCATTTTTTCAAGGACACCACTGAGTTTACTCGTAAGAAGGAGTTCTTTAATTTTTCTGGTAATCTTTCTGTCTTTGGTCAATAAGAGATTCCTGATGAGCTGTTGAGGAATAGTTGATGCTCACTGGACTCTTGCCCCTGGATTGATAACAGCGCTGATAGCTGCCCTAAGCATACCCATAGCATCTAAACCATTATGTTCCCGATAACGTTGATCTTCGAGGGCTACGATTGCATTGATCATATGCAAAGATATTCCTGAATACGAAACATATTCTCTATTCTCTTCGAATAATTTATATAAGACCTCTCAATTTCTATCTTCTATGAGCGTCGCTTCATTAAATATCATATCATTGATTTTGCTAACATCCGGCAATCCAATAAGGATATTCCTCGTGAACCAGAATCCGAAGACCACAACAAAAAGCGCAAATATCGCAAGCAATCGGAAAAGTACTTTCTTTTTCCTATTGGGCTGCCCATAGTGATTGGACGAAGAATGAGGATATGATCTTGATCAGAAATTAGGAGAGTAGAGCCTTTTCTGGGTAAAATAACTCATAAGGATATACTAAGAGTAAAAAAAAGTCTGCTGCACATAGCACAGTAGACCTCTTATAAAAATATATGATAGATTTTCAACGGATAACTCAAACTTTATTACGGCTTCAAGCTTTGGGATTCATGTTTTTCACTTACACGCTTATAGGTATTGTTATTTTCCATAGATATAACAGCTTATCTTACCATTATCGGCATCTTCCCAACGTTCAGTGACGACAAATTTCCCTAGATAATTCATATCTCTGATAATCATTTTGCCACTATCTGGATAATAATTGATAACCTTTCCGACATGGCCTGCACTTGATCTTAACTTACTATAAACAATCAATGCACCTACGGAAGGTTTACTACCGACTCTATATCCAGCCCTTTTTGCATTGCCACACCATTCCCGTGCATCACCACCAAATGGTCTATCTTGTGTTAATTCATCGGTATATGGGAAGATATTTGGACTGATAATAGCGGCATACCAGGTACAATATCATGCATAAAATCCATTTTTAATTTTTTTGGTATACGTCCATTGGGAGATAATAGTACCTCTCGCATCAGAAGTATCTTCAGAGGTATCATCCAAGACGATGGGAGCACTTTTTTTAATTTGGGATTTTGGCGGTACTTTACCAGACTTATTAATAGTAGGTCTATACGTGATAGTAGATTTAGGAATAATCTCTATAGGTGGAGGTGCTTGAAGCAATCAGAGTTCTATCGCCTTTTCCTTGGTGATATTTATAAAGACTTCCTGTCATGGAGAGAATATTTCGGTCTCATCCTGAACGTAGTTTAGGGTCATCAAATCCTGAGGATTGAGTTTATACATATTAGCAAAAACGACAACATTGGTCTTGTCCTTGATCGTATAGACGATACCATCGACCTGGTTAGAAACCTTAAGCACCTGTCAAGGTAAAACATTTATATTATTGATTTTGTTCTCATTTTGGATACTGGATACTGTCGTTCAGAAAACACCCGCTATTTTGAGTAAAGTATCTCAGGTCTGAACAGTATATTGAATAATACCGTTAGTGGTAGTATTTATACCCAGATTGATAGTATCTAGATTGATATCATAAGAGACTCCTTCATCACCTTGAATAAAGCTAGAATTTATAGCAAGATTCAGCTGGTTATTTTCAAAGAGAGCAGCATTCGCAATGACAAAAATAAAAAGAATAATAAAACATAATGATAAAAAAAACTTAAAGTAATTTATACGATTAAATTTTATCATAGATGGTAAGAATGATAAATGGCGGAGAGAGTGGGATTTGAACCCACGGTCCGGTTGCCCGAACGGCTGCTTTCAAGGCAGCTGCATTCAACCACTCTGCCATCTCTCCACAGATTCCCAAAGGGTTTTTCGTACGTGATTGAATACTACAGTAGGAAATGGTAATTATTTGCTGAAGATTTTCAAGGAATAAATGAAAGGGTGGTTTTGAGGCCTAAGCAAGACAAAAGACATTGAATTAAGATACGGATTAATTATCAATGATTTGTTATCCACTACCCCTAATCGGGCAAATATTTAATCAGTAATTAAATCATGAGTTATCCCGTCAAACGCATTCAGACAGGAATGAATAATCCTATCCTAAGAAATATTTCAGAAGAAATCCAAGAGATTACCCAGGATTTGATTGTATTCTGTCACAAATTAATCGTTCAGATGTATCAGAACAAAGGGGTTGGATTGGCCGCTCCACAAGTCGGTGAGAATATCAGAGTCATAGCTACCAGCCAGCGAGAGAAGAAAAAGACCAAAGATAGATTTTTGGGGGAGACAATTATGATAAACCCCAAAATTATAGAAAAATCAAAAGAGATTATTCTCTGGGAAGAAGCATGTATTTCACTACCAAACTCTACAGGTATGGTAAAGAGACATCATGGCATCACTGTAGAATTCTTGGATCTAAAAGGAAAAAAACAGACCAAGAAATATAAGGAATTTAACGCAGTAATCATCCAGCACGAGATAGACCACCTAGATGGTATACTCTTCATGGATAAGGCAATAAAGATAGCTGAAAAGAAAAAAAGCAAGAAAGTATAGTAACAGAAAAAATCCCCTAGGGGATTTTTTTTATACTATATATAGTAGCTACAAAAAATAATGAGATAGGGTTGTGTGATTAATTGCGTTTAGATGATCTCGGATATGTTTTTTTTGCTGCTCTCTGCACAACACCCCTATAAATCTCCGAAAGGTTAAAGCAAAATTCGGCGAGCAAATACGTTTGGTGCAAAGGGATAATATCAAATATCTTCTGTCCCGCCTTGAGCGAACGAAAATCTATAGTTATATCCAAACCATACTCTTTGCTTCCTGTCCGTTCGATGAAATAATCGGCATATTTGATATCCAAAACTATCTTGGAAATATGTTTTTCTTTCGAAAGATAATCTTTTTGTTTGATAAAATTATCCAAGGTAATCTTTACATCAGCTGTTTCGATATGATTGAGTGCATTCCTCAAAAATCTAATAATCTGCTCAAATGTATCATACTGTTCTTTCAATCTATGACGCAGAAATAACTGAAAATCAACTTGTGTCTCTAGCATCTCTCTAGTGATAGAAAAAATCCCTTTGAACGCATTGATCTCCACCATATATCAGAAAATATTTTTTTTATCAGGATGCAAATATATCTCGGACAATATCTTCTTAACGATGGATCATTTCATGACAAATTTTTTCTTATCTCAGGTATGGACAGGAAAATCTTCTGCTTGAGGAGAGATATCATGAGATCTAATATATTTTTCTAGGAATTTTCAGATATGCAAAAACCTATAGAATCATTGCAAAAGCTCTATATTCTGTTTGATATTGGGGTGAATCATATGTGAGGGGGTAGATAGTGAAAGAACATATGATTAGTTGACCGGTTGCTGTGAAGAAAGAAATCATAATTGGATATTTAAGGGTAGTTCAACAATTTCCGCACTCACATCGACTACATCTCTTTTGAACGTAGTGGATTGGACAGCATCCCAATTCTGTTGTTTGTAATCGAGCAGCTTAGTTTTGAGAATTTCATATTTAAAATTAATTGCTACCATATTTTGATCTGCCTGTTTAAGAAAATATCCGCGAGTAGAAGAAAGATTAACGAAATAGAGATAGAAAAAGGCACAAACGAAAAAAAATAACGATAGTCCTCCGACCTTGAAAAGTTCTCGGACACCATCATAATGCCTATATCTGGTGACGATTCAGGTATATACCTTATTTACCTGACCCGGAATGAAAGCAAATGTTCTCATACTTCAAAACTAAGTAAATAAAGGGTAAAAAAATACCATAACTATTTTTTGTCAATTTTTTAGCGCGAAGCTTTTATCAATGTTTGTCGCGAGCAAAGCGAGCTTTTATCTATTTCTGTCTTTCTATTATCCTCATCTTAGCACTTCTTGCAGCTCTATTGATTGCAACTTCCTTATAATTTGGCATAACAGGTTTTTTGGTGACTAATCTATAATCTCATGTAGCGACCAGAGTGTTGAATGCTTGCTTGACCAACCTATCTTCGATACTATGATAGGTAATTATGATACATCTTCAAGATGAATTGAGGGTTTCTGGAAACTGGGAAAGAAATATTTTGAGATTATCCAGCTCCTTATTTGTTTCAATTCTTAATGCTTGAAATATCACCGTACATGCCTTATCTCCAAGCCCACATACATTCAAGATAGCCTTAAAATCTTGGGTAGTGATAATCGGTTGGTTTTTTCTCGTAATAACGATATGTTGAGCGAGTTCAAGCGCTTTGGGGGAAGAAAAATCTGCATATTGTTCAAATATATGTACAAGTTGGTCTGTCGTATAAGTTTTGAGGATATCAGCGGCAGTTGGTCATTTGGAAGTATCAAATCTCATATCCAATGGTGCAACCCCTCTGATGCTAAAGCCACGTTCCACAGCTTTGAAATGTTCCAAATTAACTCCCAAGTCATTGAGGATAAAATCAGCTTTTCTACCATTCAGTACAGCAACGATATCAGCATAATTTCACCTGATGAATTCAATCCTATCAATCATAGTGATTCCTGATTCCAATTCCCTAGTCTTAATGTGTATTTTTGCTTTGTTCATCATCAATTCGTCCACATCGAAACCAATCAGTTTCGCCTTTGGAGCCAATCAAAGCATTGCCATTGTATGCCCACCATGCCCCAAGGTACAATCGACGATAAGCTTACTTTCCGGATCAAGGAACGAGCAGACTTCTTTGAGGAGAACGGGCGTATGAAGTATCATTAGATAAGAAAAAAATTACAATATAAAACAGTATATATCAACGAAGTAGTAATCATTTATCAAATATAAGCAAGCATTAGCATTGATTTTTCAGACCTTTTCTATAAGAACAGCTACACAACAATAGTCCATAAAAGAACATTTCCATCATCATTCATCATTAATTTTGCATTTTTCATCATTAATTAATTCTTTATGAACATAGGATTAGTGGGTTCGACCAATGTCGGAAAATCTACGCTCTTCAATAGGCTTATCGGACAATTTAGAGCGATAGTAACAGATATTCCAGGAACCACCAGAGACATTATCCAACATGAGACATTGATCGACGACATCGGTAAGGTCATGTTTTTTGATAGTCCGGGACTTTTCGATTTCAAGGAAGAAGAGGTTCTCATCAAACAGATTATTGATCATTCTGACCTAATTCTTTTTGTGATCGATGACAGCGTGGGGATTACCGCCAAAGAACAGCATATTTATTCCTATATCATCGAAAAACACAAAAAGAGCAAGACAATTCTCATCGTGAATAAGATAGATATCAAGCACAAAGAAAAAGATTATGACCTGGCTGTAAACGAATATTATGCCTTAGGATTCGAGCATGTACTAGGTATCAGCGCCAAAAAACAGAAAAACTTAGTAGAAGTAAAAGACCTCATCATAAAAATACTCAACGTAGCACTATTAAAAGATATGCCCAAAGAGGGTGAGGTAGAAGCTCTACCTGCTAGAGATGAAAATGATAATAGGATCCATATGGCTATCATAGGGAAACCCAATGCAGGGAAATCAACCCTACTCAACACCTTAATGAAAAAGACAGTTTCCAAAGTGGAAAGCATTCCAGGAACGACTCGCGACTATATCATAGGGGAATTTTCGATGGAAAGAAAAAAATATGTCGTCTATGATACAGCAGGAATCAGAAAGAAATGAGATATCCACGGCATAGAGAAGATAGCATTCGATAAAACACTCGAGATGCTAAAATTTAAAAGGCCTATCGTCTTATTTCTCGTAGATGGAGTAGAAGGAATCTCACACAGGGATATGACCTTGATCGAAGAAATCAATAATCTTGCATTACCTATGATACTTTGTGTCAACAAGATAGATCTGCTTGATGCCAAACAGCAGAAAATGCTCATAGCAAAAACCGCAGCAGTGATGGATTTCGCAAAATATATCCAAGTATTCCCGATATCAGCCAAAACCAAAAAGGGAATCAAAGAAATATTTGAGGTACTGGGAAAAATCAAGAAAGAAGCAGAAAAAAGGATAGATACTAGCCAACTAAACGATTGTATAGGCAAGGAATTTATCAGCAGACCGCCGAGATTTCCAAGAAATAAAACATGCAAAATCCTGTATATTACCCAGATAGATATCAATGCGCCGACATTTATCGCTTTTGTAAATCACAAGGAAAGAGCGAATTTTGCTTTCAAAAGACGGCTTGAAAATACAATAAGAAAATTTTTTGGATTTATGGGTACACCGATAGTAATCAGATTTAAGGAAAGAAAGGACTCAAGACTCAAAAACAAGGAACAAGAGCAAGAAATAGATAAAGAACCACAAGAAACTAGGAGAAAATAAACTGGAATAAAAAAATATGGTGCAAAAAAATATCACCAAATATTTAGCTTCACATCGCCAAAAAATGAAACATATCAAACTTCGGATACTAACAATATGTTTGATAGGGGTGGATATGGCATCCAAACATATTTTCTATAATCTGAGATATTGGGATGATATTCAATGGGTGCTTCCGGTATTGAATAAGGGGATATCACGATCATTACCCCTCCCCTATGTCATCATCATAAGTATAAGCATACTCGGAATTGGAGGATTTATACGATTATTTGTCAAAAAACAAATCAGTTGGGTGATAGGGGGAGTATTGATTGCTGGTACGGCAGGGAATCTTATAGACAGATTCGTCTACGGATGAGTGAGGGATTTTATCGATATCGGACTCTTTAATTTTCCCATCTTCAACGGAGCAGATATTATGTTGAGCTTGGGAATAGCAATATGGATTATCAGAGTTATGCTTGAAAAAAAGAAATAAAAAAATAAAATCCGACCACGATGAATGTATTGTAAACATTTTAGTCAATGTTTATCGCGAGTCAAAGAAGAGCATTCATTGATTTTGGTCAATATTTACATTTGTTTTATTCGTTATTACTATATCATGCAGTACACAGGAACCGTAAAATTCATTTGACCCAAAGAAACAATCGGAGCAAATGCATTAGAAAAACAAACAATCGTATTGGAAGAAGAAAGCGACAGGGAATACAAAGGAGGATTAGCAGTAGATTTTTTCAAAGATAAGATTGAACTGCTCAATGGAATAAAAAAAGGCGACCTTATCACGGTATATCTCAACACGAGAGTTAACGAATCCAAGACACAACCAGGAAGATACTTCAATAGTGTAACGGGACGAAGATTGGAACAATGAGCAGGAAGCGAAAGCAAAGGAAGTAGCAGCAAAAAAGAAGAATCAAATGATGATTTACCATTCTAAATCTATTATATTATCTCCTATAGATAAAAAATAGATAGTAATAGATTAAAAAAAATGGCCGGTTTATCGCCTAGAAGTAGGAGATACGGCCATTTTTTCGATAAAGACTATTTGATAGATTTTCCATTCACTCAGATAGTAATCCTGGATTTCAACTTAGAGACCGTAGTATACCGAGGCGGTCTGATGGTGATAGTGAAAGAAGATATTTCAGGATAGGAGAAGATAACCTCTCTAGCTTTTTCCTCAGTCATTCAAACAATACGCTCTTTCATATCAGATACTATATTATTGATATCTTTGGTAAAGTCATAATATTGCTTAATATCGACTTTGGTGGGAATGATGAAAATATGTCAGGTCTCCTGCTTCATACCCTTGAAGAATACGATAGAAGAAGGATCAAGCACAAAAACCTTCATCTTATCATAGAGCCTCTGTTTGACATACGCATCGACTGCTGCAAACAAATCCGATTTTTTGATATAGGTGAAATTGAAACGAGCAATGATAGATCACTTGAGTAAGGGTGTTTTTTCACCAGGATAATTATTGATATGCACATCATTGATCTGTGTAGATATCATGGAATCAAAATTAAGTATCATAGTATCCGGTGTTTTGAAATTGGCGAGCACGATATTTCTCTTTTGCTTATAGAGCGTATCGACAAGCTTTCCCGACAATATTTGGATATCTTTGAGAGAAACAGCTCATTGAGACTGGAGATTACCTCAGGAGAAATCATCTATAACCTGGCCGTAGATATTCTGGGCATAATAACTATTGGTCATATTCTTAATATAGAGTTTGGTCGATTTAGTTATATTTCATCTAGATCACATCAATGTTCATTGGAGATCCTGTTCCATAGCCTTGAGAAATACTAGCGTTTTTCATGGATTACTTTCCGTTCATTGGAGGATGCGAAAATCCTTGACAGCAATAAATTGACGTCCATCATCCGTGACAAATCTCGTATCTTTGATGAAGGAATAATCTTTGGGCATCTTATTGATAAGCTCGATGGTGCCCTGAGAGGGCTGCTGGATATATTTGATATTGGCAGTACTGATGGTCATATCATATTTATAATCGATATATCAAGTATAATAAGGGATATTGAGATATCTGGAGTCCGTAGCAAACTCCGTATCAGAAAATGGGAAATAGCGGAAATTATAGATAACGTTTTCTATCTGGGTCGTGGGTATGATATTGACACGGGTACTTGGCAAAATAAGTGAATAGAGAAGCATCAGAATGAGTACGACAAAAATTACCTCGAACCCAAAGACAGCATAGAAGATATAATTTTTCTTGGTATAGACCTGGAGATGAAATTTCTTGATATTGAAGAAAAAATCGAAGATTAATCTGAGATATTTGACAATCTTATGTTTCTCCTGATGAAGAACCTGGAGTCATATACTCGAAAAAAAATACTTCGATTTCTCGGTCTTGGTGACAAAAAATGCATTCAAATTCTTTTTCTGGAGTAATTCCTTGATCTCTTTACCCCATCGTTCATTATCAAAAAAAGAGTGTTCGGGATCTATATGGATATAGATCGTTCTACCGTTAGGTACTCTCTCCAGAGTCTTGAATATTTTGTATAGGCTATGTTCTTTGAGGAAAAAAAGCTTCATATATAGGCAAGCAAAAAATTATAAAATGGGAAGAATAAGAGAGGAGATAGAAGCTCTATGAGGTAAATAAAGAATCGATGCTTCTCTATACCGTAAACACATTATTGGAGATTTGAGATTCTTTGTCGTTTCCTATGAGTAATATAACAGATAAGCGCAAGAATCCATGCAAAATATTGCTTGATATCAAATATCACGCTTCCCAAAGAAAATACCGCATGCCTAGGATATTGCTGCAAGAGAAGGAGGATACTAAGGACAATAAGAATGAATGAAAATCCAAGCATCCCATATCAGAATCTTTTCTTTTTCAGAATTTTGATACCAATGACCACAAAAAGCGAAGCCAAGGAAAGGAAAAGACCTATAGGATAGACAAGATTGAATTTATTCCATTGGCTATCAGAATGGAGTGATTTGATACCCAACCAGGAAGTGGTAGTAGCACCTATAAAATTATCGCCCATCAACAGAAATATTCATAAAGGGATGAGTGATAAGGTGAAAGAAAAAAATAGGATATCAGCCCATACTTTCCTATTTTCAATCCTTGCTATTTTCTTAATGAAGACGGTAATTGTGATGAGCATACCAATCAAGATACCTACGAAATGAAACTTATACCCATAAGGAGAAATGAGAACAAGTAATTGAGAAAAATTAGTGGGAAAGACCCCAACATCGAAAAGAAAACTCACATATGATCAGAGGAAATACGTAATGACAATCAAGAAAGGTATCCGATAAAAGAATTTCCGGAAATTTTGATGGTATCTTTTGGTGAAATATCGGGCGATAGCCACAAAGACGAAAAAAGAAACGACAATACCTATGCCAGTCATATAAAATTTGGATCACCACAAGATGAGGTAAGGATACATTCAACGAATTAATAATTAAAAATTAAGAACGAATAATGTATGAACTATTACGTATAAATTACCATGAGTTATCATAGTCCATGCAAATAAATTTCCTTCATTATCCATCTTTAATTATTCATCATTCATTACCTATTATCTGAGGAATTCTATAATCTTAGTCTCTCTGATACCCGTTACCCTAATGATACCAGGATAATCAAGTTTCTCCTCAATTTTTTGACCGATAGTCTTGAGAAGTTTCTCAAGCTCATTGTCAGAAATCTCTTTAGGATTGACATACACCATAATTTCTCTTCCTGCCTGCATAATATGTACTTTATCGATACCTGGGATTTCATAGATAAGTTTCTCGAGATCTCCCATCTTTTCGATGAAGAGGTCTTTGGTATTGAACCTTGCACCGGGTCTAGAGGCTGAGATAGCATCAGCTGCCGCTACAATCCAGGATATAGGATTATTTATCGGTACATCATAATGATGGGATTCAGCCGCATTAATGATTGCGGGATCCATACCGAGTTTTTTTAATACTTCAGCTCCAATGACCGCATGAGACTGTCAAGTTGTCGCTATAATTTTTCCAATATCATGGAAAAGTCATGCTTTCTTGGCCAATATCGGATCGAGTCAAAGTTCGGTTGCGATAGCTTCTGATATCTTAGCAACTTCTATACTATGTGTCCAAAGATTTTGTCCATAACTATATCTCAAAGAGTATTGCCCAATCATTTTGACAAGTTCTGGTTTCATCATGGGGATATTAAGCATTGCAAGAGCTTCTTTACCTTTTTCTGTAAGGAGATTTTGAAGATCAGCAACGACTTCATTATAGGTCTTTTCTATATAGAAGGGATTTATCCTTCCATCCTTGATTAGTTTCTGGAGCATAGTTCCAGCGATATATCTCTTTTCACTATCAAAAGAGGAAACTCTGACCATCAATGGCGTATCATCTACAATCAATTCCACACCCGTCATCTTTTCAAAATATCAGATATTTCTTCATTCTCTTCCAATAAGTTTTCCTTTGATATCTTCATTGGGAAGGTCGATACTTCTGGTGGTAAATTCATCTACACTATTGACGGCGACTCTCGGCAATGCCTGAGCGACAATCATAGCTGCTTCCTTATCAGCCTCTTCCTTGGTGATGGATTTGAGCTTCTCAACAAAGATCACCATGTCTTTTTGATATTCTTTCTCCACATTGGAGAATAATTGTTCTCTGGCCTCATCCTTGGTAAGTTTAGCAATTTCTGCAATCTTATTGACCTGCTGTAAGATAATAGCATCCATCTCTTTCTGTTTATCCGTGATTTTCGTTTTCTCTTGTTCTAATTTTTCGAGTTTTTCATCCATTTTTTCCTCCCTAGCAATCAATCTATTCTGGATGACTTCCATTTTCTCCATCCTCTGAGTTTCAATTTTTTGGGCTTTCTCTTCAGCAGCTTCAAGGAGTTTATCAGCTTTTTTCTTTGCCATTTCCAACATTTCCTCTTCAATTTCTTTTACTTTTTCCATCTTTTTTTTGAATTCCAATGCTTTTTGAGTAAGTGACTTTTTGTAACCATAGAAACCTCAGGCTCATCAAGCCCCCAGAGCAACGACAATCAAGACAATAGCGAGTATATTCATGATGATAAAATAATTAATAGTATAAAAAAATCACGTATGAATGTGAATATACTATTAATGGTCTGACTTTCAACCGATTATCTATTTGCAAAATATAAAAAAATATGTATAGTATACAAAATAAAAAATACAACATATGAACACAGAAACGAACACGGAAACATTAAGAAAAATCAAGATGAGAGGCGTATGGATGACAATCTGCTTCGTTGCTAGTATACTAAGTATCGTACTCTGTATGGTATTGGTCTACCGATATGGAGACAATAATATCCTCTCCTACCTGCCACTGGCGACCGCACTGGTATCTACATGGGGAATGCTTTATCTCCAACAAAAAACCAGGAAATCATTGGAGAGTTTCATAAAAAAATCACGTAAATAATGTCATGTATTGATCAATCTTTCACGCAATCGTATTTCGGTTGCGTTTTTTTTATCCTATGGATTAGTATTGAGAATGTGCCTCATTTCGCTATACATCACTATAATTTACCTTATAAAAAAGATATGGAAGATAAAGAACAAGAACTGAGAGTATTTCTCGTCGATATCGTAACCAAAGATATCACACCAGAACTTTTGGAGGATAGAATGAGAGAATTGGAAGACCTACTCACTACCTATGGTGGGATAGTCGTTTTGAAAAAATTCCAAAAAAAGGATCAGCCGGACTACCAGACCTATGTCGGCAAAGGCAAATTAGAGGAAATTATGGTGGACATGCAGAGATTGGACGCAAACCTTCTGATTGTCGGAAATGTACTCAAACCATCCCAGATATATCATCTCAATGAATTACTTCGTCCAATCGGCGCAAAAGCCCGAGACAGAGTCGATCTAATCTTGAAAATATTCGATAAACATGCGACCAGCATGGAAGCAAGATTACAAGTCGAACTGACAGCCATCAGACATATGGGACCAAGAATTTTTGGTATGGGAATGGAACTTTCCAAACAGGGAGGTAACGCAGGTGGTGGAAAATGAGCCATGAGAGGAATCGGAGAAACCAATACAGAGATCATGAAAAGGCATTTGAAATATAAAATTTTGAAAATAGAAACTGAACTCAAAGAATACGAACAGATGAGAAAACTTCACAGAGATTC
>CAYXBC010000029.1:0-3501 GCA_964463255.1 uncultured Candidatus Peribacteria bacterium | reverse complement strand
TCTTTATTGTCTAACCTCACAATGCTATCTTTGATGTTTACATGACTTGCTTTGATTGATTTTACTTCGTGTCACTTCAAAATAATTCAGACCTCATATTCCTTGTCGATCTGATAATCACTATATGCTCTTCTATTCTTGCTGATTATTTTCATATCATATGCTAATGCTTGAAGGCATCCTTGGCTGATATCCTTGGTGCTTGAAGCGGTAAAATGGCTATTTAACTTCTGTCCAGTTGATTCTTGTATTTCCTACTCCGAGAGTGATAGAAATATTTACTATGGCCTTTGCAGTGTTTATGTTCTTTGATTGATAATAATGACCTGAAAGTGTATCAAAATCAGGTGCCGTGAGTTTTCCTACGAACTGTTTGTAATACATTATAACTCCTACGTCTTTAGGGATATCAAGACGTATATTTGCTGCAGGAGCTTGTATCTCTATAGCATTTCCCGAGAGTACATTTCCTATTTTGATGGTGATGTCGTCTATTCCTGCGTGGAATTGGAGCTTCTTCCATTGAATCTCATTCAGATCAATCGTATGTAATCCCAGGAGATTCTTTATGTAAAGAAGGTCGAATATGATAGATTGGGGAACTGTTAGTACTATCTTGCTCGAATATTTCTGCAAAACGTTTCGATTGTTATCCTCACTGAAACTGATGTAATTATGTCACGATCAGATTATGAGAGTTCTATCTGAATTCCATACGGATTGGATTGAACTATTTTTGTCTGTTCATTCTATAACTGAATTCCCAATTAATGTTTTGAGATACAGTCTAGTATTTCCCGTACCTACCATCTGTTGACGGATTATATCCCCTGATTTTCGTTTGCTTGATGGATTGAGTCAGGTATAAATCCCAATCGTAAATATACCTCAAAATACCACTAGGAAAAGTATAAGTCAGAATATTTTACCGAATAGCCCTTTATAGCTCCATAGTATTATTGTGCTGAAGATGATAAATAACGGGAATATCTGGTGTAGTTTGAAACTATTTACAGAAAGCGATATAATCCCTGTCGATTCACCGAGCATGAGAAATCCTATCACCAGCAATGCTATGATAGTCAGTGTCCTGAAAAATCCATGGATTCTCTGTTTTCTATATACAATTTTCTCTACTATTTTGACACTTGCTTGTGGTGTATCTAATTGTGGTCTGGTGAACTGCGGTATCTGTCTTGGCGGAGGAGTATATATCGGTACGAATTCTTTAGCTTTTGTGATCGATTCTTCGTTATTCTCCTGATCCAGACGTTTTCCGAGCGTCTTTTCCACAAAGTTTGTCGCTTCAGCCATATTCTGATGCTAAGAAAAACTAAAAGTGAAAAATGAAAACGTCGTTTTTTTTATCTGCTCTATAAAGCAATATCATCAGCATTTATCCTTTTCTGCTTCATAGTATCTCTATCTCTGAGTGTCACGGTTCAGTCTTCTAGACTTTGATTGTCGACGGTTATGCAATACGGTGTTCCTATCTCATCTTGTCTACGGTAGCATTTCCCTATATTTCAACTGTCGTCGAATTCACACATATGTTCTTTGCTTAGTCTTGTATAGATATCTTTTGCCATCTTAACCATTTTTTCATCTTTTTTCACTAATGGTATAATCGCAAATTTTATTGGTGCGATATTCTTGTGAAATCTGGCCACGACTCTAGATGCTTCTGCTCAGTTTCCATCAGTATATTTTTCTTCGTCATATGCATCTATCATAGCCGTCAAAATAGCTCTTGTAAGTCATCGACTTGGTTCGATAACATGAGGAACGTATCTCTTACCTGTGTATGGATCATTGTATTGCATATCTTTTCCAGAAAATTGCATATGTTGTTTGAGGTCATAATCGGTTCTGTACGCTATTCCTTGTAATTCTCCTCGTCCTCGTGGAAATGCATATTCTACATCACATGTTCCTTTACTATAAAATGATAATTCATCTTTATCGTGATCTCTAAATTTTAATTTTTCTTCTTTGATTCCTATCTCTTCTATCCATCGTTTTTTACTCGTTGCTTTTCGTTCTTCAAATGCTTTTAATCCTATTTCTTCATTGTTTTCTACAAAATATTCTATCTCCATTTGATAAAATTCTCTTACTCTAAACATAAAGTTACCTGGAGTGATCTCGTTTCTAAATGCTTTTCCTATCTGTCCTATACCAAATGGTATTCTAGATCTTGTTGTATCTAATATATTTTTGAAATTAACAAATATCCCTTGTGCTGTTTCTGGTCTGAGGTAAATATCAGTTCATTCTCCTTCTATCACTCATTGTTCAGTTTTGAACATACCATTAAATTTTTTAGGTTCGGTCCAATCTACAGATCCACATTTAGAACATTTAATTTTTTTATTAGTAATATATTCTAGAATATCTTCTGGTGGGGTTTTTTCTGCTGCCCAATTTTTAGGAAAATCCTTATCTTCTGTTTTTTTTTGATAATCTTCTATGATATGATCAGCCCTATATCTAGATTTACATTTTTTACAATCAATCAATGGTTCATTAAATCATGCAACGTGTCCACTAGCTTCCCAAACTTTGGGATTCATTAAAATCTGAGAATCCAATCAGATAATATCTTCTCTTCTTTGTATGAAATATGTTCGTCGATTGCTTTCTATATTTCTTTTGATTTCCACTCCATACGGTCCTAAATCCCATGCATTCGCCAATCCTCAATAGATTTCTGATCATGGATATGCGAAGCCTCTTCTTTTGGCTCGTGAAACTATAGTTTCTAAACTAAATCACATGTTCTATGATTAAAAGATTAAAAAATCACAACATTTGCTTTAAACTTACTCATTAAAGCTATAATTGCTGTACATATAAGAAAATTCTTTTTTTTTTCAATTAATAATCACTTTTGAAAGCCAACCTAAAGATTGCGCTATGGAGGATACATAGATTCCTTCCTTACAAGAAAAGTCTTCTAAAATTTGCATTATTCTTGTTTTGTGAGTATAATCTATCATAGGAAGTAGGTCTTTCATGTAACTATAATACGATACGCTACCAGTATACTTGCTATATCCCAATATTTTATTCTCTAGGTACTGTACGCAAAGCGCTACACAAAAACAAAAATAAAAGCCTATTATTTATCCTTTTTGTAGCATAAAGCTTTGTTGTTCTCCCTATAGTCTTCGTTGGCCTGTGTAGTACTGTCAAAAACTGGTCTATACCTTTGTGTATATGTTTGTCTGTATCGTATTTGTCGCTTATCCGTTTCTACGGATATCAATGAATCTCTACTTCGCTAGTCTAATAGCGAGGATCTGATTTTTTTTGCGACGTTTTATGTGCGAGTCCCCTCTTCCTTTTATATTATGTCTTCCTAGTTTCAAATATCAAGTGCAATTTTTATAAGAGATATTAGTTAAGCATAGATAATTCTTCATAATATGCTTCATTAGGTGTCTTGAAGTCTAGTACTTCCATTGGTCTATTATTAATCCAATCTTCTACAAACTGTAT
>CAYXBC010000028.1:0-77333 GCA_964463255.1 uncultured Candidatus Peribacteria bacterium | reverse complement strand
TTTTTTATTACATCTTGAATTAAATGCTCTTTTACGTCTAAATCATTAGTCGAGACCATGGATATATAGTGGTTAGGAAGATAAACTAGCCAATTATATTCCATTTATTAAAAAGCGACACCAATTGCAGCAATTATTACAGAAAAGTCCATACAATATCATTATGCAATTGGTCGGGTAATGTTGGTGATGATAGCGTTCCCACCTATTTTCTATTTGTCTTTTTGCGATAAAACCATAGAGTGATTAGGAATTTAGCTCCTCTTGCTTCCTATGAAAAAGATTTGGACTCGGACCTTATCCTATGGATATCGGATACTCTTGGCCATAGGTATTATCCTGGGTATATATAGATTAGGATACTTTGTCTATGCTCATGTTCCCTTGGGATATGATCCTGGCATGTATAAGGAAATTTTCTCAAGCTATGTGCAGGTTCTGAATCATATGGATTTCAGTTATCTTCCGAGCCGGGTGAGGCATGAACCGCTATTATGAATCCTTGCTGCCCTACTCCATAAACTCGGCGTATCATTCGACCGATTGGTAACACGAGGGATAGGAATTCTTACCCTAATTCCTGGACTCCTGCTCTTCCGATTTTTCAAATCACGCAAAGATCCTCGAACAGGCGTATTAGCTGCCATCTTGTATCGGATTTCCATTATCCAATATGAAATCTTCCGACGAAATTATTTCAAACAAACCATAGGAGTGAGTCTGATGCTCTTGATTCTGATACTCTGAGAAAAGAAAAAACTCTTATTGCAAAGCATACTTTTTTTTCTGTTAATTCTCTTACATAGGCATACTGCCGTCTTCACCTGAGCCATCCTCGGTCTGTCAGTACTCCTCGAATGGATCCAGAAAAAATTATTTCCTTGGAAAAAAATTCTCGCTCGATCTCTAGCAGGAACTCTGGCATTACTCTGCTATATTCCATTACGAAGCCGTGTCATGCCTGAAGCGCTCAAAGCCGTAAGCGCTACTTTCTGAGGCGTATGAATGGGAGGAGATTTTATGAATATCTTTTCGTATCTCTCCTTGCAATGGCCGGTAATCTTACTGAGTCTCTTGTGAATACGGTTGCATATTAAACGTAAAACCATCGATGTATGGAGTATAGGGTATATTATAAGTTGCCTCCGAGTCCTCTTCTGACTTGTAAATTTCAATAGGACTATCGTGTTCCTTGATATCTTTGTCATCTACTTTGCGGCGATAGCACTCAGAGAGATTATCCATAGAGGAAGCAAAAAATGATTGGCTTGGATTTGAATATCCTTGGTCAGCATCGTCTGTATCTGAACTGCTGTCTATTATCTTTGATATGTTGCCAAGAGAAGTGTTCCCCTTATCAGCGAGGAAGAATTATCTTCGCTCAAAAGCTTGGATACGACCCTCGAACAAGATGCTATCGTCATGGTCACTCATAGAAATTATGCCCCATGGATTATGGGATGGAGCAAGAGAACGTATATCACTCCTGGGATGTCAGATATGGATAAACGGACCCATCTGAACTGGAATCGTCGATGGACAAGTGATGGTACAACGAAGTGTGATATGTTGAAACAAACGTATCAAACTCTCCACAGACCTTTCTATATCCGACTCTGACAACAACAATTCCTTGAGAACCTTTCCGGATGAGATTGTTTTACCCTGATTACCAAAGGTGGGACCTGGAGATTATATAAGATTTTCTAAGGTATCAAAAAAAACTTTCCCCTATAGGAAAGTTTTTTTTATATCTTTCTTGCATCATAAGCTCGATGCAGGACTGCTTGTCTTTGTCTTTTTCTACACTCCCAATCCAATGGATAACAATTATTTCTGATTGCCTTTGTATGTCTCGTCATAGCTTTTCGACGTTTGATTTGACGATCATCATCTGGTCCCCTCCTTCCCATATAATATCTACAATATCGTTGAAATCGACCTCTCGGATCTTCTGGATATATTCGTCATTTTTCTTCTCGTTCATGTAGCGAAAGTGAAGCATTTACCTTAAAGAAATTAATCTTAGGATTTTTTTTATCGGGAGAAAGTTTTGCGTTTTCGAATCGATCCGCAGGGAATTCATCTCTACAATCCGTCATATATTTTCCTCAGAATACGCCCATCTCGAGCATCTCTTTGGGTGTTATTTCCGGATGAAATAGGGGAGAAAAATTCTGCCCCATGGGGTGAGTCAGATAATAGGTATAGTTTTTTTGCATAGTATCGTTGACGATTATTTTTGTTTTCATCAGCAAAATATATTGCTTGTAGGATTTTTTGCAAGTAAAAAAGCTCTCCACCGTAGTGGAAAGCTCTTTCATATATTAGTAATTGGTACTTTGTAAGTATTATTCTGCATCCATAGCTTTGATTTTTCCTGATCTCTCTTCAATGATTTTCTTTGCGACATTTTCAGGAACTTTTTCGTATGATGCGAATGTCATAGATGACTGTGCTCTTCCTTGCGTATTTGATCTCAAATCAGTGGTATATCCAAACATCTCAGACAATGGAACTTTTGCTTTGATAACTGCTGCATTTCCTCTTTTGTCTTGTCCTTGGATCATTCCTCTCCTTCACGAGAGATCTCCCATTACATCTCCTACGTAATCTTCTGGAGTCACTACTTCTACATCCATGATAGGTTCCAAAATACATGGTCCTGCTTTCATAAATGCATCTTTGAACGCTCTATAGGTAGCTATCTTGAACGCGATTTCTGATGAATCCACATCATGATATGAACCATCATATGGGACTACTCTTACATTGATGATAGGATATCCTGCTAATACTCCTTGGGCAACAGTTTCTTTTGCTCCCTTATCGATTGCGGGGATAAACTCTTTTGGAATCGTTCCTCCAGATACTTCATCTTTGAATTCATAATCTTTCTCCATATTTTTTTCGAGTCTCAACAATACGTGTCCAAATTGTCCTCTACCTCAGGTCTGTCTCTTGAATATTCCTTCTCCTTTAGCGTCTTGAGTAATGGTCTCTCTGTATGCTACTTGCGGTTTACCGGTATTTACTTCTACTTTATGTTCTCTCCTGAGTCTATCTACAATAATCTCTAGATGCAACTCACCCATACCTGCAATAATCGTCTGATTGCTTTCTGGATCAGAATAATATTTGAATGAAGGATCTTCATAAGCAAGTTTGGAAAGTCCAATACCCATCCTTTCTTGATCAGATTTTGTCTTTGGTTCGATAGCGATATCGATAACTGGTGCTGGGAATTCCATCTTCTCTAGGATGATAGGATCTTTCATATCACAAAGTGTATGTCCCGTCCTTGTATCTTTGAGCCCCAAGAATGCACAGATGTGACCTGCATGTATCTCTGCTATCTCTTCTCTCTTGTTTGCGTGCATCAACAATAACCTTCCTACTCTTTCTTTTTGTCTGGTAAGCGGATTGAGCAATGTATCACCTGATTTGATGATACCTGAATATACTCTTACGAAGGTAAGTGTACCTACGAAGGGATCTGTAGCGATTTTGAATGCGATAGCAGATACCGGTTCACTATCATTAGGTTTTCTTTCAATAAGTTTTGTCTCATCATCTGGATCTATTCCTTTCATCGTTCCTCTATCAAGTGGACATGGCAAGAAATCAAGCACAGCATCAAGTACTAACTGCACACCCTTGTTTCCAAGTGCTGATCCGCAAAGGATAGGATACAGGTTACCATGGATAGTTCCATGTCTGATTGCCTTTTTGATAAGATTGATATTGATATCTTCTCACGCTAGGAATTTCTCTGCCAATTCATCATCGAACATCGAAACTTTATCGATCATTTCTTCCCTATATTTTTTTGCTTTTTCTAGCATATCTGCTGGTATTTCCTGTTCTATTACTTCTATACCCATATTTCCTTCAAACGTATACATCTTCATAGTAAGCAGAGAGATGATTGCTTTGAATTCATCAGCTTGTCCTACAGGAATCTGAAGTACTACTCCTTTGTCAGTAATCCTTGATTTGATGGATTCTACGGACATATAGAAATCAGCTCCAAGTTTATCCATCTTGTTTGCAAAGATGATTCTTGGTACTCCGTATTTGTCAGCCTGTCTCCAAACCGTTTCTGTCTGTGGTTCCACTCATTGAGAACTATCAAGCAACGCTACCGCTCCATCAAGGACTCTTAGAGATCTTTCTACTTCCACAGTAAAATCAACGTGCCCCGGAGTATCGATAATATTTATCTGGGTCTCATGCCGAAAACATGTCGTAGCAGCGGATGTGATGGTAATCCCTCTTTCTTTTTCCTGTTCCATCCAGTCCATTTCTGCAGCACCATCATGAACTTCTCAGATCTTGTGCTTCTTTCCGGTATAAAATAACACTCTTTCAGTGGTAGTAGTTTTTCCTGCGTCGATGTGGGCCATGATTCCGATATTCCTCACATGAGACAGCTCTTTTCGCTCAGCCATTAGTAATAGATTATAAAATGATAAAATGTGTGATGTAATGAAATGATATCCTGAAACTTTTTCTGTATAAAAAAAATTTCCCTTGGACTCACTATAGGAAATTGCCAGTTTATTTCAAGAGAAACTACTACATACCCCCATATACCATAGACCAATGCTTCGCGACTAAAGATGGACAAACAATTGGTTAATTATTTGTCATGACGTCTATTAGTCGAGGACGGATTTGATGACGATGGAGTTGTTGACTATCGGATGCTTTACGTTTTTTAGTAGTTTTTGAGGTTCATTGAAAGCATGAGACTCTGTAATCGTCCTTAGGGTCAATTTTTCTTTCAGGTTCTCAAATCATGAGGTTCCCTTCGGTTCTGGGAGCTTTCCAAGGAAAGCAATAATATCGGTGAGCTGGGATCAAAGTTTCTTTTCCTGCTCTGGAGAAAGTGCTATACATGAGAGCTTCTGGAGGCGTTTAATCTCGTGAGTAAAATCGTTCATCGGGAGTATATATATAAAACGGTTGGAGTATATGAAAAACGTAAAAACTTTCAACCTAAAAAAACTCCTCTAAAATTTGACAAATCCACCCCTCCTCTATATACTTTATATACCCTTAATAATCAAAAGGCGGTATGTACATGTTATCCTCCCTTTGATACACTCTATAGTCTAGGAGTATATATGATCTCTTATACTATACTATCTACCAGAACGGGGGGCATGATAGACAAAAAGCTACCTTTCGGTAGTTTTTTGGTACATCCCGAATCTGTATGTCTCTTATTTCTTCGTAGGATGCTTATGCGTTCCATGATGTGCTTCGTGCTCATGATGTGGAGTATGTTGCTCGTGGATATGGTGTTTTTGAAGGTGGTGTGCTGCTCTCTTTCTCCTGTGTTTTTTTACATGATGACTGGTAATCGATCAGAGCATCATCACTCCTATAATTCCTAAAATTACGATTCCTCCAATTACTTTCCATGTTCCGATAGCGGTCTCTTCTCTCGTAATCGAGGCAGCTGGTGCCTGCTGCGTATCGAAACTGAATGGAAGGGAATTTATTTCTAGCTGCACTTTGAGATCATATGGCGGTACATCACCTAATCTCTTGGTGATGATTACCATCCCCTCCGGAAGGATCTTGCGCGATTCTACAAAATATTCCTCATATCATAGACTATTTGATATACTTCCGGTGATGATAACCTCTTGATCGACTGATGAAATATTCTTAATCTTTATCTCCACTACATATCTCTCATCTGCACTATCCTTATATACTCTAATCTTCGGATCCTTGGAAAGATTTTCGCCATCGCTTGCAGTAAATCCTTCTAAGACTATTCATGCTCAATGGAAATCGTTCTTTGGATTCCCGACCAAGACATCGATGAATCTTGCGCTACGCATGATAATGGTTAATCCTGACCTACTGGGAGTAGTATCATCTACGATAGTATATACGATACATCCATGGTATAACCCTTCCATGCCTGGCTCATACATCAGCTTAGCTTCCTGCTGTATTGTCTGACCTGCCGATATTGTGAGCTCATGAGCATATCCTGTAACATATTTTCAGAAATTCCCCACATCCGTATCGCCGAGGCATGCCTTGTTCTGCTGCTGATCATTGGTAAATGTCCCATCTATAAATCCTAGTTTGATCTTGACCGGCATAGCGGAACTATTGGTGACTTTGTAACAGAGTCCTGTCTCTTGGCCGCCTTGAAGATGATAGGTCAATACGCTAGAATTATCACAAAAATCGAGAGAGATATATGCGAGGTCATTCGCTTTAGCAGTTCAGAGCAATGTGAAAGCAATCATAGCTATCCGTACCAATCTTTTCATAAGGTGTATCAGAAGATAAATATCAATAAGCAATCAGTTTCCTTATAGAAAATCTACTACTAGAGTCAATTCCAATATACCCGAAAATAGCGGATTCCTGCATGAAAAAAATCTCCAGAAATACTGGAGACTATCTTAGGAATTTCTATTTCTTTTGTTGGTGATCTTCCCATTCGACAATCATCTTCCCGAACGACTGTTCAAAAAGGAGGAAATACTGCCCGTCTTGGTGCATTATTCCACGATTGTAATGTGTTTTTATACATTTTTTGGGGAATATTCTACATAAGGCGAATGCCATGCCCAAGGCAATATGTGAATATTGGAAAGAATCATTAGGGAGATATCTGATTGAAATTATTTCCTCTCTCATCATCTCCTTGAGTTTTCCTCTCCATACTTCATATCCACCAAATCTGTCTTCAAAAAGCATCTGCAAATGATCCGTCTTGTACAAACCTAAAGGATCTTTTTCCAGATAATGCATCACATAAACTTCCTTTTCCGGATGAATATATGCATCCACGAATTTAACACCGATATCGAAATGTACTCCTTCTGACTCCCTATCATAAAAGATATACGTCTGGAGAGCTGCCATACTTTCTGCAGTATTCTGCAAACATATCTCGTATCCGCTTGCATACTGATTGGTGTCGAGATGTGGAAGGTGAACTTTGCATCTTTGCGATTCTAGTTTTTGTTTGTATGCTACAAGCATTTTTTGGGTAGCAGCATCTGCTTTTCTTACCGAACAAATGATGAACACCGATTTCTTTTCTGTTTTCGTTTCCATGACTTTTATTATTTGGGGGTTTTTGTATTTCAGATATATGTGTAGATTATGGATTTATCTGTATAGAAATGACACCATCAACCGTAGGCTTATCCACATAAGCAATAGAAGCATTTATTTCGTATTTTCATGGCTTCATATATGCATGATATACCTTTCCGCATTCTTGCCTAGTTTTGCATGACTGTACATTGCCGTCACCGAAATCCCGTTTGATCTCCGATGGCATTCCATTGAATTCGATTGAAAATCATACTTTATCGCCTATCTTAGCGACTTGTGCAGGATATTCAGGTATAGTGATAATGAGTTTTTCAGTAGCTCTCTTGACGATAATATCATTTGTCGGCGATACCGTTATCTCACGTCCTTTTCTTGTTTTGATGAGTAAGATTGGATGATATGTACCATTACTGTTAACGATATCGTATCTATAGGTATGCATAATGATAGCCTCAGAAAAATCCTTTTTGATATTTCATGATCCGTCACCAAAATCCCGTGTGAAGGATACAAGTTCATCGCCTGTGTCGTTGAGTACCGTTGTGGAAGCATCGAATTTTACCGTAAAGGGATCTGTCCCGACTGTATCCGGTGTTACGATAAGCTTGCCTATAATATCAGCTCTCTTTATAGTAATAGGGATGATGATGTCGTTTTTTGCTCCGGTCGGCTTATCTTCTACCGTAAGTATCGCCTCATGATTAGCAGCATTTTCGATAGTGAACTCAAACGAATTCCCATCCAGAGAGATGACTGGTTTCCCGTCTATAGTGACCTTTTTGGTAGCACTCACTATATTCGGTGTTATCTTATTGATCTGAATCTTGATGATGGTAGGGACCTCGGTAATTATCAGTCCGCCTGAAACTAATGACACGATGCCCTGATTATCTACTTTCTGGAATTGTGGAGATTGTGTAGATTTGTAGTATACATCGTAGTCAACCTGAAAATCACTCACCCCTATTTGAATATCGTCGCTTTCACATTGCCCTTGCTTACCATCTTCGGTGACGAACGTATTTTGAATCGCATACAGGCCTGCTCCAAGGAACTGGTAGACGAATGTCCCATTAGCATTCTTGATTGTATCGACTGATGTATCTCTCCTGTTCCTATCAAGGATATCAAATTGGTAATCAGTTATCACTACATTCTTATCAAAGAAATTGGTAGCGATGGTATAGCTTTTTCCTTCTCATTTCGTGATTGCGATTTCACAGACAGGCACTTGGGATTGTTCGACCCTAAGCGGAAATGTATAGATATAATTATTGAGCGTCGGAAATCTTACATAAATATTATAGAGTTTTGCCTGATTGTAGATGAATGTCGTCGTGACGTTGTTCTGTTTATCCGGAGTCCCATCTCCATCGAAATCCCGAATGATTTTATAATCGCTTATCCCAAGATCCTTGAATATTTCACTCGCATCAAACATCACTTTGCTCGGAGCTTTTCCTGCTATCATCTCAGTATTTGCATCATTGTAGGTCAACTGGGTTTTGGTAGGATTCACGGTAATCTCTGAATCGAAAACAATGGATCATCACGAAAATGATCTCTGCATACTCTCAGAAGTCGGAAGGTTGGTATAGCTTGTCTCCAGCGTAAGCGGATATTCGCCTTTCTTGAAATAGGTACAGGTACCATTGAATTGGGATGTAGTGAAATTGATAGTGAGTTTCTGTCCGTTTCAACAATCCAATACTATCTTCGTAAAATTCACCTGTCCGAGTGGCGGCAATATCTGAGCATCAAAATATGTGGTATTGAGTGCATAGGACATGGTCGCTGGAGCTATGAGCTGTAGATCAGTTGCACTGCGCGTATATTTTAATTCATCTTTGAGTTGTATCCATGGCATGATTAGTTTATCGCTGTCTAAGATATTCTCTACAGAAAAATTTCTTATCATTGTTATCACCTGCGCTCATATTACTATAGCGATAAGAAATAGGAAAAATCCCATGATTGCTCAGATGATATATCCTATCTTTCTCTTATTCTTGACCGTAATTATCCTATAGAGATTAACGATTAGGATTGCAATCCCTAGGAATGTCCGTATCCCGAAGAAAATAACTGAGAATGTCTGCAAGAGTATCTTTGTGGTATTTGGGTCGAGTCCTACTGTAGTTAATTGAGTCGGATTATTCATCAGATAATAGAATACGAGAGATAATCCTCCAACTACCATCATGAAGAGAATTCCGCACCCGATGAGTATCGTCTTGATAGAAATCTTTGACGTGGGTTTGCTAATATTTACTGTCTGCTGAGGACGTACCGGTGGCTGCTGTGCCGGAGGTTCTGTCGAAAGTTGCTGTGCCGGAGCTGTCTGAAAAGGGAATTGAGGCGGTATAGAAGTATTCATCTGCGGAGTCTGATCGACCATCTTATGAAATTCATAAGGTAAAAATAGCTACCAGTTTGTCGGTTGATTATTATCTCATATGTAAGATTCACTCTTGGGAATTCAACAGCAGTTATATTTTTCTATGCCTTATAAGATACGCTTCCCCTATCATCCCTCGCTCTTTCATGTACAGCTTAGCGATACTGCTTTATCAACTCCCTGACTGTGGTATTCCACGAGAATTCTTTGTATGGAAGCACATATGCAGGATTCCCTATCCAGGTTTCACGTTCGAGAATTGCTTGTATGATTTCTCTTTTGGATGCGGGAGCTATCATCCTCACATTTCCCCAGACTACTTCTGGAATCGGTCAGATATATGTCGTCAAAAGTGGCTTTTTCATCGCTACGCTTTCCGTATGCACGGAACCGAATCCCTCAGACAATGATGGAGCTATCATCATATCTGAACTTGCTATCAATGTACGAAGCTCATTTTTTTCAAAACCATCAAAAATCTGCACGGATGCTCAGAGATGATATTTTCTTATCTGTTCCTTAATATATTCTGTCCTCTTGGAATCTATGAGATTGAATACAAACAGTAATCTCGCATCTACCATCACTAATTCCGGCAACGCACGCACCAGATAATCTAATCATTTGGATTTCCCCGCATGGCCGAAATAGGTTATCACGAAACGGTTGTTTCGTCCATAGGTATTTTTTCGTTCCTTGATATCTGATAGACTTACTGCTTCTGGATCCCAGAAATTAGTATCTACTCCATTGTGTATCATTACGATTTTTTTATCAGGTATCCCGTAGACCATCCTAAGGGAATTCATAGTATACCAGGATACGCAGTGATATACATCATAGGGAAATGCAAACAGGATGCGTTCAAAAAGTTGGTATATGGATCCCATCCACCGTCCTTTGTACTGCATCCATAATTTTCAAAAGATTTCATGGACGGTCAGCACCACTCTCTTGCCAAACAGTTTGCCGAGCAAGGATCCAGGAATAGCACCTCCATAGGTACTCGTATGTATGACTGAAATATCCTTATGGTGCCTCATAATCCGGATACCTTTCCGCAATGCTTTGAGCATGAAACTAATCCTTCCTTTCCCGATTCTATAGATATGAAATCATTCTTTATGTTCTTGCTCAGGGAGATTGGGATCGAAACGACTCGTCAATACTGAAATAGTGTATCATTTGGCCGACAGACGTGAAATAACCGCTTCGAATACCGTTTCTGATCCACCTTTATGAGGGAGATAATAATCCAGGACAAAGAGAATATGTTTGTTCATATTGTTCATATACGATAAACCGTATGCATACGCATACGATTATTTTTTTATTTTTTTACTCCATCAATACAACCTTTTATATTACCCTTCATAGTATTCCTTATTTTCTTTCTTGGTATAAAGTATTTTCCGCCGCTTCTTGCTCACCGCCACTGCACCACTTGCACCCCCTATGGACGCTACAATCCAAATTATTGTAAAAAGATACAGATGACTTGGTGTCTGTGCATGGTTGACTGCATAATTTATGTACATTATCATAGCAGCCTCATAGAGACCGAAGATAGTGATCAATGATCATATCATCGCGACTACGACATAAATATTTCTTTTTTTCTTCATCGGAAGACTCTCGGCCATGGGAAGGAATGCAAGCTGATCTCATAGAGCATTGAGCACTTCTTTCTCCGGGTCGTTCTTCTTTGGATCATTCTTATCAGATGGCATAGATCTTGGAATACATGATAAAATTTTCCATATGCTGATTATATGGAGAAGAAAAAAAAATGCAAATTTCTCTACGGAAATTTATCCCATAGGATAATTCTCTCATCTAAAATCTCTTACACGTAAAGTCTCTGGAAAAATTGCAAAAATGTCCCTTAAAATTTGACAAAAATCACCTCGGGATGTATAATTACTTTAAGGACTAAACGATACGACGAATCAACGATGACACGGATACCAGAAAGTCGTTTGAGCGTTTACTCGTTATGAGTCTTTTAGCCTCTTCAACATAATGAGAAGAAAGAAGAAGATTCCAATCCATCAGAGGATTAATCATCATCTGAGTAGGCATTTCCATAGGCATGTACATAAAATCCTGCATGTCACAAATTTTCTGCACCATCATATTTTCCATAGTCTAGAACTCATCATCATCACCATAGTAACCATCACCTCATTCGGATTTTCTAATCTTTCCTGAATCAATCAAGAAGTCTTTAGATCCAATACCTCTGAGGTCTTACAAGCTTTGCTTGCTGCTATGCAAAACCCTAAACTCTCGCTCAAACAAGGAAATATCATCTCTGTCCGAAATATCGATATGGATGTCGAGAATAGCTTTGCAAAATGATATTGTACTTATGGAGCCGCAAGGATGTCTCCTGAATTTTTTCCGTATATCGATCCTAAAACGCAGCAGAGGACGTGGTGAGGCAATGCCGTCGATCGATGTAAAAATGCAGCGGATACCTGATATAGAATATGAGTTGTCCCTATGCAATGAGCATTGATTGTCTATGATGCTTGAGGGAAATTCTGAAGCTATGGACATGTCGGAAAGGTACTTCACTATGACAAGACTTTCAATAAACTCATCGTCAGAGATATGGCACGAGTAGCGAGATGAAGCATGTCGGACCGCCGAGAAGACCTTGCAACTGCAAACGTCAAATGTTATATCTATAACAATAAAATAAATGCTCCGATACAGGAAGAAATTGTGCCTCCAGCATATACCGGAAGTGTTCTTTCCACCTGAACCGTTATCACTACGGGCACAACCGTGGAAACTACCGTATCGCCTATCTCTACCTGAACATCCCAACCTATACAAGAAACTATTACGAATCCGGTATCGACTCCGGTTATAGCACCTACTCCTCCACAGACACCTGAAACACCTATCCCTGTTCAAACACCTATCACCGAACCTGTTGTCCAACCTATTGTTTCTCAAAATTCGGTTAATAAGACATTAACTCTCACCTTAGAGAATTTGAGTGATATTACACAACACTTCATAACACAAAATAATCTCGCTTTGACCCTGACTACAAAAACACCTTTGATGCTCGGTCAAGCTGCGACCTTGACGCTTGAAATTCGCGATAAACAGACCGGTGACCTCTATAACGGTTTGCTTCCTTTCGCTTTCACTATCCTTTCAACGAATGATTCACTCCAACCAGATATCTCGAATATCCAAATGATAAATAATGGCCTTGTGACAATCTCTATCGTAGGTCAAAAAATCGGAACAGCAGCTATCGTTATTTTGATGGATGATGTCAGAATCGGTGAATTTAGTTTAGACATTAACTAACATAATATTTTTGTCGTATATGAAAAAATCTCCGAAATACTCCGGAGATTTTATATTTTGGGAAGCCGTTATGCCGATCGTTTTTTACCCCGTCCGCCTACGACGAGTAAACCCGCCTAGTGGCGGGTAAACCTGCCTAGTGGCGGGTAAACCTGCCTAGTGGCGGGTAAACCTGCCTAGCGGCGGGTAAACCTGCCTAGCGGCGGGTAAACCTGCCTAGCGGCGGGTAAACCTCCCTAGCGGCGGGTAAACCTGCCTAGCGGCGGGTAAATCCGACTACCGTTAAGACAGGGTAAAAGTTATCGGCATACTCCAGCAATTAAAGTGTATGTGTTATTCCAGTACTGATGTCTCATCAGCTATTGCTTCAGCTGCATCTTCTGCTATCTCAGTTTCTACTGCGATAAGCGATTCATCATCAAGTACTTTCTTTCCCATCCTCATTTCCTTGATCTTGTTTTGGATATCTTTTTCTATACTTGCTCTTGTCTTTTCGTCGCTATCTAAGGCTGCTACAAATTTTTCTTTTCCTTGGAATTTCTGTTTACCAAAGGTATAGAATGCTCATGCCTTATCTACTAATTTGAGTATACTTGCTGCTTCTACGATATCCATGGTCTTATCGTATCATATACCCCATTTTACGGGTAATTCTGCTGTCTTGAACGGTGCAGATATTTTATTTTTTGATATTTTGATCTTTGCTAAGTAACCAATCTGTTCTTTCTCTAGCAATAATTTGTCCCCTCTACGGATCTCAACTCTCTGAGATGCAAAGAATTTGAGGGCGTTACCTCCTGGAGTAGTTTCTGGATTCCCGAACATCACTCCTATTTTCATACGGATCTGATTGATAAATACACATGTCGTCCCTGTCTTCGCGAGAACTCCTGAGAGTTTTCTGAGTCCTTGGGACATCATCCTCGCTTGCAATCACATATAAGAATCACCCATATCTCCTTCTACTTCAGCTCTAGGAACTAAGGCTGCTACGGAATCAATAACAATCAATCTCACTGCCCCAGATTTTGCTAATTCTTCAGCTATCTGCAATGCCTGTTCTCCGAAATCCGGTTGTGACAACAAAAGATTATCAACATCTACGCCGAGTTTCCTTGCATATTGAGGATCAAGCGCATGTTCTGCATCGATAAATGCACATGTCTCCCCTCTCTTCTGGATCTCTGCAATTGCATGAAGCGCAATAGTTGTCTTTCCAGATGATTCCGGTCCATAGATCTCTACTACTCTTCCTTCTGGGTATCCTCACCCGAGGATGAGATCAAGCACATAGGATCCACTATGAAATGTACTTACAAGACCTACATTTGCATTATCCCCCATCCTCATGATGGCACCTTTTCCGAATTGCTTTTCAATACTCTTGAAAGCTTCCTGTAATTCCTGTTTCTTTGTTGTCATACTATTTTGCTATAAGATTATTAAACGAATTTTAAATTTCTAATTTTCAATTTTCAATTTTTCATTGTATGTAATGAAATGTTCGAGGGAGATTCATATGATTTACGATATCAATCGTACAAGCCACATGAGTCATTTTTTCGAGACTGTTTTCATCAACGCAATGAAGTTTACAGAATTTTTTGAGAAAATCAAGAGATTTTTTTCGTATGCTCACCTATAATCTTTCTCTCTGTCAAAAATATGATTGATTTTGTCAAAATTTACTTGACAGCGTCAAAGCAATCATTATAATGGAAACGAAATTGATAGTACTATGTATACGCCTATGTGAATATTATGGATTTTAATAGTATAGTTATTGCGAGTGAAATGAGCACATTACCTTAAAAAATCTTTTTAATCTTTTACTACACTTCTCTATGACCACCAAAGACCTTGATAATGTACAGAAATCACTTATCGCTTTTTTCAAAAAAAACACGAATCAAGAAGGTATCACGCTCAGGGAGATTGCTCATAATATCTGAGCAAGCCATCCGCAGACCGTTCTCAATAAATTAAACCAATTGGTTCTGAAAGGATATTTCGTCAAAGATGACCAAGGATATAGATTACTCAGAGAAAATATCACCGATAGATTTAATGATATCGTCCAGCTTCCTATCTATGGTTTCGCTCAATGCGGCAACAAAGGGAAAAGAGTCATCGATGAATATTCACAGGAAAAAATGCCGGTCACCATGGCGATGATGGGTATCAAAGATGTCAGTACTTGCTTTTTTGTCAGAGCAAAAGGAAACAGTATGGAGCCCAAGATACAGGACGGCGATCTTGTTCTCATCAAACAGCAAGCAAGTTATGATATCAATGATTATGTTTTCGTGATTCATAATGAGCTCCCGAAATTGAAAAAAATTATCCAAAAAGATGGTAAACGGTTTCTAGAATCAGTGAATAGATTTTTTGATAATGTAGAAATTGATAAATATGATGAAACCAAAGTCATCGGAGTTGTAAAAAAGATTATCAAAGATATTTAAGCCATGGTATAGTTTTCGAATACTTGCGGCAAGGCGGCTAATGGATCTACCGGCTTGTCGTTTTCTTTTATCGTGAGATGCAGATGTGGTCAGGTGCTCTTTCATGTAGAACCTACTTTTCCGATTACATCACCTGTTTTGACGATTGTATCTATCTGAAGATCCGAGCGATTGTTGAGATGTAGATAGGAATATTTTCTGCCATCATCTCACTCGATAACAATATAATTCCCTCATCATTTCTTGTCTCGTGCATTCTCGATAACTTTGCCTGAGACAATACTGTGGATTGGTGTTTTTTTTGGCATAGCTATATCTATGCCGTAATGCATCTGTCATGGCTCTCAAGTAATAGGATTGGTCCTTTTGCCAAATTCGGACGTAATCTTCACGTCACGGCCTTTTAGGGGTTCATTATAGGTCAATTTATCTACCTTTTCAACAGCTACCACGCCTGCTCACACTACCGCAGCTCCTGCTATTACGGCCGGTGGAACGGGAACATTCGGAGTTAGCTCTTCAGAAGGAAGTACTGTTCAATTATTCTCTGCAAGGGGCGGTTCTTCAGATTTTTGCTGTTGGAGAGATTGCTGTTGTTCAGTAGGAGCTATACTAGGTAGACTTTCAGCCGTAGGATCCTTTCCTTCCTCAATCTGTTTCATAAGCTCTTGTAGCTTAGCTTGATCGCCCTTATATTGCATAATTAAGGATTTCATCTTGGTTAAGTTCGCTTTATTGTATTCCAAAAATGTTCATTCTGTCACTTTCTCTATGAGTTTCTCTTTGATATTCTTTCCTATTTTTGAGAGGATATCTTCTTCTTCAGCAGCTTCGCTCGTGAGATATTCTACAGCATCCTTCTGGAGAGGATTGAGATTGACACCTAATGAAGCTCACGTAGCCATGAGTCATCATTTTTGTTTATCGAGGAAATTGAGATACATCTCAGCGAGCTGGGTCTTGGTATCTTCTATAGTTTCCGCTCATGATTCAGTCTTGATTTTCTCTTGATCTTCTGACATAGGAACTCATTAATGATAAAATAATAGATTATTATGTTCTTGCAACTTCTTGGTCAATAATCCTAATATAGGCATTGCCTATCTCTTTATTGAGATATGTATCTCCTGTTCAGATATCAATTAGATCATTATCTTTGACTTGCTCTACAATATCCGCTCTTATCTTTTTTATGGTTGCAATATCGGTTCACATATATTCCGTGTCAGCGAAATAATTTCCGTTGATATCTAATTTATTATCATGGAAATATATTCCGTATGCTTTTTCATTGGTTTCATTGAAGATGTTTTTGATATCATCCATGGAATTATTTATTTTTGCTCATACTACTTCAGTCGCAATCCTATAGAGTATGGTCTGTAATTTTGATGTGGAATTATACAATTCTTTATCGGAAATCTGTTGTTCTAATTTGTATGAAACAAAGAAATCCCTTAGAATGACAAAATTCGGAGCAAGGAATGATGAACTATACGCATTTACCTCTATTCCCTCTTCCATAATCTTGTATCCCATATACGTGTCAAAATATTCCATATTTTTGACAATAGCTTCATATGCTGGTTCTCTATTTTCCCCTGACTCATCAAATCCGAATTGCTGTAGATGTTGCCTATATTCATTGATATAACGATAGATATACAACATAGATATAGGATCTTTTATACACAACGATTCTAATGTTTTGAATTTTTCTTGCTCTTTATCTAATGTCTCTTTGGTTGTTTTTTGTTGCTGTTCAATCTTTTGTGGATCACCAAATGTTTCTGGATTAGCAATACCGTATTGAGACTCTATCAGTAATTTATCTAGTGCATGCAATCATATTCAGTTTTTTATTGCATCTGGAGATATAATTTTTTTTAGGTCGACATATTGCACGCCATCTACGGTATATACACCGCATCTTTTCGCCAGATAGTCATATCTTGCTTTTACATTTTTCTCTACTTGATTTACTGCTTCAGCTACTTGTGTACGTGTGATAGGCGGATTCTCCTTTTCTAATTTATCCATCAACTGCGTATCATTGATATCTATCATAGCTAATTGATTCTGTTTCCATTCCTCTGTATAGAGCAATGCTTTGATTCCTTCGGATCAGGTTTTTTTTGATAGATGTTCCATATTCTTGAATATTCCTACCGTCCAATCACCGAAACTACGATCTTCCTTTGCACCTCACAGTATCGTACTTATAATATGTTCTCTTATTAGCAATGGAGCTTGACCAAGAAGATCTTTGTAATTCTTATTATATTTATCCAATGTTTCGAAGATTACCTCTTTGGCAAAATAACTTACACCGAGGATTACTCCACCTACAATCCATCACACACCAGGTACGAAAGCACATACACTTTCTATACCAGCCAAAGCACCAAAAGCTCATAGAGCTTCTACACCTGCTACTACTGCATACCCTGATTCAAACCATGCATCAGCTTTTTTTACCGCCGCTCTTTCCTGGTTTGTCTTTGCTATTTCGGTAGCTTCATTGAATTTACCTACTGCAGTATATGCACCGAAACCAAAACCAACAATACTCAATGCCCTTCCAAATACTCTGCTTGCATATTTCATTCCTGGCGCTTTAAGTATTTTTTGGATTTTCGTCAATTCTTCATATTTTTCGATATATTTCATAGTATCAGTAATTTTTTTTGTGCTTTTTGTCTTTGCCAATGAGTTTACAAATTCTTCTGGTATAGTATCTGGAAGTTTTTTTCCGAATTTTTCAAAGACTGCTTTTATGGATTCAGTATTTTTCGCTTGAGCGATTTCTTTCACAAATTCCTTATTTTTGAACAAGGGCATAATTTCCTGCATCAATTGTTTGTTTTTGCTCATTTTCACTAACCACCCTCACTCTCCAATTTCTGGAGCAGCTTGCATAGCAGCAAGTATTTCATTATCAGTTGTTGCTATATTTTCTAGTCCGTTAGCCACCGATTCGACCGATGCAGGGTAGGGAGTCCTTTTATTCTTTATAAGATTTTTTAATGTCTCTGCAGATTTTTTGAAATTCTCTTTCATCCCATTGATGCGTCTATCAAGAAACGATGTATTGAGTTTTGCTGTCTCTATATATTTTGATTGAGCTGCAGCATCCATTGTTTTAATTGTAGATCGTTTTCAGATACTGTTTCTCATAAATGTTGTTGTGTTTGTGATAGTTGCTTTGTTATTTTTTAAGAACTTTAGGTATTCTTCAAATTCATCTAATGATGAAAAGGTATGAAATTCTTTTGCTAATATTTTTGATACTCTAGCATAATCATCACTGGTAGCTCCTATTTCCGCAATCAATCATGTAAGGTTTGGGTTGTGCATCAATTCATCTACCTTGTCTAGTGTTTTTGTGTTTTGCATAAATGATTCCCAGAAAAGCTTTTCCTTGGTTCATACTCACAAGGTTTTGATATTCTCTTCTATCTTTTGGAGTTTGGTGAAATTATCAGGATTGAATCCCATCTCTAATTTCAATATTTTATCATTGAATGTATATTTTATCTTATCGGATAGTCTGAGATTATTTATAGGAGATTTCTTTATAAGAAGTTCCCTTATATTCTTGTTTTTTCTATATTTTTTGAACAGTTCAACTTGTTTGGGATCACTTAATCACCATTTACTCAGTATCTCATCGATACTATTTATACGACCTCATGAACTGGAAGCTATCTTCAACTTTCTAGCAACACTAAGTACTCAACTTTCAGACATCTCTCCATTTAGGAATGCATATTTCAATACATCAGCTTTTTCCAAATCGTTTAGATGACTAGCGCCTTTCAGATATCTGCTTCGTCACCAGCTGGTAAGATGTGTTCTTCAGGTAAGTAATTTCAATCACGATTCTGCTACTGTTATCGGTAATTTACCTATCTTAATTCAAACTTTCCCTATTCACCATGCTCACATCCTTGCTGCCTGTCACACCAACGTTCATCATGGAATAATCTTTGATCATATGTATAATGTCTGTCCTAGGACATAGCATCATCACAATCCATATCCAATCCTTTCTCGTCGCGAATTGGTCTTTCATGTACCTATTGCTTTCCCGATATCTTTGATAGCATCTAAAGGAAGACTTAAAATTTTTCATCGATTAATATTTACCCCATCTGACATATTATCGATATTTTTCATCGTAATCTCATACTGTTTTTTGGCATTGAGATATGTTTCTGTCTGATTCTTCATATTCTTTAGATCTTCGGCTGAAAACGTTCATGCTTTGATCTTTGCTCTGTATCATTCCAGATTCGCCTTAAACTCTTCGCTAACTTCTTTCAACTTCGTCTTTTCCATAAAACTATCCGTGAGTTCCTTATTGCCCCTAAAAATATCAGTGATTAGATGTGTATATGCACCAAATAACGATTTGCTATTGTCTCAAAATTCTATGTCCAACAACTCTTTGCATGTCTTATCTAGTTCGGCTTTGGAATCATTCTCTAATGATCCGTCTGCTAGATCTGTTTCTGCTCTGGAAAATACCGTTTCTCCATCATCATCTTTCTGTAGGATATCATCCTTCTCTTCCTGAATACTCGTCAATAGCTCTTGCGTATCTTTTGAAACCTCAGATGTCTCTATACCATATTCTTTACAGAGTGCCGGCAAATCTTTCAATTTATGGCTTTTGAAAAATGAATCTAATTTTCATTTCCTTCGTTCATCATTATCCAATAAATCTTCGATAGCCTCTTGTTCTTTTTCTGTCGGTTCTTCGTTTATCCTTATTTTCATCACCTCTTGTTTTGCGAGTTTTTCTTCCAATATTTTTTTCTTCTCTACTGCATAATTGATGATATTCATGTATTCCCTATAATATAATGAGAGTATCCTTTTGCGTTCTCACGCTTCCCCTCATTTTAGCCAGTTTTCCAATGTCTCTGCAGGATGAGAAATAAATTCTGCACCGAATGGTTTGAATGATTCCAACCCCGATAAAAAAGGCAGTAATAATTTGTGCATTTTATCTTTACTCCAATTCATAATACTTTCAATCGGACCATCAGTCGTCTCTCATGATATATAATCAAGCGTACTGTTGCTGGTAAATGCTTGTAGATTTTCTGCTTCTTTATCTAATCAATGGATAATACTCGCCTTTCTCTCTTTATTCTCTTGTTCATTTTCTGAGAAACTCACTACCGTATTTATATCAATATTTGTTTTGGAAAATTCATCGACACTCTCTGATGTCGCACGATATTCTTCTTTTTCATTCTCTGGTAATGTATTGAATTCGCTAGATATATCTGGTCAATTAGAAGGTGTTTCTTTACTGAATAATCCATTAAACCAATTCTTTATACTATCTCGGTTTTTTCGAATCAGAAGTCATCATGTACCTATTCATACCCACATCAATGCTTTCTTCCACCGTGGTTTCTTTTCTTCCTTTTCTCCTTCTTCAGATTTTTCTTTTTTCTTTTTCCCGAATAACTTTGAAATTCACCATACCAGCAACCCTATTCCCGCAGTCACCGCGATGGCTTTGCCGGGATTCTCTTTTCCTCGTTCCCATGCTTTCTCAGCCCCGTTCTTCACTTTTTCCCAAAATCAGGAAACCGGCGTATTTATCGCCTTGAGTTCGTTTTCGTAGTTTGCAAGTGATGTTTCTTCCTTGTTTTTTTGTTCTGTCATCGCTTTTTTCATATCGGCATCAGTGATAGTATCCATCTTGAAATCCTTCCGTCCTTTTCTGATCCTGTCAATTATTTCCTGCACCTCTTTTCTCTTGGCTTCGATTGCTATTTTCTTTTGGGCTATCTCTTGCTCTTTCGCGGTCTTCTGTACCTCATTCATCGTGCTTTTCTGTTTAATATATTCATCTATGATAGTCTGTAGTTCTGTCACCAATGCTTTCAATCCAGCGATACCGTTGGTAATATTCGTAAGATCTGCCGTATTATCGACGGTCTCTTTCGGCTTAGGAGCTTCTATCGGTGTCACCACGGAATTTTTTAGTTGATCGAGCGCATTGCTTGAGTTCTCTAATGTCTTCAGCATTGTTTCAAGTCTGCCTATATCAGCCAATGACTTCGCATCAGTAAATCACTTGAGTGCTTCAAGTCTTTTGGTAATTTCCTCTTTAGCGTTTTTTACTTTGTCTGCAGCTAATTCAGCTTTGGATTTTCTGGATGCCTCATTAGTTTCTGTTTTGAGCAAATCAAGATCAGTTTTTACTTGATCTACTTGAGCCTTTAGTATCTCGATATTTGTCATACGTCGCTACTATCGAATAAATTGGAATATACTACATACATAGTATATTCCTTCTCTGTGTTTTTTACAAAAAAACACCCTCCTTATGACGAGTGTTTCTTGACATATCAACACAATCTTATGTACTTATTTTTTAGATATATATTTCTTCACTTTTTTATGCAGTATTAGCTGTTTTTTTATTATTTCGATAAATTTATTGTTATTATTTTCTATAGCATTTATCTCTTCTTGAGAGACTCATTTCTTATATGCTTCTTTTTTTAATCTTTCAAAATGTTTGGCAAAGATTTTAGCTGATCGTTTATTTGCTTTGAAAAAATAATCAGCTATATCACCAATCACCGGAACCGCTCATATTAGTGCATCAGCTGACTGATATCCTACTATTTTCAAATATTCCCGTATCGAAAATCACATCCTTTTTGCTTCAGCCAAAAGATATAATGACGACGCAATACTTGATCATGCATCACCTAATTCCGGTATGAGCGAGACTAACGCATCCACCCCATAGGTATCCATTACTTTCCCGAATAATTCTACACGTTCCTGTGTCGATTTCGCTTTTTCCAATGTTTCTAATAGCTCGATTTTTTCCTGTTCATCTACCTCTGTACTTTCCTTTAGCTCTTCTTTTTCCATGATGATATGCTTACAAGATAAATAGTCCCTTGGAGTATTATTTTTCCCATAATCATTTACCGGTCTCATCTTTCAATCCATTTATATAGGCAATAACTACCTCTTTGTTTATCAATACCGTAGGGAATACACTCTCCAATGTTTCTTTTTTTATGACTCTATCATCCAAAGTCCATACTGTCGCATTATCTACATATATTCACGGATGTCATCATACTACCCCAAATGAACTGGTCCGATAAAATGCTTTTTCGTTTGGTCATAGTAACAATGGTGTCACAACATGATATTGATATTTTAGTTTATTCACTAAATTCGCGGTTCTCAATAATTCTTTTACTGTAGTAAATGTAACGTTTACCCCATCAATTTTTCACGATATGATATTTCCCTCCGAATCAGCTTCCATCTTTATTTTAGTTTCTTGTTTCCTATTTCACCGGCTTTGTATTGTATATTCCGTTTTTTCAGCATTTCCAGGTACGGTAATTATTTGTCCTCTCTCCTTTCCTATTGGGTCAAAGTCAGTTGGCGTATCATTGATCTCTTTTCGAACATCGTTCATGGTTTTTTGTATCTTATCTCCTTTGGGATCAGGTGGTTCTATAGTTCATTCTTTCCATAGCCCTTGTTTGTTGAGATATGCTAAGAATTTTTCTTTATTTTTGGTGTCGGTAAATATTCAATTTAATACATCAGGACAGATCTTTGCTAACGTCGAAAATATCCCTCCACTGATAATCTCCTGTTCTTTTTCCTTACCATCTCCATCTTTGATCTTGATATAGATATCTCATGTAAGCGTGTTTGTATAAAATGGCGTATCAGATTTACATCTTCAGGTATATTTTTGTTTGATATAATTTGTCAGATTTGCTGCATGGATAAGTTGTTTATAATCAGAAAATTTTATATCCAATCATTCTATCTTTTTTGCACTGAACCAGCCTCATTTATCAATAGCAGTTCATACACCATTATACGATTTTATCTGCTTATTTGACTCTTCATAGGTAATTCTTCCATGATTTATTTCATCTGATTCTGATATATTTCAAAGTTCGGCTTCTGCTTGTATAAGAGAGTCCTCGAAACTTAGTGCATTTCACAATCAGAGGAATTCTTTTATTTTATCCCAGTTTTTTCGTACAAGAGTTCATCCAAGCAGTCATCATCACCACAGCAACGCTTTCTTCCACCGTGGTTTCTTTTCTGTTTTTTCCTCTTTTTTATCGTCATCTTTTTCATCATTTTTCTCTTTTCCTATGCCAAAGAGCGATTTTATTCATTTCCACGCCAAAGCAACTACTCCTATTCATCATGCTACACGTAAAATATTTGCTCATGTATTGGCTTTTCGTTCTTCTTTGCTTGTCACCCCATCTCGCTGCCTCTGAATCCAATTTCTATTTACCTCTGTCTTGAGTGCTGCAAGATCGGTATTTGAAGTCTCCAATGTTTCCAATGTTGCAAACATTTTTTCAAACTTAGCTTTATTTTCTATTGAGGTAGTATCTGTACGTCACTTGAGTGCTACAATTTCTTTTGTAATCGCTTCTTTTGTTGCTTTCACCTTTACTGCAGCTTCTTCAATCTTGGCCTTTTTGAGCGCTTCATTGGTTTCATTTTTGAGCACATCAAGAGCAGCTTTTACCTGATCTACTTGAGTCTGTAATGCCTCAACGTTTTTTCCTGTTGGAGTCATGGTATTTTTCTACAATCTAAAGGTCATAAACTACTTATAGTAAGTATATCCGTAACTCTGTTTTTTTACAAAAAAAAGCCTTCCTGTACGGTAGGAAGGCTTGACATATATAGTAATTTATCCCTTCGGGATCTGATTTATCTGTAATTGGTGATTAATAACGTGAGTACAGCGAGCTTATCATAAAAGTTTATTTTACTAGTTTTCCAAGAACCTCGAAAAACGCTTGTATATCTTGTTCATCGTTGTACACATATCCACTCATCCTGCAGGTTCATGGTTTCTTGAAATGTTTATGGAGCGGATACGCACAGTGACCACCACAACGGACCGCTATATTTTGTGCAGCGAAGGTCTCTCCGACATTGTTGAAATTAGCGTTATTGGAAAGTATGAAAGAAAATACCGCTACTCTGCCTACCGGTCAGGCAGACCTGTCCATCGTGAGTGGTCCGATGACCTCTACTTTATCTTGGTATTTTTTGAATCCTTCCAGACATAATTTTACGAGTTTCTGTTCGTGCTCCCGGATTTTTTGCATGCCACCAATGGACTTGATATATTCCAATGCCTTGAGCATGCTTACTGCTCCTATGATATTCGGCGTACCTGCCTCGAATTTGTCTGCGTTTGCCAATAAGGTATGTCCTTCCGTGCTTACATCTTCTATCGTACCTCATCCACGGATGATAGGCACCAGCGTCTTGATCCATGCTTTCTTGAGGTAGATGACTCAGAGCCCTGTATACGCCATCATCTTGTGTCCGGTGAATACCAGACAATCGCAGCCGATATCCTGTACATCGACGGGAAAGTTTGGCACGGATTGCGAACCATCCACAAGAAAGAATGTGTCATCACGAAGTTTGGATTTTATCTTTTTGACATCGTAGATCTTTCCGGTGACATTGGATACATGACCTATAGAAACTACTTTCACTTTATCACTATATTTCTGATCAAAATCATTTCGATCGATCTCATATTCGTCGTCGATATTGAAAAATTCTATCGTAAATCCTTTTCTTTGGGCTAATATTTGCCATGGTAAAATATTTGCATGATGCTCTCGAATTCAGAGCAGAACTGTATCTCCTGCCTTGAGGATATCACTCACGACTAATGACTGAGCAATCAGGTTGATTCCGTAGGTAGAATTGTAGCTATAGATAATTTCGCTCGGTTTGCAGTTGATCAGCTCCCCTACCAGCTCCTTGGAATGATGATATGCTTCCTCAGATCTTTCAGAAAGCGAATATAATCCTCTGTGGATATTTGCGTAAGAAGAAGCGACGAACTCAGAGACGCCGTCGATGACGTATTGCGGCTTCTGGGTCGAAGCAGCATTATCCAAGAAAATGAGTCAGGGATTGTTTTTGAAAACCGGGAAGTCTTTTTTATTCATAGATAGGTGCTCAGTAAATTAAAGAAACATTAGGAATTGGGCATCAGGGATCGGGCATCAGGCATCAGGTGTTGCATTCCATAGTCCTCATTCCGGCGCCAAGCGTTGCGGCCGGAATCCATCCTGCCTGCCGTTAGGCAAGGTTTTCTTGGTATGGATTCCCTCCTCCAAACCTTAGACCTGGAATGAGGCGACTGCCGGGATGTGAAATCAGTGATTGTCTTAATATGCAATTTTATCACTCTTCTCTGTCCATGCTTTGAAAACTTGCAATGCTTCATCATGGAGTAATTGCTCTACAGGAATGTTCCTTTGTGTGAACTGTTTTTTGATATCCTCATGGAATGCACTATCGTCGAATCCTATCTGGGCAGCATCATGTTCCGTATTTGCATACCAGATCTTCTTGATCCTCGCTCGTGAGATAGCTCCATAACACATAGGGCAAGGTTCGCACGAAGTATATATCTCACAATCATGTAAATCAAACGTGGATAGATTCTTGCAGGCATCACGGATCGCTACTACTTCGCCATGTGCGGTAGGATCGTTGCTTGATGTCACTTGATTCCGTCATCTTCCGATAATCTTACCGTCCTTGACGATAACTGCGCCAAATGGTCATCATGCATTTTTCTGCATCTGTTCCTGCGAAAGTTTGATTGCCTCTCTCATATATTCTTCGTTCATCATGTTTCATGATAGAATAAAACATGCTGAATATATGTAGCCCTTATAAAAAAACAAGAGCAACCGTAGCGCTCCTGTCTTTGTATGTATGCGATATCATTGCGATGATAGTATTTATGCGTCTTTGCATACTATCTTATCATTTTCGATGTCTATTTTGATGACAGTTCCTGGTTGATACTTTCCTGCGACAATCTCTTTTGCAAGCGGATTGATAAGAAATTTTTGCAATGCCCTGTCGATAGGACGCGCTCCGTTGGCAGGATCCCATCATTTCTTGGCCAGATAATTCTTTGCTGTATCGGTAAAACTCAAGGTAATCTTGTTGGTCGCATAGACCAATTCCGTTTGTTCCTTGATTTTGATTTCAAAGATATTCTTGAGCATCTCAGGAGTTATAGGATTGAATACGATATTTTCATCCACCCTATTGAGAAATTCTGGACGGAAAAATTCCCTCAGCACCGGCTGCAATTCTTCCTTCAGCTCCTCTCTTTGGGTATCTTGGGCATCTGGTTTCTTATCGGATATTTCTTTGTTTTTCTTTTTAGGTCTACGATTTCTCTTGTGGTTTGTTTCTTGATTTTCCATTTTTTCATCTATTTTCTTCTCACTATCTTGGGTAGGATATAGGTCTCAGAGACTATCTGCAGTTCACTGTAATTTGTCCATGATCAGACTCGATCAGAGATTGCTTGTCATGATAATGATGGTGTTTTTGAAATCCACGGTCTTTCATTGTCCATCCGTCAATCTTCCATCATCCAATACTTGGAGCAGAATATTGAAGACATCAGGATGCGCTTTTTCTATCTCATCGAGCAGTACTACTGCATATGGTTTCCTTCTGATTGCTTCTGTCAATTGTCCTCATTCCTCATATCCTATCAATCATGGATCGGAACCTATCAACCTAGATACTGACTGTTTTTCCATATATTCGGACATATCTATCCTCACCATAGCTCTTTTATCGAAGAATAGGAATGCTGCTAGCGCTTTGGCAAGTTCAGTCTTTCCTACTCATGTAGGTCATAGGAAAATAAATGATCATATCGGTTTCTTGGGATCTTTGAGCCCAATTCTCGCGCGCCTGATGGCGTTGCTTATGGCAGCTATCGCTTCATCTTGACCAATGACTTTGGTAGCAAGGTACTCCTCCAGATTCGCCAATTTCTGTGCTTCATTATCTATCATCTTGGTTAATGGAATTCATGTCTTCTCAGAAACTGCTTGAGCTATATCTTCTCTCTCAACTATATCCTTGATACGTAATCATGATTTGCTTTGTAGTGCCACTATCTGCGTTTTATTTGTGGTGATTTTGTTCTGGAGATCCACCAATTCTGATGTAGCTGTCTCTGTAGCTTCTTTAGGATTAGCATCGGACTTGGGTGCATCAACCTGAGCTTCTTTGTTTTGTACTTCTTTTTCTAATGATTTATTTTCTTCAAATAATTTCTTCATCTGTTCCCAATCTGATTTTTTGCTCGTATATTCTGCGGTAAGCTTTGTGATTTCTTCCACAATCATTTCTCTTTTTTTCGTAGATTCTTGTTTGATGAAGGGATCTGTCGTCGTCGCAATCTCTTGTGCTAGAGAGTCTTTCTCTTTGGTGATTCTTGAGATTTTTATCTTAATATCTGTAACCTCAGATGGTATTGATGTCATCATTATCTTCACTTTGGTAGCAGCTTGATCAAGGATATTTATAGCTTTGTCCGGCAATTTGCGATCAGTGATATATCTATCACTTAGCTCCACCGCTGCGACAAGTGCAGTATCATAGATAATTACCCCATGATGTTTTTCAAAATTTTCTTCTCTTCATCTGAGTATGGTGATACTGTCTTGGATATTTGGTTCTTCAAGTGTGATATTTTCCAGTCTTCTTGCTAGTCCTGCATCTTTTTCTATAATCTGAAGATATTTGCTTGTCGTCGTCGCTCCTATCACTTGCATATTTCCGCTTGATAACTCTGGAAGAAGCATCTCTGAAAGCCCCATAGATCATTCTGTCTTGCCGGCTCATGCGATATTGTGAAATTCGTCGATAAAGAGTATAATCTTCCCCTGCGATGCTTTGACGGTCTTGATGATATGGGAAATTTTCTCTTCAAACTCACCTCTGAACTTGGTTCATGAAATCAATGATCAGAGATTTATCCTGAGGATCTGTTTGTCTTTGAGTGATTCTGGTACTTCTCAGGCGACAATTTTCTGTGCCAAGAGTTCTGCTAATGCTGTCTTCCCGACTCATGACTCTCCAAGGATGAGTGCATTATTCTTTTCCTGTCTACAGAGTATTTGGATCAGTTTTGCTAGATCTTTTTCTCTCCCTATCACTTCTTTGAGTTTTCCTTGTCTTGCAAGATCCGTAAGATCTTCGGCATACTTATCTAACTTCTCGGTAGCAGCATCTATGGTATCTGGCATCGTATTGTCTTTGTCGCTCTGCACTTTGGATTTTGGCATCTGAGCAATTAGTGACTGCATTTTCTCAAAAGTGATTCATTGTTCATTGAGCTTTTTACTTATAGCATTGTTTGACTTGAGTAATGAAAGAAAGATATGATAGATACTGACTGTCTTATCTCACATCGTCTTGGTGATGTCGTTTGCCTGGACAAATATATCGTTCAATTCGGGCGATATCGAAAAATTATCCTGGATGGAAAGCATTCAGATTAATGATTTTTTGGTCATCTCTTTGATGGAGGTCAGATCTCCTCATCCTTGTTTGAGCACCTCTGCAATCCTGTTGTTGGCCTGATTCATCAATACAAAAAAAAGATGCGCTACATCTACTGGATTATTATGCTGTTTCTCTGCCAGATCATAGGTACTTCTCACCACTCATTGCGCTAATTCATCATAAGCATCAAATATCGACATAGCAAAATATAATAAAATAAATCATTATATTTTATAATATTTTACTAATTAATGTCAATACATTTTACTTATTTATATTTACATTATACATTGACTTTTATTTACATATAATTATAATAAATTTTGTGTTTAAAAACACAATATATGAAAAGTAGATGGTCGTTAGCTGGTGTATTTGTATTGTTTGCTCTTGCTGCATTGATAGTTGGTATCTCTGGCAACCCAACGATTAGCGCATTATTCATTTGTATCGCTATGATGTTTGTGGCTATTTCCTCTAGCATGACAAATGATACGCTGATTGAGGAAACACTTGAGGATATTTTTGAACCTGGTACTTTTTTTGTCCGATTGGAAAAAATCGATGAAGAGCAAAAAATCGCTCTTATCAAGGTAATCAAGGAAATCACGGGATTGAGCCTACGACAAGCCAAAGACAAAGTAGATGCCGTTCGGCTTGGATCCATGTCGATTGTCATCGATCGTATCAGTCACCAACAAGCAACATCAATCAAGCAGATGATGGAGTCTGTGGGCGGTACAGCCGTTGTGGTTGATAACAAGCCACTATTCTAGCAATGTATCTAAGAGTCCGGTTTCCCGGCTCTTTTTTTTGTTCAAATATATACTATCATTTATATTATTAACTATTGACTTTTATATTTAAATATGTATATTATCCTTAATAAAATATACCTAAAACAAAAAAATATGAAACCTGCTAATGTTATTATGAGTTTGAGGGCTGTTATCTTTATTCTTATTGGTATACTCATTGTCCTCGGGATAAAAATTGCGCATATTACAAGACCAGGGAATGTCCATAACCATTTCGTCGTAGTCGGCGACTATACGTTTGAAGCTCTCGGGAATCCTAATGAATATGGAGAGATCGATGTGTTGGTCAAAAACATCAAAGGTGAATGCTTCGATTATAAACAAGCATTTAATGATGTGGATGCAATCAAACGCTTTACGTATAGGGACATGAATACTATGATCTCTCCTTCTGAATACGAAGCAGAATGGAAAATTAGTATCCATGTAAAAAGCGGATTGGTGCTCTATCCTTATAGTAAAAATGAGCTATCCATTCATGATGCAGCAAATAAAGCAAAGGTGTTTGAGTCTGCATCCAACTTCTTTGATATTTATTAGAGATGCATGAATAAGCTATAAGAGTCCGGTTTTCCCGGCTCTTTTTTTTTGGTATATTTTTTATTTTTAAAAAAAATCTCTGCTGAATACCAGCAGAGATCAGTACAATGTAACCTTAGAATATCCTCGGGAATATGGCATTGGTTCTCTCCTTATAATTGCGATATGCCATGCCGAATTTTTTGAGGAGATAGTCTTCCTCCTCATGGATGTAGCATCTGAAGACCAGATAGGCAACCAATGGGATAGTAAGCCCCAACCATGTGCCCCAGTACAACACGATACCTGGGATGATCAAAATAATCCATGAACCATAGATGGGATGTCTGACTATTTTGTAGACGCCCTCAGTACAGAGTACTCCTCTGTAATAATGCCTGTCTATGTTTACATATCCATCTATGAAAACAAGTACACCAAGACATATGAGCAAGATACCTATGGGTGCTATCAGGTACCCATCCATCGTCCAATCTGGAACATAATTTTTCTGTACCCAATACACCAATGCAGTGTATGCCAAGGTTATCAGTGCAAATTTTGGACCTATACCCCAACGCGTCATGTTTTTCTTTTTCATGATTTTCATTTTTTTACATGAATATTTTAGTTTTGTTTTTATGATTATTTTATAGTTATTTTCTATAGGAAGTCAATGGTATGATTTTTTCTCATCTTAAAAAAACTCCCCGCAGATACGCGAGGAAATCTTTACATTCATTTCAGATTCATTTCAATGACATGATGACCTTCTTGAAGAGCACCGCTTTGAAAATCGGCTGTATCTTGACTGCGTAGAACCGACCCAGAAAGATTACCTGCATAGTATCATTACTTCTGCTTTGATTACCAGAGATTTTCATCGATTCTTCTTTCCCGAGAATTTCATCGATTTCATGATTGATTTCATCCCATGTTTTCTTGATCTTGCTGAGAATGTCCTGATCCGGTTCGCTTTTGAGGAGTCTGCTAATCAATACAATATCGAGACCTTTGTCATACTGTTTGATGCACACGATGATATCAGCCTCCAAGGATGTATCATTGATGAGCAGTGCATTCTTGGTCTCAGAGAACATATCCGTCCATACTTTACCTGCTATGAGGGACAACTTATAGAGGGCTTCTGATTCCCACAAGACTTCGTTATCGATACGCACCGTGACTTTGGTCGATTCGACTTTCTGTTTCCAGTCTGTAAATGTGCTCTCGAGTTCCGTGAATGCATCCTTGAGCGAGGAAGCTAATTTTGAAAGGGTATCAAACCCTTCCTTGAGAAGATTGGTAAACCATTCCATGATACTTGTTTTTTTGTTTGACAATAGTTTCTATTTATATTTTCTTATAACTATTTTCTCTCAAAAGTCAATTATATCACTTTTTGTCTACAAAAAAAACTCCCCGCAGATACGCGAAGGAGTCAGAATTTATCTTTTGGTATTGAGTTTTCCAAAGAATTTATTTATCAATACAGCTGATAGTACCTTATTGATCTTTCTGTCGAAAAAATCTATTATTGTATGTACTTTCACCGTAAAATTCTTTGTATCCAATATGCCATCGATGGTAAGGGGTTCTTCCATACCCAAGAGCTCATCTATAATACTATTTGCTTCCTGGATGAAGTGCCCGAAATCTTCCTCGATTGCTGGTAATTGTTTCATTTTTTCAAGATAGGGACTTTCGATCTCTATGATGAGGTTACCTTCAGCAGATTTGATTACTACTAAGACTTCGGGAACGGATGGTAGAGGATCCAATTCACATCTTTTCTTGACGGCTATGAGCGCAAGCCATGTAGTATATACCAAATCCGAGAATTCATATAAGAGATCCCTGGGATCCACAAGGTTTTTTACCTTTACGGATATGCACAGTTGTTGTGCAGCGACTACCATATTTTGGCCTGATGCCAATGCTTTCAAAAAAAGTTCGAACTGGTGTATAATGTACTTATTATGCATTTTTTTGATTTTTTTTAAGTTTGGTTGGACTCTTTTTTGTTTGTGTCTTACACTCTACTCATTTAGTAATAAAAATCAATATATATAATTTCAGATTGACTTCTTGTTATAAATAAATATGATATTGAAATAAACAAATAAAGAAAATTATGAAAAATAACATTTTAAAGGTTGTGGTATATGCAGCACTCGCATGTATTGCATTATTGCTTCTTACTTCCCTTGTCGGATTCCTGGCGTGGATGTGGGCTAAGATTGTAGGAGGATTTGTCCTAGCTGGTGTTCTCTGGCTCATCCAAAGAGTACGACACAAAGAAACCACAGACTATTTCATTTTGTGGTGGGGAATTGGGTTATCACTATTGCTCATCAGCTTAGACATATTCAGCCTTTTCCTTTGGAAATACGGCGTAATTGTCTTTGCATTAGCGGTTGCAGGAGTATTTATCTTCGGTCACAAGACAAACGACAATAATCCCCAACCATGATCATACGACCCTTTCACTCTCTGGTTTTCAGAGAGTTTTTTTTGAATTAAAAAAAATCCGTTGGCACATAACCAACGGAAGGTAAATATTATAAAACGCTTTTTATGAATTAATGATGTCTGCTGAAACCTTTTTTACCAGTTCCAAATGATCAGTACCAAACGGTGTCCACGCAAGCCCCATTTGTTTGAGGTCATAACTAGCGACAATCGTTCCGGATTTTATCAATTCCCCTTTTTCATCTTTTGGATACCCAATTACATAGATTTGATCCGCCAGTTCGACAGCCAGATTGAGGTCATGAGTAGAAAAAATGATGGTATTGAGTTCGTCCGAGGAACAGGTCAGTTGGATTATTTCTTTGAGGTTTTTTATACCTCTGACGCTCAATCCCGAGAACGGTTCGTCCATGATGATAAAGTGTTTGGAGCAGAGTAACTGCTGGATTGCTGCTGCTCGTTGGCGTTGTCCGCCTGAGCACTGATTCGGATAATTATCCTTTGCTTCTTCCAGCTTCCAGTCAATAATATACTTCATAACCACATCACGACGATCCTTTTCGGGGACGCCACCTTTTTTGGCAGCGAACATCAGCGCAGTAAAGATTGTCTGACTCCGGAATAAGGTATATTTCTGATCTACAAGACCGACATCACCTTCATGTACTTCTCGTCCCTCACCGTTTGTACCTGGAATCCAGATATGACCAGTTGTGGGTTTCACGAGACCGGAAAGCACTTTAAACAGCGTAGATTTGCCACGACCAGAATCTCCGACGATAGCCGTCATCTGTCCCTGTAACATATTGGGGCGGATAACATCTTTCTCTTCGAAATTGATATCATGAATCAATGTCCGTTTCCCGAATCCGTTGTTGTCTACCGTAAGCGAGACATTCTCTACCTTCAGTAAGGTATTGCCTAATGTATATTCTATCATAAATTTTCCTCCTACAGTGATTTAACGGTTTGTGAATAGGGAAAAAGAGCTGGTTTGAGTTTTGCAAGTCCTAAATCAATTAGTGCACCTAAGCCAAAAATTAAAATCTGAATAGCAAAAATCTTATCGTGAGCTCCAAATCGTTCAGAATTCTTTAACCAAATCCCCACTCCCCCTGCAGAATATACGAGAACCTCTACGGTTACGAACATCATCCAGGTAATAGCAAGATTTTGGCGAAGAATTTCAACCACATAATCCATTCTTCCTTTTATAACTACTTTCCACAGCATCTCCCAACGGGAACATCCCATAGTACGAGCTAAATCATATTCTTCAATAGGAATATCTGCGATCATACTCATAAGAGATGTAATAAAATATACCGTCACGAACATGGATAAGATAGCAATCTGTAGGCTTCTTCCCTGGATGCCAGCTTGCGTCAAGTAAAAGGTAATTCCTATCATCGGAAGATAACGGAATTTACTGATTCCTTGAGCAAGCGGACGAATGAACGGCATGGGAGATAAATATGCCAACACGAGAGAGATTACAAGTGCATACAGTGTAGACTTGAAACATAACCCCATGCTTATAGCAAATTCTTTCACCAGTCCTTCCATATACAAAGCACCTAAGGCATTGATCACCATTTTGGGTGAAGGGATGATTTTTACATCCGAATACAGTGATGCTCTGACCCACAAAAAACCCACCATCGCCACCCAAAAAAACATGATTACAACACTTTGTTGTTTCGATATCTTTTCGAAATATATAATGTCAAAAATAAATATTTTAAAAAAAAAACGCGCAAATCGCACGTCATTTTTCTTCGTTTCCTTATTCCCCTTAGAATCTCCTGACAATCACTTTATCCTTTCCTAGGCTTCCCAGGTCGATATCTTGGAGTTTAGCATACTCCTTATAATATTTTTTGAGTAATTGATAATTCCTGATCTGATTTGAAATATCACCGAGGTTATTGATGAAAAATCTCTTACCTTCCAGATAGACAATGGATCTCTCTCCTCAGGGAAGATATTCTAGACCTGTAAGTCATGGAAATCATTGATAGAGCAGTTCGGTCTGTTCTACCAATCCAGTAGCCACCTGTCTAAAGAAAAATCCGGACATGGAACGCATACCGCTGAGATATACGGGTAGATCAAGGATTCTGATTCCATCTGCTAGTCTATTTCCCGAATAGATGCGCAATACTTGGTCTCTGATTATCACATATCTCTCTGTCTGGTTTCTGATTACCAAATCTACCGGTCTAAACGTTAGCTTCACCTCTACCGTATTCGATGAACGATAGGAGATATCAATTGCTGATATCATGGGATAGATGGCTTGGATATCTGCTAGCACCCTAGTCCTATAAAACCTAGCTATATAAAAATTCTCACCTTTGAGTTTAGTGCTTATACGTTTGTACAGATATGGTTCATCGTACCATGCTAGATCTCCCGAATCATAAAGCACCCTCTTGATGAGATATTGGTGATTGAGGATTGTACTTTTGAGCACGTAATATCCTCAATACACAAGCGCGAATATAATGAAAATACTCCGGATTACTTTTATAGAAAAAAAATGGAATCATGATCTGATCCTTTTTTTATCCTCATCCAAAGGGATATATGTCCTCTGTTTCTTTTTCACGGGTTTAGGGACCACGAATTTTATCATACTGACTAATGAACAATACATTTAAAATTTAGATGTGTGTAATGTAGAAGCCTGAATTTTTTACTTCTACCTTTATATTTTTAAATTTTAAATTCTCAATTATTTAATATAATAGATATAATAAAAGATATAGGTCAGGATTGTTCCAAAGATTATTCATCCTGCCACTTCAAGCGGCGTATGTCCTATTCTTTCCTTGAGTGTCTCTTTCTCTTTCTTGAGAAGAATCGTTTGCAACTCTGACCTCAGATCGTTGATATATTGTGCGTGTTGTCCTGTCTCGTATCTCAGATTCATGGCATCATAGGCAAAGAGCACGCTAAACGCAAACGCTACCGCAAAAAAAACGCTATCAAATCCGTACTGCAACCGGACTAGCATGGTGACACTGCTCGCTAATCCGCTATGGAATGATGGAAATCCTCAGGATGCGAAAATATGTCAGGTATAGATGCGTTTGTATCTAATAATATCTATGATGACTTTGGTAACTTGGATGATACATCCCACGATGATTACGATAAAAATCGGGTACATCTGGAACCCGTGGGCGAACAACGCTTTGAAACCCTCGATTGCGTATTGGACCATAAAACATGAGATGTTAGATAAATCACTCTGTGTGTATGGAAAAAACAGTAGAATTCAAATACAAAAATGGCAAAATAACTATGACATACGCCCATATCGATTAGCTATTGTATTATTCCATGAAAATCCTAAAAAAATACTACATTTATATGTAATTACTAGGCATGCAAAAAATTTGACTTTTTTTTGGTTGAATAAGTAATGAATCAGAAGTTTCGATCTCTTCAGCAAAAAATATCGTTGCCAATTTTGACCATAAGAAATATCACCTTATCCTTATTTATCGACACAAAAACGGAGTATTTTATACGGTCAAAGATATCAATAGCCTAGATAAAAAGAAATTACTTCATATCAGTGATTTCAAAAAGACGTTTGATATAGCTTTTCCTATAACGCATGGAAAATATGGCGAGGACTGATCTCTTCAGGGAATTTTTTCTACACAAAAAATAAAATATTGCTGATGTCATGTCTTGAGTTCCGCATTATGTATGGATAAATCACTGTTTAAACATTTCCTTTCGTGACACGATATTCCTCAAACAAGATCTATGGATATAGATTTTCACCTTATGAATGACCTATGAATTACCTTGAAAATCCAAGAAGCGAAAAAAAAGTTATCTTTGCCTCTCTATGTAAAACCCGCTAATTCCTGATCTTCTGTAGGTATCTCCAAAATAACCACCTATGAGCAACTCAATGCCGCTATCACAGAAGCTCGTACACATGATAGTAAAATACTCATCGAAGAGTGATTGGTTTCACCGAGAGAAATAGAAGTTGCCATAACGGGAAACAAAGAACTCAACATTTCTGAACCCGGAGAATTGATCCTCACAAAAGATTTTTATGACTATGATGATAAATATACAAACAACGAAGCAACCGTACATATCCCTGCAAAATTATCTGCCAAAGATAAAAAATATATTATAGATCTCGCTCAAAAGACCTATAAACTTTGTGATTGTAGTGGTTTCGCAAGAATCGATTTTTTCATAGCAGATAACAACATATATCTGAATGAAATCAATACCCTCCCTGGATTTACCGATATCTCTATGTTTCCTATGTTGATGACTCACCAGGGAATGTCGTATACGCAACTTATCAATGATATTATAGCACTCGCCTATTAAAATATTCTTTATTCATTTCATTATCGTCTTATGCAATTATTCATTACTGACTATCAAAAAAATGGAGAAATTATCAGTATCGTTGATAGCGATCTTTTGTCACAAATCAGAAAAGTACTCAGAGCGCGTATCGGCGATACCATATGGGTACAGAATCCTCACAAAGAACCTCATAAGCTAAGATATGAAATCCGCATAGATGCTCGGGATAATGTTTCGCTTTCATGAACCATTATCTCTGAACAGGTACATGATATCGCTCCCGAAAAAAAACATATGATTATCGCTCTGCCGAATAAGCGGGATAAAGTGGAGTTGATCGTCCAAAAGCTCACCGAATGTGGTCTGGATCAGATAATTTTTTGGCCATCAGAAAGATCCATTATCAGAGAATGGAATCCCAAGAAAGAAGAAAGGTTACAGAAGATTATCAAGGAAGCAGTCGAACAATCACGAGGACGAACGATGCCAGAGCTCATTTTTACCCCCGATATACAAAAATATCTCCAAGATACCGAGCTTATTGTCTTCGATACGGCACCAACGAGTGATGCGGCAACTCCAGGCAAACAAGGAACGATTCCCAAGTCCCATATAACTGGTTTGGTCGGTCCAGAATGAGGATTGACTCCAAAAGATTATCAAGTATTTGTAGCCTCTACGCCCAAAATCGTGAGTTTATGAACAACTGTTTTGAGAATCGAAACTGCAGCCATCATTGGATGACGGCTGATAAAAAATGAAAAGACTTTCTAGTAGACCCATATAATAATATCATGGATTTTTTCTGTTAAATAACTACATTTACTATCGACTATATTTATCATTCTCGATTGCTCTATGAAAGCACTCCTCAAGAAACTCATCGGATATGACAAACTCTATTCCCTCATCAAAGAAAGCTTCATCTATCAGCAGCGAAAAAAAATGATGGGGAAAATCGCAAATATGCTCTATGGCTACCCTTCAAAGAGTTTTTTCGTCATAGGCGTAACATGAACCAACGGCAAAACCACTACGGCAAATATCATCCATACGATACTCAATACCTGTGTCGCCAAGACAGTAATGATTAGCACGGCGAATATCAAAATCGGCGGCAAAGATATCCCCAACACTAAAAAGATGACTTCTCTAGATGTCTTTGATCTCCAATCTACGCTCGCAACTGCAAAAGACTCCTGATGTAAGATAGCTATTCTCGAAGTATCCTCCCACGGTCTGGATCAGTATAGGTTCGAAGGCGTCGCATTCGATTTCGCTGTATTGACGAATATCACTCATGATCACTTGGATTTTCATGGTACCTTCGAACGTTATGTAAAGTCCAAAGAGCAACTCTTCAGATATGTTTTGGAGAATACCAAGCAGAGCAAATATGCTTCCTTCCCTGCTGACGATAAGATAGGAAGACAGTGGTTCGAGGAACTTCCCTTCGATCAAAAACTCAATTATAGTATCGTCGCATCATCCAATCTCAAAGCAGAAAATATCCAGCTCTCTGCTACCTGAACTACCTTCACGCTGAATTATCTTGGTAAATCATATGAGGTGACAACGAAACTCCTCGGAGAATTTAATGTCTACAATATCCTTGCTGCGCTCAGCGTAGTGCTTCAAATCGGCGTAACTCTACCCCAATCCCTCGAAGCCATAGCATGATTCGACACCGTCACTGGACGCATGGACCAAATCGAGCATAACGGTATACACTATTTCGTGGATTTCGCTCATACACCTGACGCATTGGATAAGACTTTGGAATATCTCAGCAAGATCAAATGAACAGGCAGATTGATTACGCTCTTTTGAGCAACCGGCAACAGGGACAAGACCAAAAGACCGGCTATGGGAGAGATAGCAGACAGATACAGTGACATCCTCATCGCCACGGATGATGATCCTGATATCGAAAATAGACTCGAAATCATCCAACAGCTTACCAGTAAGATATCCCATAAAACATTGGGGAAAGATTTCTTTCTTCTCCCGGAAAGAACATTGGCTATAAAATTCGCTACTGATATCGCGAAACCCGGAGATATCGTCATGCTCGCAGGCAAAGGTCATGAGACTGTGCAATACACCAATTTCGGCAAGAGAAAACGAAGTGATAAGGAGGAAGTAATTAAAAACTTCACTTCATAACTAGGTACTCGTGATCCGTGACTAGACATATGGATTCCGGCCGCAACACATGACCCCGGAATGAGATACAACAGAATGATGCCAGCAATCGTTTAGTCGTTTAGTTGTTTTGTATGAAAAAAAACTTTAGCATAAAGCTTACTAAGCCTATCGTCGGGAAGCGGTACGGTGTATTTCAGCATATTATGAAATGAACAGGCAGCGAAAAAGTTGATATGAGAAAATATTCTGCTGGTGATAGCTCTTCACAGATCAACCGAAGACTTTCCGCAAAATATCAGGAGCTCTACACCAATATTTTCCAGCAGGAAAAATCACTTGTCCTGGATATGTTTCTGGATATCAATTACAACCGAAGAGGTGGTAAAGTACCAAATGAACAGCAGGTTATTGCTTATGCCGAGGATATTATCTCCTACTGCCAGCACGAACAGATTGCTATCAGATTTTTCTCTCCGAAACAGAAATTATTTGGCTCCACACAACTCGTGGAGCAGGTGATGAGCAAAAATAATCAAGAAATATTGGATACACTTCACACCCTCGTAGCAGGTGTAAAAAAAACCAAAAAAATATATACCTCATTATTACAAACATTTCTGACTACATCCACAGAACGCCAACAAAGAAGAGCGATAGTTATCTTTTCCGACTTCCTCACCATGGATGAAGAGTCCAAAAAATTACTGCACTATCTCAGAGCGCACCATATCGTTTTCTTATTCCAGCTTCCCATAGATCATCAGCTATGACAAAATTATACCTGATTTTTTGTTGAGAAAAATAGTTTACCCGTCGTGATGGGTGCTGCAGAAAATCAGAGCGATGAAATAGAATTATTACAAGTGGACTAACACCAAAATTATTGGTTTTGAATGATAGACTATAATTGATTTTGGATTTTGGATGTTAGACTATAATTGATTTTGGATTTTCCCCTGCGAGGATAAATGGATGATGGATGATGGATGAAGGTAGTGTCTTATTATAATCTATTGTAAATTACCATAGTTCATTCTAGTAAATCATACATTAGAAACCTGCCTGCCGCAGGCAAGGTTAGAAATTCAAAATTGATGTATCCTCGCAGGGGTTTATCATTCCCCTTTAAGTCCTCTCTCAAGGATAATCATAGCACTGACCGTATCTTCAGCAGCGTTCTTTTTGAAATTGGACATAATCTCTCCGGATTGTACACTCGTATAGTCTTCCTCTACAAGCTGGATTTCTATCTCTTTATGTTCTATGATATAGCCGAGACTTTTCATAAATCCTTGGATCTTTTCCTGGATATCTTTTTGTTTGCTCGGCCGTCCAAGCATGATTTTCTTCACGTTGTGTTTTTCTATGATGCCAGCAACATTGAAATACATCATTTTATCGTTGATGATATAGCCGATGGGGAAAATGATGTCGCTTCCTTCGAGCGCATAGGCGAGTCAGATATATCTCGTCCCTCGATCGATACCGAGGATGGTTTTGGTCTTGCGGTGATTTGTCTGCATAATTGAATTATGGGAATAGCTAAAAGATGGAGAATGGAGAGTGGAGTATTGTTAATTCATAGTCGGTTGGATGAAGTATTCTGGTTCCACGGTCATCGTCAAAGGGATGCGAAGATTTGCCATCTGTAGTGGATACTCATCACCTTTATAGCTTATAAAGAGTGTATTGTTGTCCATGGAAAAGGAAACCATAGCTTCCGTAGTCGTCCGATAAGGATCATGGACGGTATCCAGGAAAAGGTCATCCGTATAGTGTATTTCGTCCAAGGTAATTTGTTTGTGGATATGCTCCTGGAAATCATACCATCGCACATTGTGTTTCTGTCCGATATAGACTATCCCATATCTCGGGATCCAGCCTTGTTTGTGGGCATAGCTATAGAGATCGATCTTGGTGATGGATGCGATAGGAATAAATGTCCCGGTATCGTGCTGCAAGAGCGTATTGAGCATATTTATCGTCAATGTCCCGACTCTAAGATTGGTAAATCCGCCTGGTCCGTTGAGCAGTAAAAGCGTCTCTACGGGGTGTTGGTCTACAAGCTCCTTCAGTACTGGTCCCAGTGTATTCTCTATCCCATTGCGCTCAAGGAAATGCTGGCTTTGATCATCCAACAGGTGGACTTGGTCGCTTGAGATATTAAGAAAAAGCATGATATATCATTGAGAAGTAAATATTTTTCCGATATGGACACATCTTATACATAAATTCCACGAATTTGCAAGGTAACTCATAAAGAAACTCGCTGATTATTTGGTATTTGCAGCTTCCGGGCATATAATTTAGGAACTAAAAGAGAAACCTCCATACGATATCAGAACTTCGTTATATCCATTTAATTATTTAGCAGTATGCTATGAGAACATCCATCTCTCGTCTCATCAAAAAAATACTATGAGTAGTATTCATCGTGTGATGTTCTGGGATTTTCCTGAACTGATTTGTGGGCGTCAGTGAAGTCAATGCACAAGGGGCACAAATTCCTGAGCTTACTGCAAGCAATGCTACTGCGAGTGATACCTCAGCTGTACGACATTCCCTCAATGTACTCCTCAAACTTGTCTATCTCCTCATCTGGCCGCTCCTGGTCGTGGCAGGACTCGCTATGGACAATACCCTCGTCTATGCTTCCATCTTTCATCTTGATGCTCCGCTCCGACAATTCTGGAATATGATGAAAAACTTCGCTAATTTCACCCTAGGCTTCATGGTACTCATCGCCATCATCAAAAGCTTATTTACGGGATCCTGAGCATGATCACTCAAAGATGAAAAATCCCCTCTCGGCGTCATCAAATCTACACTTATCGCAGGTATACTTATCCAAGCGAGCCGGTTTCTCCTTGCAGCGCTTATAGATCTCTCGACGGTAGCTACCTATGCTGTAGGATGATTACCCCTCAGCATACTACAAACTACGAATACCTCTATCAGTAATCAGAAAATCATCCCTACCAATGGGAAAATCGATATGAATAAATTTAGCGCTACGTCAAAAGACGCGGATGCGTTCCAGATCCGATATTCACTCACGCTCAGTGGGAATACTGCATCAACCTTACAAATCTCTCCTTGCAGAGTGGAACGCTCCTATATCATCGGAAGGCTATATCCTGATCAAATTTATAATAATATCAGCAAATTATCAGCACGAGGATTGGCAGCATGAAGTGAAGTCTGTGTCCTTGATGGCAATCAATTGGTGGTATGGAATGATGATCAAGTAAGAGAGGATCTTAAAGATTTGTGCACGGACTGTCGGATAGATATGCCCGAGAAATATACAGCAAGATTATCTTCTCTTATGCTTATAACCTGAGTATGGGAAAGCTTACGTACTCAAGATATGATACCGCTAGATGGATCAAGTACGATGATGGGGGCTTTTGCGGATTGAACCGGTCTTCTCGACAAGAGCATCGCTACCACTATCTCTGATCTTATCAATAGATCCAAAGGATTCGTCTGACCCCTGGTTACGCTCTACTCTTCATTACTCAACTTCTCACAGCTTAGCACTGCTACCGTCACTTCCGCTTCAGGGACTGCATTCATCTTTATCATCAAATCGCTGGTGGCCCTTGCCCTCTTTTTTCCGCTGGTGGCCCTTGCCCTCGTACTTATCGCAAGAGTCTGAGTCCTCCGGCTCTATATCGTCTCTTCACCCTTCATCATCCTACTAGCCACGTTCAAAAAATCACTCAATATCAAGGCAATTAGCGACAATAAATATCTCAATATTTCTGGCGTGATAGGTATCATCTTTGCACCCGTCGTCTCTGTCGCAGCACTGAGCATCTCACTGATCTTTATGACTGCCCTCGTCAATGGCTTCACTGCTCCCGATACCAAAGATGCCATCCATGAAAGCATGGGAGTTACGGTTATCCAAAATACAGCGACAAATACAGAAACCGTCGACTTCGAATGAGTCAAACTCGAATTTTCCAAGGTCACGCGGTGATCTACGATGGATTGGCTTTCGTGGATGATGGTGAACTTTTTCGCCATAGGGCTGATGCGGATGATATTCTTTGCATCAATGCAAGCCAATGAACTCGGGAAAGCTATCGGTGGCAAAGTCGAATCAATCTGAAAGAATGTCTTGGGCACACTTCCTATACTTCCTGGTCCTGCAGGCGTAGAATGATGAGTCGGTATCGGTAGTGCATTTAATGCGCTTAAATGAGCACCGGATAAACGGATAGCCAATAGAGAATATAAACAAGATAAGATAGTTAATGAGTTCCTATGATTAGATACGGGAACAACAGGAACGACTCCTCCTACAACGCTCACTACTGATCAAGCCAAAACCATCATTACTTCTTCCACGGTCACATCGACAGACATACAATCGCAAGTCCAAAACTTATGAGTCGCAACTACTGGTGTCGGCACTTTCCTTGCTTGAAGCACTGATAGTCTCTATCAAGCCATCAATGCTTTAAATGTATCTCAACCAGAAAAAGATAAGCTTATAACTACTGTAATCACTGCATCAAATAATCAACTATCTACTGATTGGTATACTACCGCTGAGACAAAACAAAAAACTACAACAGCCAAGGCCGATCTGGATACCATAGCCAAAGATGTTACAGATGGAACAGCTCTCCAGACTCTTTTCAACACTGCCAATTCCGATCACAAGAAAAAGATAGATGCTTACTTCGCTATTCAGGGAACGACAGAAGTAGAGACGATAGCGAAGGATGGAAAAACTTATAAGATAAGCAAACCCACATCCACTCCTCCAACATATACCGTCACTCTCAAATCATAAGCCCCACCTGTTAATTTAGAATTTAAAATTAGTCATTAGTCATTTTATCTCCCTCCTCTCTATGCGTATCAAGAGAATCATCAGCACACTGCTACATCCTACGACGATAAAAACCGTTGGACTCTTGGTGATTCTCGGAACTTCCTTTTTCCTTCATGCCTATGCGGATAGTGCTGTAGATGCGCAAACACTCCAAAAAACCAAAGATTTTCTCCAGACCTTCCTCTCACTTTTCTCCCGATTGCGGGTCATCCTTGCTATTATTGCAGGCAAGCTCATGACCAATGATTTCGTGTATGGAGCATTTCTCCATATGGACATCTATCTGCGAAAGATCCGAAATATCATGAAAAATTTTGCTAATTTCGCCCTGGTATGACTTGTCCTCATCTCTATCGTGAAAGGCCTGATAGGCAAAGAGGCATTGGATGTAAAGAAAGTCATTACCAATACGCTGCTCGCCGGGATTCTAATCCAATCAAGCCGATTCCTCATGGGAGCGTTCATCGATCTCTCTTCCGTGGCTACTGCAGCTATCGGTGGATTCCCCAGTGCATTCCTCAGCAATGATGCTGTAATGCAGGAAAAAATGAATACAGCGCTCGACAAAGTTCAGAAAAAAAAGATTGTCGTAGATCCCAACGCTACTACGCTCACCTGAGCAGTGCAACTGATTGTCGATAACTGAGCGGTGGATGAACATGCCTGGGATAAATTTTTGCCCACTGCTAATTCCGTGAGCGGGCCTTTCATCTACCTATGATCGGCGGTATTTAGCTTTCAGAGCTATCTGAATTTGGGTGACACCAAGGACCCTTCTCAGCTTACTTTGTGATTTGCGCTGAGGTTGTTCTTTCTCTTCTTCTTCACCATGGGACTCTTGCTGCTGCTCATTGCTAATGTCATCAGGATTGGACTACTTCGGATATTTATCATAGGATCACCGTTTCTTATTCTCTTTCAGGTCTTTGATAAGAAACTCTGAGAGTGATGATGAGGACTCGGTAAAATATTTACCTTGGGCAATCTCATCTCCACTGCTTTTAAACCGGTTATTTTCGTGACCGGGGTTTCCTTGATGTTGATTGTCATCGTCAGTATGCAAAATACTATCACCTGATCATGAGCTACCCGAGAAAATAATCTTAACGGCGTTACCCTGAGTACACAGGGGACAGAGAATTCATCGCTCGCTATCCAAGATATAAGCACGGTGACCCTGGTACAGAAAGATATCCTCTGAAAGGATGTCCTGGAATCCGGACAGAACTTTTTTAGCCATCTTATCATGTTGCTCCTTTCCATCTTCATTATGCGACGGTTCATCAAACTCTCGCTCACGCTGGGCGGAGGAACTATAAGCGAGATCATGAAAGTACTTATCGAAGATACAGAAGGATTCGCCAAGTCTATGCCGATTATACCGGGATGATTCTCGGTCGGCGGCGTCAAAAAACTTATGGAAAAAGAAAGAAATATGACTCTCTGATGATTTGGATTGAATGAAAAAGGCGAATTTGGAACCTGGGACGCTAAGACTAAAAGATTGACTACCAATGCAGAAAGTGTCGATAACCGAGTACAAACGAGTATATTGTGAGAGCTTCCTAATTGGGGAGATAAAGATACTGCTACAGTGAAAAATGCATTGGAGAGAGATCCAAATGGGATTGCATTCTTCGCTACCTCAAAACAGATTGCTCAGAATGTCGCCTGATGAATATCCTTGACTACCACTGGTCGGACGGAAAATCTCCGGAAACTACTCAATAATCCCACATCCACAACAACGAATACATATTGATTCACTGGCACATTAGCATCAGATAAGCCTACTGAGGATCAATTGAAAAAATATTTTGATGACGGCTGATGAAAAAATGCGAAAGCATTGTGGAAGGCTATGTGATGAGCGGTTTCCAAAGTAAGAGAACCAAGTAATTATGACGAACTAAAGAATGCTGTCTTTTATCCTAATAGGACATAGCAGAGTATTTTCGCTTGCATAGAGATGCTATAATCATATCATAAATGATGCATTTATCTTGTTTTTTTCTTGATGAAAAAAATCATCATTTCCCTCTTACTAAGCGGTATCTTCCTATGAAGTGTGATTGCCTATCAGCCTACTAGCCAGGATATTGTCCAGCTCGCTCAGCTCAAATCACAGCTTGATAGTATCAGCTCCGGCAATATGAAAGATAAGCGGGATTTCTATGCTCAGCTCAAATCCCTGCAGGAGCAATTTTCCTGATACGGACAACTGACCTATTATCTCAACGAACTTGGCTCCTATCTCGTCACCCAGGTCAATATACAAAAGTCAAAAGCAAAAGTTATCTCCAAATGAAACAAACAGTCCTTCGTTGATCTCTATAGTCTTTGATTTAGCCAGGACATCAACACCCCTGATAGCTGCACCGGCCGATACAATACTATGGATACCATTAGTTTCGCAAATGACTTCCCGACTGCCCTGACGATAGCTACGCGGTATAGAGAGACCAATTGTGGCTACTATCTGCCTGGAAATGGTGATGGTCCCTTCCAGATCCTCAGCAAAGACTATGGAACCTGACAGATTACGGAGGCAAAATTTCTCCAGACCATGCAAGATTTCATCGACTTCTCCAAGGCGAAACGGATACAATACAAGACCAAACTCTGAATTGCTCTCACCTATACTGGACTGGATATGACCGGACTTGTTAATCATGCAGCACTCTATAATGGTGGTCTGATAACATGAACTAGCACTAGTGGATATAACGTCATACCAATCAATCCTCATTATGCATTCGATGGGTATGGACCAGATTATAGCTGAGCGATAAGATATTGATTGGTCCCTAAATTTTTGAAAGTATTGGACTGGGAACTTAAAAATAATTACTAATGACAAACAATACATAACTAATTTTGAATTTTAAATTTTGGATTTAAAAAAATGATATCATACAATAAACTTGTCAGAGATAGGATTATAGAAAAGATAGAAGCCAGTTGAGGCACAGCAAAGTATCACGTAGCAACTCCTGAAGAATTCGAAGCTAAGCTCAAAGAGAAACTGGTCGAAGAGGCCAAAGAACTTGCTGCAGAACACAATATCGAAGATATAAAGAACGAACTCGCTGATGTCCTCAAGGTCACCCAAGAGATTATGAAACTCTATGCTATCACAGAAGAGGAGATCAAAGATGCAATCAAGAAAAAAGATGAAAAAGCATGAGGATTTGAGCAAAAAATCATCCTCGAGGAAGCTTCAGAATTTTAATTATATATATACCATGAAAGATATACAACTTACAAAATTATTTGCTGCATACGACAAACTTCAAGACATTCATTGAGATAAAACACTACTTTCGGTCTATGGTGCAGGACAACTCAAGCGTCCAAAATTATTTCTTTTGTTTATGAATCCTACATGAAGAAATGTCTCGTGTATCCCATGATGGAAATGAATACACGCTCCCCGATTGTGAACGAAGAATATACGAAAACTTCTTGCTGCCATCTGATCAATATCAAAAACAACATTTGAACATATCCAAAAAATGAGACCAAACAATCGGACGGAACAATTTTCACTGGAAGTATATAAAGAAATTGCTGACAATAATACATATATCAGCAATCTTGCTAAATGCACACAGACAGATGCAAGACCGCTTCCAGACAAAATTTTTAAAGAATATCTTGATCTTATCTGCGAAGAAATCGATGAAATTAAGCCACAACATATCATTACGTTTGGTAATCAAGTAAGTTCTATTTTATTAGATAAAAAAGTCATGGTCTCTGAATATACAAAAAATGACCACGAACTTTTGACCGTAAAAAACGATAGCTACAATGTATATCCTACTTTCTATCCTGTGGGGCAGGGTATGAAAAATATGCCTAAAGCAATACAGAGAATACAAGATATTTTACATTCTATGTAACGTTATTGCGAGCCTGCCTGCCGCAGGCAGGGAGTGAAACGACAAAGCAATCAAGAAAAAATAATTCCATATAGATTGCTTCACTACACCGTTCGCAATAACAAACTCTTAGTTTTTAATTGTTAGTTGAATTACTTATGGCAAAAAAATCTGTTGAAAAACATATGATTGCAAATCTGGGAACTATGGAAAATAAGATTACCTTCCAATGAGTAAAAACTCATAATCTCAGAAATATCGATATCGAGATTCCAAAAAATAAGTTGATTACGATTACCTGAGTTTCTGGTTCCGGTAAATCCTCTCTCGCCTTCGATACGATTTATAAGGAAGGACAATACAGATATATCGAATCGCTTTCTAGTTATCTGAGACAGTTTTTCAATTTGGGTGAAAGACCGGAAATCGACCATTGTAGCTGACTTTCCCCTGCCATAGCAATTGAACAAAATAAGAAAGCGGGTAACTCAAGAAGCTCGGTCGGAACTTTGACAGAGATTGATGATTATCTGAGATTACTCTATGCGAAACTCGGTGATAGCTATTGTTACCACTGCAAAAAAGAGATCAAACCGCAGACCATCGAACAGATTATGAATGAAATCCAAACGTCCTATATGCATCAGAAAATATATCTTCTTCAAGAATCTGGACGTTTCGAAAAAAAAGAAGATCTTTTAGAATTCGTCAAAAAAAATAGGAACAAGGTAGAAAAATGAAAAGGATTTACCCGTTATTTATTGGTCGCTGATACTAAACATCAGGAAGCAGAAGAAAAAAACCAGGGAAAAGGAAGTCAAAAAAAATGAGAAAAGATACTTCCAAATACCAAATCTCTGGATCCTATCGAATATTTCTATCTCGAGACCCCAAATATACCATCAGAATATTTTCCGCTCAATACCTATGGTATCTATGATCGTGTCACTGTAGAAGATCAGAAAATGGGTAGATTGAAAGAAGATATCATCAAGATACTTGGTGAATTTAAAAAATTCTGAATCTACCTAAGCGAAGGAGCAAAGACTCAGGAAAAAGGAACAACAAAAAGTCCCAAATCCCCAGTCCCGACAAACGAAATTGAATGGTTTACGGATAAAATGTATTGTCCGGATTGTAATATCACCTATCCTGAATTTACGCCTCAGCATTTTTCACCCAACAGACAAGAATGAGCATGCTCTACCTGTCATGGTATCGGTGAGATCCTGCAGATAGATTTCGATAAGATCCTCGACCCTACAAGTCCGTATATGAAAGCCATCCTGCCTCGAAGAGATTCTAATCTAGGTCAGTCATTACTCCTCAAGTTGGCACAGAAATATAGCATTGATCCCGACAAACTCTGGAAAGATCTTCCGGAACGATTCCAACACGTCATACTTTTTGGAGATGAAGAATTGATAAGAGTAAATTACGGAGGAAAATACATCAGCATGCAGTACAAAGGTATCGAAGAGATAGTCAAAGACCAATATGCAAAAGGTCTCCTGACCGTTGATTTCCAAGCCATGCTCGATATGAAAACCTGTAACGAATGTAATGGAACAAAACTCAAAAAAGAAAGTCTCAATGTGTTTTTGACCTTTCATAGCAAAGGAAAAGAGAAGGTGCAATCAGGAAAATATAATATCGCAGATTTGCAAAGGATGCCACTCAATGAGTTGATTACCTTTGTCGATCTTTATAAGGAACATGCAAGCAAAGATCAGACGTTGATCCAAAGGATTATCAATCCACTCAATGACAGAGCAAAGACTATCCAAGATTTATGACTTGGATATCTCAGTCTCCATAGATGAATAGATACACTCTCTGGATGAGAAATACAAAGATTGAGACTAGCCAAACAACTAGGAAATAAACTCACCGGTATCATCTATGTGTTGGATGAACCTACGATTGGACTCGATGATAAGGAGATCCAAAGAGCAATCACTGCTATCAAAAAATTGAGAGAAATGGGAAATACTATTATCGTCGTAGAACACAACGAAGAATTTATCAAAGCATCCGACCGAGTCGTAGAGATCTGACCTGGTGCTGGAGATTTTGGTGGTAATCTTATGTTTAATGGTACCTATGATGACTTCTTACAATCCGATTGTCTAACTGCCCAATATATCCTCGGCAAGAAAAAAGTATCTATCGATTTCGAGCATACGCCGAGCAATAATGTTGTGAAGATAAAAAAAGCATCTAAATTTAATCTTCAAGATGTCGATGTAAATATCAGACTCTGAACGTTCACTATCATCACTTGACCTTCAGGAGCTGGAAAAACAACGCTCATGTATACGACCTTGTTTAAATTTTTGAATGATAAACTGAAATTTATCCAGAGTTTTATCAGACTGACGCTTTTGAAACAATGACGAAATCGGCAGGATATCCTCGCTGCACCCGTCATGAACAAGGAGAAATATGAACACTATGAAAATCTTGCGATGCAGGAATTCCATAAAGATCTCTCGGTTGAGACTATCATTGGCCATGAAGAGATTAAAAATACCATCTATGTCGATCAGACCAGTATCGGAAAGACGCCGAGATCCTGCCCTGCCACCTTTATCGGCACTTTCGACCATATCAGACAACTCTATGCATGAACGACCGATAGCAAATATCTCGGATTCAACTCCAGCTATTTTAGTTTCAATTCCAATAAATGAGCCTGCCCTGCCTGTGATGGCTATGGGTATAAAAAAATTGAATTACAATTTCTTCCTGACACCTACATTCACTGTGAACTCTGTGAAGGCAAAAGATACAAGACAGAAATTTTGGCCATCAAACGAAGAGGCAAAACTATCTCTGAGGTGCTTGGTATGTATATCAGCGATGCATTGGAATTTTTCTCTGAAATCGATCATGTCCGTGAAGACCTCCAGCTTATGGTCGATATCGGACTCGGATATCTGAGAATGGGACAGCCTGCACATATGCTTTCCGGATGAGAGAGCCAGAGACTCAAACTCGTCAAACATCTCCTGAAATCCTACAAAGGACATACCATGTATTTCTTGGATGAACCTACCGTAGGTCTTCATTCCGAGGATATCGTAAAATTATTGAAAGTTATCAAAGAATTTTTGAATAAAGGAGATACTATCCTTATGATTGAACACGACAAAAATATCCTGAAATTTGCCGATGATGTCATTAGGTTAGAAAACGGGAAAATAGTGAAATAATATATCTCTTCGGGATGTGATTTATCCTATCAGATGTGATTTGCGCTATCGGACGTAATTACTACGTATGTGGAGCAAATTACATAAATAAATTATGTGAGTGATAGCGGACTTATTACGTTATTTTTTTCTGAAAACGCAAGCAAATATATCTGATTCCTGGCTATTTTTTGCATTATCACTGAGATACGAATATACTTATGCTGTATTTATATACATACAGCCGGCATGATAAATTCTACCGATATTATTAACTACAAGAAAAAGTGATTCGATGGAGCAAAATATCTCAGGCTCCAGAAAGAGAAGATCCTCGATAGGATTGCTAATTTTTCCGGTGGAAGATTGTATCTGGAAATCGGTGGCAAATTTCTCTATGATACCCATGCTGCCAGAGTTCTACCGGGTTTTGATCCTGAGGCCAAAAAAAATATTTTCCTCTCGCTCAAAAATAATGCAGAGATAGTGTTCTGCGTAAATGCTGTAGATATCCTTTCCAATAGACAACTCAGCAACGAAGATATCGACTATAAAGACTACGTCTATCAACTCATCAGAAATATCGAAAAAAATATCTGAATCAAACCACATATCGTGATCAATAATATCGATGTCGGGAATATGTTTGATATCATCCTCGAATTTGAAAAGGATTTCCAAAGAAAACAATATAGGGTCTGGGAAAGATATAAGATCAACGGCTATCCTCATGATACTGAGACAATCCTCAGTGAAGATGGATTTGGTCATGACGATCATATCCCATTGACCAAAAATCTGATATTGGTCACGTGAGCTGCTTCCAACAGCGGAAAAATGTCGACCTGCCTGTGACAAATATATCTCGATCATCAGATGAATATCAAATCAGGATATGCGAAGTATGAGACCTTCCCTATCCGAAATCTTCCTCTCGAACATCCGGTAAATCTCGCATATGAGGCGGCGACTATAGATATCGGCGACTACAATATGCTAGATGCGTATCATAAGAAAGCCTACGGTCTGGATGCAGTGAATTACAACAGAGATGTCGAAGCATTTGAAATCGTCATGAATATCGCAAAAAAAATAGTTACGCATAAGAACTATATGGTCAAATATCAATCCCCTACTGATATGGGCATCAATTGTGCTGGTATGGCCATCACTGATGATGATGTCTGTTGCATCGCTTCGCTCGCTGAGATAGAGAGAAGGAAAGTACGGTATCAGGAAATGATTGATAGAAAAGAAGGCAAACAAGAACGAATAGCAAAATGCGATGAACTCTACGCACAAGCTAAGAAATACTGTGACGAGAAAAAATACGACATCACTATGAAACTCTAATATACTCATAGAAATATAGTACTGTGGAAAAAAGATGGAACGCTCAATTGTCCGGTAGTATCTGCGTTTATTTTATGGTCGCTTGAGCACTATGAATCAATGGGTTGTAGCAACGGAACATGAGATTTATGATATCCGAAGTATTTATCTTCTCTGCTATTATCGACATTCCTCCAAGCCCTTCAATGATGAGATTCGTTCTCATATCCAGCATCGTCTTACCTTTGAGGAACCCTCTGTATCTAGAGACAATCTTCTCGACGGTATCCTTGGCATAGAGTACATCCAGGAATTTCTGCCATCGTGATTTCTTGATCTGTTCTTTGTCTTGTTCGCTCTCGTAATACGGCACTATGATATAAAATTCCTTATTGTAGATTAATCCTTGCTGCATATCGATATTTTGGAGAAACCTGTAATATGCTTCTCATTGGGTCCTTAGCGTAGGGTTATCAATCTCCTGAAGGTTGGCATTGATATAGCTGAGATAGTTCGAGAGATCCAAGAACGTATTGCGGACGAGAATCTGGATAGGAAATCCCAATCCGTTCAGAAACTTCTTGTACTGCTCTATAATGATTTGCTGCTCGTCGCCATTTTTGAGATCGAGATTTATCCCGCTGATCCTGAGGATAGTCCTAAGTCCGCCATCTTTCATAATAATCGTATCGTTTCTGATCTCTGAAATCGGCAACATAGTCTCTGTATTAAAGAGATTTTCATGTTTAGGTTTTTGGACCTGTTTCTGTTCTCCTAGATTCAAAATCATCATCCATGGGCAAGAGATAAAATATTATGTCACTGTCGAATAGATATTGAAGAATAAGCTTGCTATGAGCCGAGATAATCACATCACCGCCAATGCGATAGCCACCCCTATAAATATCTTCTTGGCTTTGGTCACGCCCTCTTCGCCTTTGGAGAAGAATATCAGATAGAAGGCAAATATAATCATCACCAGGGAGATTAGACTCACGAGACTCAGCAGGATATTGAGTATCCATTTGATATAATTTGTAGCTTTCGAGGTCGATGTATCATAGGGTGCACCGGTCAGTTTGAAAAAATCAGTCAGTCTCTTGAGTATGCTCGTTGTAGGATTGACTGTTTCCGTTTTGACGATATTTCCGATATCTGTGGGTTCATTTGATCCCTTGAGATTGGTGACATTATAATAGAAACTGGGACTGCTGCCTACGTTTTGCCCTACCGTGATGACCGGCATACATACCGATAATGCCAAAATCCCTCCTAAGATATAGAAGATATGCTTGATAATCTTGTGTGATGTCGTGGTCAGATACGTAATCATGGTAACTTATCAGGTTATTAAATAATTGATCAGCCGGAAGATCATGCTCACCAATAACCGGCTTATACCTATGCCTCCAAGGGCGATAGCTGCAAATTTTATGCCTCAGATGCCTTTCTTGTATTGGGTATCATCACCTGCTGCCGTCAATATCAGAAAGCCATGATAGATGAGATATATGAGTGCTACGAGGGCAACCATCCCCAAAGCGTAATTGACGATATTTTTGATTACATCCAAGACTCTTGTCTGTGCTGTGTCATGCGTGGCGATATTATCTCACGCTCATACAATACCTTCTAATGCTGTCCCTCCTTCCGGTGCCACCATATTGCTCGCTCACTGTCTCAATGGATTATCGATACCTTGAGAATTTAGGATTTGCTGTTCTTGCTGGGTAAGGATAGTAATATCTGAACTAGGGATTACCAAAGCATACAAAGGAATACATCAGACTATAAACATTGAGACACCTATCATAATTCCTCTGATTATATTTTTTTTCATGCAGGATGACTAATGATTAAAAATGAAATGATGCTCTGAAATATACGCTATTTTGTACTTTCTGCTCGGTAGTTTCTCCTTACTCAAATTGTATCCGATTTCGATTAATTTGCAAATTTTTAGCTTGAAAACTACGCGCTTTTGGATATATATACCTGTATATAGGTAAAATAAATTGACATTTTTACTTTATATCATACTTATTTATGAAAAAAAAACTCTTTCTCTTGTTCAGCATCTATTTTTTCGTCGTTCAAGCATTGATCATAGGGGTTCTACGATGAGAGCAGAAATTTTTCCGATTGGCTGCTATCAATCTGATTGCCATCATTCTTATCAGTCTTGTAAACACTAAGATTGACACTGAGAAGGAGGAAACAGTCCACCATGAGAAGAAACCTGAATCGCTCCATGAGCCCAAAGTAACGTTCCATGATCATCTCCAAGCTATAGTCAAAGAGCGCAAGAAAAAATCTGAATTAGCATTGCCCTTTTTCCTGAGCATAGCTGCCGCTATAGCATTCTTTTTGCTATCACCATATGACAATATCACTCTGGAAGCACTCGTCCTTTGAGCGTCTTTCTTAGGATTCCTTATTTTTGTCGTGTTGACGCTCATCGCAAAACATCGTTTCACGAAAAGATTCCGATCATTGATTGGCACCAAACTCTATCTCATATTTTTGCTTGTCAGCATTGCTTTGACCGCATACGACTATTATCAAATACACCAGGATTATAATGCAAGCATCCAGGATTATCTCGCTCAGAATTTCCTAGGTGAGGAGAGAATTCCTACTGATGGATATGTCTATACAGGTGAAGGGACTCTCTTGGAAAGCGGAGTCTGAATGATGACATGATTGCAAGATACCTCAACTGATGTCTTTAGCGGCACGGTATGAACTCCAGCAGTCCAGATAGCTACTGGCACGGTGATAGAAACCTCTACCAATGAGACTACGTCTGCTGAAACTCTAGCTACCACTATCGGCAATCAGAAACTCATGGATGCTGTCGTCTATCTGATTAAAAAATACAATATCCCACTGATTACCAAAAAAGATATGTCATTTACCTATGTCTCCTCCAGCAATGAATATTATGCTCAATGGAGAACGGCGTACGCAAGTAAACTTATCGGAAAATCAACCAACCCAAGTAAATATATCATCTGCGAAAGTTATATCGTTATGAAGTGATTGTTAGAAAAATGGAATGTACCGTATACTGCATCTACCGTCTTAGGAAATTTCCGAGCTGAAGCGACCAAAAGAGGTGCATTGCATGGGTGCGAGAAAGGTAAGATAGTAACTGATAGTACATTGTAAATTTTTGTTTTACCCATATAGAGACCGGTCTGAAATGATCGGTTTTTTTTGTAAAGATACACCATAGTACAACTTACTGGGATATATCTATATCACCCCCATATTTGGCAATATTGCTTTCTATTCACCTTGCAATATTGGATTGATTTTCGACAACACGTTCCAATTTCTTAATGGTATTGTTATGTTCATTAAGAAGAATCAATTGATTATCCGTTTGTAGAAGATTGGATTAATAATAGACCAATGGAAGTACTAGACTTCAAGACACCTAATGAAGCATATTATGAAGAATTATCTATGCTTAACTAATATCTCTTATAAAAATTGCACTTGATATTTGAAACTAGGCCACCCGGGTGGGATAGATTTTACTCGGCTTCTGAAGTAAATATCTAAACATTATACATGGGTGTAATGTTATTTGGATTAGATTGTAATTACCCATTTAATGTTTATTTAAGGTAGATACCTATACTACATAAAATTCGTAATCCGGAATATGGAATCCGTAATTGAATAATTCTCATTTTTTACTCTCTTCATTTCTCCCTAATGCAGAAAGATAGCTCTACAGCTTTCCATGATAGGCGATTTCGCTTCAAGGAGCAGATGTACCAATTGGATAAGTGGCTGGATAAGAAGCTTTACCGAGCCTCGTTTAAAAATCTCAAAACTTCGACACAAATTAGCCTAAAATTTACCTTATTCACTATGCTTCAAGTATTGCTCTTCAGTATATTGGCGAATGGCTTATTTTTTGAAAACCGGTATACCAAACAACAATGACAGCTTCCTCCTGGATCTAGACCAATGATAATGGAGAAAATGGTGCTCGGCAAAAATAGATGACCGGAAACGGAGATCTTCGAGATGGATAGTGATGAAGGGAAAACAATCACGTCCTCTCGTCGGATAAAATCCATCGCCAAGATTGATGATACCTATTTTATGTACAAGAGATCGTGAAATCAGCTTATCGTGACCAATGTCACCCCTCATGTGACCGTACAAAAAAATCTCATCTGGATCAGTATCTACCTGATGATCTTCTTCTGAGCGCTTGCCTATATTGTCTCCCGTCTCTTTGTACAATCATCCCTCAAAAAACTCAATGAATTACTCTGATTCCTTGATCATCTGCATATCGATAACCTCAATGAAAAAATAGTCATCTCCGGTCATCCTCATGATGAGATTAATAGAGTCAGCCAAAAATTTAATGAAGTGATGGAAAAAATCCACAAACAGACCTTGAGTCTCAAGGATTTCGTTACTAATGCATCCCATGAAATGAAGACTCCACTCATGAGTATGAGCACCGAAATCGATTATACTAGCAAAACCAAAAACTATGAAGAATGATTAGGTAATCTGAAACAACAACTAAAAGCTATGGATGCGCTCTTGGAAACTTTGGTTACCATCAGTAAACTCGAAGCATTGGCAACGTTAAAAAAAGAACGCATCGACATGACTGATCTTACAGAAAACATCATACATGATGTCCAGAAAATATATCAAGACAAAAATATCATCCTAAAAACTCACTTACAGAAAGATATCTTTAAACAGATTCACAAAGAAAGCTGGAACATCATCATCAAGAATATTTTGGATAATGCTTATAAATTTACTCCATCATCGTGAACGATAGACATAAGTTTAGATGCTAGCAAACTCATCATTAAGGATAGCGGCAAAGGAATCGCAGCTACAGATTTGGATCATATCCGGGAAAGATTCCGGCAAGCTGATCGCAGCAAAACGGATACCAAGAGTTTCTGACTCGGGCTCTATCTCACGAAATTACTCGTAGAGAAACATGGATGGAACATCTCCATCACCAGCAAGGAAGGCAAATGAACGACATGCACGATAATATTCTAAATAGAATAATTCTGTATTTTATTTAATTTTTAATTTCTAATTTTAAATTTTTAAACAATGATTCAATTCCTAAATAATGACTCAATTTCCAATTCTAAATTCTCTTATCCTCTTTAGATGGTTTATCCTGGAAAGGAAAAAATTATTTGTTCTAAATTTTAAATTTTACATTCTAAATATATTTTATGAACATCCTTCTTGTCGAAGACAACAAGACCATTGGCAACAATATCAAAAAATATCTTGAATTTGAGCATCATGATGTCATGTGGGCGGAAAATGGACTCTATGCATTTGAACTCCTCAAACATCGTGAATTTGATGTCATCATATTGGATCTCATGCTTCCCTGAATGGATGGAATAACCTTATGCAAACATATCAAGAAGACGCATCCGGTGACACCTATCATCATGGCAACCGCCAAAAGCCAGCTCGATGATAAGCTTGAGTGATTTGCCTGCGGTGCTGATGATTATCTCGTTAAACCCTTCGATCTCAAAGAACTCGATGCAAGGATCCAAGCAATTACGAAAAGGAATGGCCCAAAAAATATCATCGAACACAAAAGCATACGTTTAGATAAAGATCAGAAGAAAATATCAAGGAAAAATAAGGAAATTAAGACAACCCTCAAAGAATTTCAGATATTGGAATATCTTTTGGAAAGGAAAGGAAGGAGCATCTCTAGGACAGAAATCATAGAAGAAATCCGATGACATGATCAGATATTCGAAGAAGATTCCAAACTCGATGTCTATATTTCCAATCTCAGAAAAAAATTCGGAAAAACCTTTATCGAAACTATCAAATGATTTGGCTACCAGGTTCCTAAATAGAATTTCTAATTTCTTTTATTCTCGAAGAGAACAATTTCTGATTTTCTCCTACGGGGATACATCAGTTTTTACTTTATACTTATTCCTCACTGCTTCGTGCTGAATCCTACATTAAATTCTCTTTAAGGTAATCTTTAGTTTTGTTTAAGGTACATATATATACTGGGGGCGTCAAATTGAATTTGACGCTTTTACACTTTTATACGCAAGACATGAAAACAAAATTTATCGTAGCGAGTAGCATCTGACTACTTGGAATCATTAGTATGGTACTTTGAGCAACTACATTTGCATGAAGTACAGGGACTAACAAAATGGGGGGCTATGGCTCATGAGCAAAAATGATGGGCAATCGTGACGGCATGAAACATCAATTTACCAGTACATGAGATGATGCAGCATTTAGAACAGCAGTAGGCACAGCTATCAAAGCCAAAGATTACACGGGATTTGTAAGGGCGCATACAACTTATGGTATCACTATCAATATGACACAGACTCAGTTTGAAGAAATGGCTGCTAATTCATTGGAGCTTGAGGAGCTTCATACTAATATCAATAAAGCAATTGCTGCAGGCGATTATACTGCTTGGCAAAAACTCAATGCAAATTCACCTCTTGTTAGTAAAATAGACACAGAAGCGAAATTCAAACAGTATCAAGAGATGTATAGCTACCAAGAAAAAGCGAGAGCTCTAGGAGTAGCGCTTTGAATACAAGGTCCACAATGAGATGGTATGGGAATTGGTCAAAGAAAATGAATGAAAGGTATGGGTCAAGTTCAAGGAAGATGACTGCATATGAGAGATCAGACTACTACAGCTAACTAGTAATGTATTACACTTTTAAAAAAACCTGGCGAATAGCCAGGTTTTTCATATTTTTTTATTATTTCATCATGTATCCGTTCTCTCATTTATTCAAACATCCTCTGTAAATCAGGATCCTTTATCATCGTCTGATTCCATACGGGCTCAAAAGTTATTTCTATCTGTACGTTCGCATCAGGGACTACTTCAAGCACTGCATTTTTTACCATCGCTTGCAGCATATCTGCCATAGGACAGAAGGGCGTTGTAAAGGTCATCAAGATAAGAACATTTTTTTCTGTAGGCACAAAATCCACCTTATAAATCAATCATAAGGTATAGATATCAACCATAGGAAATTCTGGGTCATAGACGGTCTTCAGTTTTTCCTCGATCTGTGTGACAATATTAGATATTTGGGAATTCATCTGTTTTGTTTGTTTGTTCAGAGAATAAAACTACCTGGAGGATAATAAATCCTGCGAGGAGGATGATTCAGAGGAATTTGCTCCGATATCCTAGGAGCAGAAACAATGCATTGATCAGCACATAGATTCCGAAGAGCAACGACAGCTTATAGCTCTCCTTGATCAGACGATCTTTAGGTAGATCACGGAAAAATCTCTGCAATGCGAGAAAAAGATAGAAACTTGCTCCCCATGCAGCAATAAATATTCCGAGCATCGCGAGTCCTATCCCTATGACTGGATCTTCGTATACATTTATCGACGTATAGGTAATTACTATAATTGCAAGTCCGAGGACAAATTTGGTGAGTGATGCTATATGATAGAGATACATAGAGAGGGAGAATTATTTTAAATATTACATTGATTTTGGATGATGGATGTTGGATGAAGGTTTTGTCTTATTATGCACTATTGTAAATTACCATAGTGAGTAATATGACAAAGTCCTACATTCACGTGTCCTCGAAGGAGGGCTTGTCCTCGAAGGAGGGCTTGTCCTCGGAGGAGGACTTATCCTGGAGGGAAAAATTCAACATTGATTTTGTCGTTTTCCTGTTAATTTTCTATATTTACTTCTTCATCTTCAGAACCTTCTTCCTGAGCTTGTTCCAATATATCAGCCGCTGAAATGGAAGGGATGTAGAATCCATTATTTCCCATCTCATATGATTTATAATATATTTTTTCTCGGATACCTGCTCCGAAAGGTATAATCATATATGCCAAGATAGGAGGCAGAAGCATGAAGAGATAAATCCTCTGCTGGACAGATGCAGATCATCACATCTTGTAAATCAGTGCATATGCTAGGAATGCAAATACAAACCCTAAAATATTTCCCATAAATCCTGAAGCGCTATAATTTGGATTGGTGGAGAATTCTATCTGTGCTGCTGACGTAAACACGGAAAATAAGATATGGAATCATAGGATAAGAAACAGTACATCTATCTGATTAGCAAATACTATATAGATAGGTGCAAGGAAGAAAAAGAGTATCCCGTTGGTTAAGAACAGCAAACCGAACATCTTTGCAGTATTGTAATATTTCCTATTGAAGAAAAGACTATAGAGACCTCATATAGCAATATTGCCGATGAAGGTACTCATGAATCCTATAAAGAGCAGTACCAGCGACAAGAGCGGGTTTACATTTGAACTTCCTTGCTGACCGAATGCACTCTTGAACATTTCTCCCATGAATGTAAGGATTACGAAAAGCAATGCTGCGATAATCCCCCCTATGAGAAGTCCGATACATACCTTACCTACCAACTGCCATCCGCTAAGGTTGCTCGGTTCGTTGAAGAAATCCGTCTGATCTGACATGACAACTTGAGTAAAAGATTAAAAGAATATTCTAATTTCTACATTACTATTATAGGCATTTTATCGTCCCTATGCTTTTGATAAAACTCGTGATATCCTTCTCATCATCAGCAGACAGTGAGACTACATAGAGATAATCATCCGCCTGGAAGAAATATTGTCCATCAAATAATTTTTGATTGTCCAATTGATAGGAAAATGCCGTTATATATCAAGAATATTGTGTCTTACCGCATTTCAGTGATTTCAACCTATTTTCTGTCGCTACATATTTGGTCAGCTTGTAACTGAGCGTCTTTGCGTTGGCTACTACTAGGGTTTGCATATCTATTCCTGTCTGGACAGGCGTCTTGACGATAATCAAAGAATTGATAAATCCGGAAGTTCATCCCGTATATTCCTCTTTCATCTGGATAAGTATCGGCATTCCCATACTGCTCTTCCCTCAAAGCATATCGCTATATATCTTCTTGTTATCGTAGAATTTCATCGTAAATTGATCGAAGGTAAGCGAAAAATTGGACTTGGAAACACATCCAGCCAATACTATCGTTAGCAGTAATACCGTTATCGAAGTGTGTTTCATACCGAGAGCATATATCTTTAAATCTTAGATGAACATATACAACACTGCCAAGACGACTCATAGAATCACCCCGAATACGAATGATCTCACATAGATTGTATTCATGTGTGGATGGTCATCTTCGTAGCCAATCTGGATGCGGGCAGCGATATATCAGAACATCGTTCCACAAAACACTAGATATCACGGCATCACTATCTGTTTGATTATGACCTGATATTCAGGACCGAAGATGATACCTCCTCTCAAGAAGAACAACCCGACAACAATAGTCAGGAAGAAGAATATTCCTTTGAGGATCTCGAAGAGCGTATTCATAGGCTATGACGAAAACGATAAATAACACTCCGGATACTATTGGTTTCTCGAAAAAAATCAACTTGATTTCATTATATGGATATGAAACTTGGAATTTGCAACTCGGCTTTGTATGATACTATTTTCCGATTGCAAAATCTTTCTGCTTCTCTACTCTTCAAAAAAACAATATCATCCCTTTTACTTCGTCCTTTATATTTATGTTTCTCGCAGTCGATAAACCAGCACGGATAACGAGTTTCGATGTCATCCGCATCTTCAAGCGTCATTTCCCCAAACAGAAAATCTGACATAGCTGAACGCTCGATCCTATGGCTACCGGTCTGATGATACTTGCACTAGATAAAGATACAAAAAAACTCACAGAACTTATCTGACTAGATAAATCCTATATTGCTACTATCGATTTTTCTAAACTGACCGATACCCGGGATATGGAATATTGGGAAAAAATTCAAAATTTCGAATTATGGATGAGGGATTGAACAATACAGTGAATTGAAATGGAGTCTGGAAGTGTAGAAGCGCCGACATTGGGAGAAATCACGAAAAAATTGGATAAACTCATCCCAGAATATGAGTTACCACTCCCCGCTTTTAGTGCAAAAAAAATCGCAGGGAAAAGGTCGTACGATGATGCGAGAGAAGGAAAAATCAGAGAAGAAACTAAAGTGATGAAGGTCCAGAAATATTACATCTTGAAGTATGAGTTTCCCCTCCTGCAGATACAGATAGATGTCGGTTCCGGTACCTATATCAGATCCATCGCGTATCGACTCGGACAACAATTTGGCATGTGAGGGACACTGATTCAACTAAGAAGGACGCGTATCGGCGACTGGGATATTGATAAGCTACCCGACTGGGAAGATCTGCATAATACCTACAAAGAGAAAGAAGAGATTATCAGGTATATTAGGTTGTAAATTTTTTCTTTAGTTGACTTTTCATTATATATACATATATAAAAAATTAATAATAAAAATACTCTCTATGAAAAATAAAAAAATCTGTTCTCATCCGTTTTTTACGCCAGAGAGGATAGAGACTGAAATCCTTCAGGAGTTGTGCAATCTCGGTATCCTGGATGAACGACATGCGCTCTTGTGCTATACAGACTCGGCGACAATAGTTATCGGCTATCTGGATAAGCACAATATGAATCCTTTACATATTTGTGGATTTGAACCAGGATGTATCTCTGTCTGCTTGTATTCGCAAAATACACCTGTTCGCTATAGTGGTGACATCACCACGCTGCAGCAAATGGAGTTTATCTCTACACTCTATACTCATTGGGGACAACTAGTCACCGTATTGATGAAATCCGCTGCTGATGCTTCGCCTTGGGTCTATGCCCGTGCTCAAGAAAATGTTGCTCATTGGCGCCAGATCAAATGTATAAAATAAATCTCATAAGGTCGGCGTATTGCCGATCTTTTTTTTATTTTTCCTGAAGTTATCTTATCTTGACATTTTCTATTAAATAACTATAAAAATTATCATTTATCCTGAATATCTTTTTCATGCTCAAATCTTATGTCTTCGACCTCGACCAAAATATCGTCCATACCAAAACCCCTGTCTATCTGCTCGTCAAACAGCCAGATGCTAGCCGACAGGAAGAAGCTGTACCCAATGCAGATTTTGATATAAGGATGCAAGATACTGAACATGTAAGATTGCATGATGACTTTGATTATTCTATGAGAGAATTTAGATGATACGGCAAACTCATCAAGGATGTCTTCGAGGCGATTGATGATAAGAGGTTTGGACCAAGCTGGGATAAATTCGTGACTGCTACCATAGAAGCTGCACCTGCCCATATCGTCACCGCTCGTGGTAATCCACAGCAAGAATTTGCTGAAATGCATAAGAAAATTATCTATGAAGTATTGACTCAATCCCAAAGAGAAGAGATGGACTATAATATGCGCAATCATCTCCGTGATCGTACACATAGTGTAGAATGGATTATCAATCTCTATCTCAGTAATAACCTCTATATCCCTTGTGCCAACGATGAAATCGTCAAAGCATTCAGATGGTGAAAAAAAAGAACAGGAGAAAAAAAAGCATTGGCTTTTGAAAAATGCATCAAAAAAACGATAACTACCTATACCAGTTATTATGGTAAAGAGTTTATGAAAAATAGACATATCAGTATCTGATTTAGCGATGACAGCAAGAAGAATATCGATGCAGTCACCCAACAGATTATAGAGACTTCCGTGGAGAAACATCCGAATATCTCGTTTATGCTCTATAATACTCAGGAGCCCAAAATCATCAGAAAAGAATCTATACACCGCAAATCTGCTAGTAAACCATTATTCTAAGCTTCAATTATTTTCTTTTGTAGACAACAAAATCCATTTCCTCTCCCTGTTCTCTTTCTACCTCATAAAACTCATGTTCAAATTCGGGAAAGCTTGTGTCTCACTCATACGTTTTTTTGATTTCCGTCAAATAAATATACTCAGCCATCGGGAGAAATTGGCGATAGATGCTCGCTCCTCCGATGATAAAAATCTGATCAATATGTTCGGATTCCAATTGTTTTTTCATAGCTTCGATGCTTTCATAGGTCTCCATGCCTTCGACAGGTTGGTTGTAGAGTACAATATTTCTCCTATTGGGAAGCAGTCTGCCGATAGACAAGAAGGTATTGTATCCCATGACGACGATATGCCCACTCGTCACTTTTTTGAAATGCTGCAGATCAGCGGAATAATGCCGTGGGAGTTTATTGTCTCTGCCCACAATTCTATTGGATGCCATGGCGGCTATCATATTGATAATCATACAATTTGATTACAAGATTAAAATATTTTCTCTATGGTGAGAGATTAGTTATTCCCTCGTTTTTTTCAACGATGATTTTTTTCGGATTGCTTTCAGGGGCTATATTTGTATATATGTCCGGCATATTTATCTGGTTATCGTAGACTACACATGGCTCTCTCAGCTCAGGCGCTTCTCAAGAAATATGGCGACATTATCAAGGAGGAAGTGAATGTCAAACAGATCGATGAGCTCGATCATTCACTTAAAATACACAAGACGTTCAAACCTATCGGGTCCCAACTTTCCGCTAAATTCGGCAAAGATACTGGTAAGATTATCCAGTATGGAAAACAAGGAAATATCAAAGATGCCGGTGACGGAAAAATAATTATTTTCGATCATGAAGGCAATGAATGGACCTTAGCCCCAGGCGAATATGAAATCGCATATGAAGGATTGGAAGGAGAAAATATGGCCGTAGACCAAAACATCATTGCTAAGCTTGATCTCCAGCTCACGCCCGAACTCCAGAGGGAAGGTATCGCTCGCGAAATCTCTAGATTTCTCAATCAGATGAGAAAAGATGCAAACTATAATGTAGATGATAAGGTTACCTTGCTGTTTTCTAGTTCAGAAGCTTCGCTCAAGAGTATTGTAGAAGAGTTCACCGCGTTCTTTACACATGAAGCATTAATCTCTGACATCCAATCTACTGATATACCCGAATGAGATATCGTCGCACTCTTCACCAGCAATGAATCGACTATTAACTTTGCATTGAAGAGATAATTTCTATAAAAAAAAATAGAGAATGGAATAGGGAGAAGTGAGAGATGAAAGAATAGATTTTTAGTATTTTACTCTTGTAGTATGCAGTGTCTCGATTATGCACTTAATTATATCTATCGTTATCCCAAGACTGAAAAAGAGTTGAGGATTCAGCTGTATATGAAATGATATCCCACAGGCGAAGTCGATCAAACGATTGCAGAGCTCCAGAAAAAAAACTATGTGAACGATACTATGTTTGCAGAAAGTTATATCAGGAGTGAGGTCGTCAATAAGGGCAGACCAGCCATCCGCATCATCCAAAAGCTACAGCAGAAATGAGTTCCTCAAGATATAGTCAGAGACGTATTGAAAAAATATGAGCAGGAGATGGGTGAAGGTACGCTTCAGAAAATCAAAAAAGAGATCCAGGCATATAAACGCAGAGATGTAGATGGATTTGATATCATCCAAAAGCTTATGAGGAAGGGGTATACATTAGACGATATCAAGAAAGTGATAGAGAATAAATAAGGAAGAGTAATTTCTAATTTCCCCTCCTTCGAGGACAGGTAATTTCTAATTTAGCATATTCAGTTAAAAAGTCTTTATACTTTATCCTTCAGAAAAATGGGAAGATGGCATAGTATCGCGGCAAGGAAAGCTTCATGAGATGCGAAGAAATCACAGGCGTATGCGAAAGTAGGGAAAATCATCCAGATTGCTGCCAGAAAATGAGCGGATCCTAAAATGAATCCGGCCCTCGAACTCGCGCTCAGCAAAGCGAAGCAATATAACCTTCCGAGAGAGGTCGTAGAAAAAGCAATCCTGAAATGATCAGGCCAGCTCGAAGGTGAAAATCTTGAGGAGATATTCTATGAATGATACGGACCTGAAGGAGTGGCTCTGTTTATCAAAGCATTAACCTCCAATACTAATAGAAGCTGAACCACTATCAAAAATATCATGCAGAAACATGGCTGAGCCTTTGGTGCTATCGGTTCTGTAGCCCGGCAGTTCAAAGAGCAAGGTGTATTCCTCATCGATGGTATGATGGCAACTGTCCATGAAAAATGAAAGACGGTAGAAAAGATTTTGCCGCTCAATAAAGAAGAGCTTGAAGAACGTGCGATGGAACTTCCTATCAGTGATTTTGAAGCAGAAGAAAATTCAGTAGTCATCTATACCGACAAAAAAGATTTTGCGACTGTACAAAATTGACTCGTAGCATCCCATTATCATATCCTCGAATCAGATATCCAATTCATCCCAGAAAATATGGTCAAACTTAATGAAGAAGCTACTAATAAGCTCTATACCTTGCTCGATGCCTTAGAGGATGATGAAGATGTTGATCATGTATGGCATAATGCCAATCTGGAATAATATACACTACCATATAAAAGGAAATTTTATTTACAGAGTCCTGCATCATAAAGCATCCTGTAGAGTTCGAAGAGCTTTATGGTTTTTTTGTAATTGCTCAATGTAGGAAAATCCTTATTTAGCTGGTCGATGATCCCTTTGAGTTCTCGAAGATTATCTCCATAACTCTTATCGATATTATTGATATCAGAGAGTTTCCCGATTGCATCCTGCACAAGATTTAATCCTTCCTGTGCTGAAAGCTTCATATCCTTCTCAAAACATTTTTTACCGAGCACATTAGCGATTTCATCGACTTCTTGTGCTGAAGCGCTTCTTCCAAAGACAGAAATAGTGACTGTTCATTTGTATTTGCTATTGCTAACGTTGTCTAGGGTCGGAGACTTGAGCTTATCGAATACGAAGCTTTGTATAGATAAAATCGGTGGCATCTGTTTCACGAAGTTCTTGAGATTTTCTGCTCCGTTAGCTCCGAAATCTGTTCCAATCAAGTATCCTAGCATAGGTATGTCCTTGTATCTCTCTCTGAATTGGTAGTAGCACACTTCATCACTCTCATTATTGCAAGAGATGATGCTTTTGATGGTCCTATCGATAACGTTATCATCTATAAGCGTATTAGGTCAATCGTTGAATATCCGGTTGTAGATGGAATATCCTATCATTTTATCTTGATCTACCTGTTCTCCTGTCCCGAAAATCTTAGGATAATCACGCACCATGCTTTTAATTTCCTCATCCTTGTTCTTTTTGATTTCACCCCAAAGGTAATAGAAGAATTCATTGATGAGCGAGATATTCTCTTTATTGGATGTCATCGAAAGTTTGTCGGCTAACAAGAGAAATGCACGTTTCGAACTTGCCTCGAAGGAAACCGTTATCGGCATACTAAAGAAACCTTTCGTATCCTCTGCGATATTCCCTATAGCCAAATCGACTATTTCATTGGATTCATTATTGTCGCCAAGATTCTTGAAAAAATCACTTCGCTTCTGCATCAATGTAATATCGTTGTATGGATTCTTCTCAAGAAATTTTATTCAGATGAGATTAGTGTCGATCTTTTCTGTATAATTATCCTTTCGGACATTGAGTGAAGGTAGATAGATATATTTGAGGAGATGAGTATACGGTATCTGTAATGACTGCTGATAGTTGGTATATTGTGATATCTCTGATATGACACTATCATTTTCTTGGACAATATCCTTTATCGTCTCCATATTTTTGAGTGCAGCTTTCGTATTTGGATTAGACTGCAAAGTATGGACATCATAACTCGAGAGATTGGTAAGGTCAGATGATTTTGCATTGAGTACCGTGATATCGCTATAGAGCTGCAATCCAAAAAATACTGCGAGCGCTGAGGTGGAGAGTGCTAAGATTAGGGTGATCTTGCTATTGTTTCTATTGTCCTTGAAAAAACCGTAGAATCCGCTTGCTTGTCTTTTTGCTACATCAAGAAAAGCATCGATTTTCTTACGATCTATCCTCGTTGATTTTTTGCTTTTGGATACTTCTTCAGGCGGTTTCTTTGCCTGATTGTTTTCCAGCAGCTTTATGCCGTCTATCATTTTCTCTTGAGTTAGCTCAGTCATATACCTGCTATGGCGAAGAAATAAAACTCTGCTCTACATAGTCACTAATCTCTCTTTGTGATCATTTCTGAATAGGGAGCGAGAATGTCATCGTAGAATTATTAACATTGTAGATGGATGTACCTATCTTGATAGTCTTGGGCGTTATTTTTATGGCTTTTGCATCGATATTTTCTCCTACTACGAACATACTCTGTTTGATGAGATTCAAGAGATTGCTGATAATGAAGATATGTGGATTTATAATTCATTTTTTGATCAATGCCACTTCATCTTGTTTGAAGGTATTCACATCGACATTGAAGCTTATCAATTTCTCCGTAGGATCGTATCTAGTAAATGTTATAGAGAAGCTCGGTAAATCCGTCTGCTCCAATTTTGTATCAACATAATACATCATATTCTTAAAGAAATTTATATTAGGAGGTGTCGGTTCCTTATCTATCAGTTTATAATATCTATCGAAATCACCTACGAGATTGCAGTTATAATCGATCTCATATGGATTGAGATAACAGTTATTGAGATACACGAGGATATCCTTTTCTCCTCTGTCCGCAAATGTCTGCATCTCCAATTCTACTTGTGCCTGAGATATATTGAGTGCACTGGCCAAACTAGAAACGAAGGTATCCATATATCCAAATACCTTGATTGCACTACTAAACTTTATGATCTCGAGTGAAATAAGATATTTCTTTATCGACGTGGAATAGCTATCTGCCTCAAGCATATCATACATTTCCTGTGCCGAAAATCCGTATTTGGCGACATTTTCCTTGAGCGTCGTAAGTTTCTGATTATTCGTTATGAATGCCGATGCAAGTTCATTGAGTGCTTTCTGCAGAATATCTTTTTTCTGGATGTAATTGAGACTCGTATCACTGATTACCTTATCGATATTCGGTGTGTCACTGGCTCATTTGATCGATAATGATACATATTGCTGATAATTACTGAGATTCAATAATTTATCGAGAAATTCCTGTCATTTCTTATAGGTATCTATATAGGTCTGAAAGTTTGCATCAGGCACTGCTTGAGCAGCATAATAGACATAACGACTATACAGACGTAAGATGATGGATGCAAAACCGGTCACTAGAATAATGAAAAAAGATATCAGAAACAATCTCCGATACTGCGTGAAATATTTTTTTTTCGTCTCTCCTATCCCACTATCTCCCAACTGAACTCTGCCTTCTTCGGGTATCTCTTCTTTTCCCATCCCAAGATTTTCCAATCTTACTTCCACTTTCGGCTGCTTCAACTTCTCTGCAGCATTTATCTCAGAAATGATGGATGGTTTCACGGGAGCAATTTCGAGATCCTGGAGCTTGAGATTACCAATTCATGAAAAATCAGGACCTCATGATCCTTTTGGAGTAGCTGTTCATGGTATGGATGCGCCTTTCTCTTTCTGCTCTTCCATTGATGAGGACTGGATAAAATCTCTCCCATTAAGTATATCCAGAACATCTCAAAAGACCAAAAATACTTAGCTCCCAAATCATTTGTGGTTGACAAAATCATCAAAAATGACGAACTATCAAAAAAAGAAGGGGAAAACCCCCTTCTTACTATCATTTCATTTTCGGCATTTGCGGCAATAGATATACCATGATCCCCATCAACAACGCTGCCAGAGCAAAGAATGCTGTCAACCAAGCGATTTTGATATGCTTGTCAGGAAATGGTCTGATATCTTTTTCCGGCTCAATCTTCTGGTCATTCCTCTTTGGCCAATAGATTATGAGATCTACACTGATCAGCATGAATGCCAAGAACATATCGATCCAGAATTCTATATTTATGCCTGGGCCGAGAATATAGGCAAGCACTATCGTACATATCAGTCCCATCCTGATCATTACTCGCTCTTTAATCTTCTTGACGAAGTCATCGACACTCAGTATCAGGATAACTATGAACTGTGGAGCTTGCATGATGACTATGATGGCTATAACCATCGATAGCCCTATCCATTTGTACCAGGTACCGGTGCTCTGCAATACTCTTCCTCCATCCAAGGGACGGATAGGAATGAGATTGAATAGGTTTATCCATAGCCCGATATACACGAGCAGTACCAGAATTTCAGGTTTCGAGGGCAGTAATGCCCAGACACCATAGAGCGCTAATGCTCCTATCGAACCAATCAAGGGACCCATGAATCCGATATAGGATTCGTCTTCGCGTGATTTGAACGGAGGTGAGAATATCACTGCTCCCAAAAGCGGAATGAATATCGGAGCCTTCGTGGGATATCCTTTCTGTTTCATCGCCCAGACATGTCCCATCTCATGGACAAAAAGCAGAAGCACAAGACCTACGCCAAACCATATACCAAATCGCCATCCATACACCAATGCAGAGATAAGCATAGTGATCAATGTGATGAGATATTTGGCATATTTGGCCAGTTTGATCAATTTCACAAACTTCACGAGTTTCGAAGATTTTATAAGGACACCTATGATGGTGCCTGTCGGTAATTTTTTCTTTTCTTTTTCCATTTTTTTTTGTTCTATTGACATATATATATATTTATCATTAAATGTCAATTAATTGTTTTTACCTCTATTAGCTTGCTATGTACACATACCATCCGGGTGCAAAAAAAAACCGGGGCGAATACCACCCCGATTATATTGCATTGTTATGCTTTTTTACCAATTATTCTTTACATAGTCTGCCATCTCCTGTGTAGGATTGGCACGCTGTGTCGATGGTCTCGAAAAAAAATCATTATCACTGATTCCGACAGCAAGGATCCACGTATGGAGCTTGATGATGATCTCTTTGATCTTTTCCTCTGTCACATCATCAAATTGGATTGTCCTGAATTTGAAGCTCAGAAATACCGCATTTTTGATTATCTCTACAAAGATTCCGATTTCTCCCATGAGATCTTCCAAAGACATGGGATGCTCGATAGATTCGCCATTCTTGAGTTTGGCTTTGTCGCTCTCGAAGCGCTGGATGCTCAAGTTGGTAGCTACGATGCTTTTCTTTATCAGTTCTTTGAACGCATCGTGTTCAAACTCGATTGCGATAGCTGTTTTTCGTCCATAGGCGACGGACACGCTGACTGGAGTATACATAGCATTTTTTATTTATTTTCTTGAGCTTATCTATTTTATTTCAGATGTCAATACTTCGTGAATAAAAAAAAACCGGGGCGAATACCGTCCCGATTATAGATTTCACTTTAGAACTTACTTAATAATTCCTGGATATTAGCAGGTATAGGACGATGAAACCAGAGCCAAGGGTTCTCATCACTCACTGCAATATCTCGTAGACTCTCATTAATTTCTCTCTCCATCTTGGCGACATCATCCATCGATAATTTAAGCATTTTGACATACTTCTCGTATGAACTTCCCGTCTCTAACTTAGGACAGATAGCAAGAAATGCCTCTTTATCTTTCTCATTGGCGAGTGAGAATTTCGTTACCAGACTTTCTTCCCATGCGGGATACTCTGAGGTGAGAATTTGCCGGAATTCTTTTTCTATCTTTTTTTTGTAATCTATCGCAATTGCCAGATTGTGTTGGTACCTTACTACATCCTTGAATCTTTCAATCTGCGATTTGGCTTCCGCCATCGATGAATACAATGATACTACCATCCAGAGGATACCGAACGTCAGGATGAAACCACTAGCATTCTGCCATCCTATCTTAGCATCATACGTATCTGCAACCATAGATACTGGTGCTACCAGCACTCCTAGCAGGATAAAAAATCCTGAAAAAATTTTGTTGTACATGATATGTGATTTTGTTTATTGCGCCTCCTTTTTTTAGGGTTTCGGCTTTCCCTCACTTTTGTTTAGTTAATATCTTATAACTAATTTCTATTAAATGTCAATATCTAATGAAAAATAAAAAAAATCCTCACCTGCTAGGGGACTTTCAATACATCTCCCACCGTTCCGGTCCCCCCTCTTTACCAACAAAGAGGGAATATACTTATGCTCTGAGCTTGTATCGAAGTTTGAATATCCGATACAGCAATGGATTGAGGACGATATCGTAGCTGCCGTAAAAGTCCGTCTTGGTGCCACCGAGCGATTCCTTGAATGCACTGACGCCGGCGAGTGGATGCTTTGGGAATCCTGTCGGCGCTCCCCCGCCAGTATCCACTGATCTATAGCCATGGTCTCTGGCTCGTTGGAAGAGTTTGAATTTGAGAAAATGCTGGACACCGATCTTGCTGTACTCTCTATCGAAAAATCCGTAGGGACAAAAGATTGCGTGCTTGTCCTGAAAGAGACAGATAGTACCTGCTATCATCACGCCTTTGAGAAATGCGCCTATCATCATGCCTTTGCCTTTTGTAATATACGCTAACAAACTCTCGTATTGGACTTTGGAGATGGTATTGAATCATTTGGTTTCCGCAGTCTTCTGTCGTTTTGCAAAAAATTCTTCATATTGCTCCTTGACGATGATACGATAGTCCATCCCTTCGCCAAGTGCTTTCTTGATGCGTTTCCTGCAGCTTTCATTCATGTCTTTACGTAGATCGTCATCAGATTTCGTCACATCGTAGATGATGCTCGCTGTAGGCATATTCTCTCTAAATGCCGTATACATGCCGTATTTCTTATACAAGAATCTCTGCAGATGTTCTCTTATATCTTTACTATCCTGTCTGAAGTCTTCTGATTTCATCTCGCTATTTTCAAAACTAACGATAGGATTTCTCAGTCCTAGCTGAAAAAATATTCCTTTCCCTCTGAACTTTTTTCTGATTTCCTTGATGCCCTGGTGTATTTCCTGCTCATCGTGGGGAAGCTCCACACCCATGATCTGATATCGTCTCGTCGTGAAAGGTCAGAATTTTTTGTTCTTTATCGTTCAAAAATACTCTTTACCAAAAAGATTCACCGTAATCGTAGGATTGCGATAGACTGTGCCTTGGAGATCTTTTCGGAGCTGGGATTGATAAAGTGCAGACATATTTTGAATTTAGAATTTAGAATGCAGAATTATTTATTTTTTTTATTTTTTTGTCTCCCTTTTACATGAATCACCCTCACCCTCTTTAGCAAAGAGGGAACGTCTTTTACTGAAAGCCTCCTTTGCTAAAGGAGGAAACGAAGGAGGATTCTTTTATTTACTCGACCGTTATATTTATTTCACCTGTTTGGAAACTAACTTTTGCTGCTCTTGTTCCTGACATTATATCGTCAGCAAATACAGAGAGATTATTTTGAGAGGTGATAATGAGATGAGATAATTCTGTCCCTAATCCCAATTGTTTTTCTGTCTTATATCCACGTACTTTTTCTATGACTATGAGCAATTCTTCTACTGCAGAATTTGTGGTTTTCATATCCTGTGTGATAGAGAAAATATCGTTGTTTGGAAAAGATAACGTATGAATAGAATCAGATTGTATGCTGTCTTTGTAGTAGGTCTGATAGAGTTCTTCTGTGATAAATGGGAGATAGGGTGCAATCAATTTAATGATAGCAAAGAATGTATGATAGAGTGCGAATTGTGCAGAGATTTTTTGCTTTTGTCCATCGGCATATTTTTCTGGCTTATAGATTTTTTCTTTTACGATTTCTAAATAATTATCACAGAAATCATGTCGGAAAAATTTTTCAAATTCAAGTTTTGCCTGACCTTATTCATACTCATTGAGATATTGTGTCATCGTTTTGGAAGTAGTATTTATCTGATTAAGGATTCGAAGATCGATAGGATACAAGTCTTTTTCTGCTATTTCTGTCTTTTGATCAAAGTCAGATAAATTCATAAAAACAAAATTTGCTGCATTTCGTAATTTGGTAACTAATTTTTGTCCTATTTTAAATTCATTTTCATCAAAAAGAATATCTTTACCCAATTGACCTCCAGAAGCTCGATATCTCACTGCGTCAGCTCATCGTGCAGCGATTACTTGTTCAGGATCAAACTTTGCATTACCCTTGGATTTTGAAAACTTTTCTCATTTTTGTGCAAGACAAAATCCTGACATCATAACATCATGAAATGCAACTTCTCCTGTTGCAAAATAACTTTGTAATGTCGTATATAATAACCACGTACGAATGATATCATGTGCCTGTGGTCTTAAACTCATTGGCAAAATTTTCTGTGTATATCCATCTCTTTCAAGATATTTCTGATTGATTTGTGGGGTAAGTCATGAAGTAAACCAGGTATCAAGCACTAATGTTTCTCCTCTTACCTGCTCAGCAGTATAGCCATCTGGCAATTCAGATGTCGGGTCAATTGGACCTCTTGCTAATTGTTCTGCACTTGGTAAAATTATTTCATCGTTTGCAACATTGTATCGTACAGGAATAGGTATTCCATATTTTCTACTACGAGAAATATTTCGATCTCGTTGAAGATTTTCTATCCAATCGTTTGATCTTTTTTTCATAAATTCTGGATGCCATTGCATCTTATCATTTTGTGCGAGTAATAACTGTTTTTTATCTAGTAAGTTTACAAATCGCTGTTTGATTGGGATAATCTCTACCGGCACCTTTCCTCTTTCGGAGATTTGTTTGGATTGCGTGATAGGATCTCTCTTTACTACAATATCTCATTTTGATGTGAAAATTTCCATAATTTTTTCTCTAGCTTCAGAAATTTTCATACCGTCGATTTCTGGCACTCATGAATTTTGCATTTTACCATATCTATCAATAACTATCTTTTCACCCAACGTATACTTTTTAATCCAAAACACATCTGTCTCATCACCGTAACTACAACACATTACTACTCCCGTTCCTTTGTCCATTTTTACCTTATCATCTGTAAGAATCGGAACTTTACCACCTATCGGTGTAATTATTGTTTGTCCAACATATTTGGTAAATCTTTCATCATCAGGATGTACGAATACCGCTAAACATGCAGGAAGCAATTCAGGTCTTGTAGTAGCGATTACAAGTTTATTTCCGTCTTCTAAGGTGAAATTTACATAATTGAAGAACTCGTTGAATTCTTGTTCTTCTGTCTCCGCTTGTGCAACAGTAGTCTGCATTTTTGTGCATCGCAATGCGGGAAATTCTTTGAAAACAATATGTCATTCACCATATAATTTGACGAATGTTGCTTGAGCAATTTGTTGTACTTCAGGAGAAATTGTTGTGTATGATCTCTTTCGGTCAACCGATAATCCCAATGATTTTCGAAGATCAGAATATATTACTTTATATTTGTCTACGACATCCAAACATGTTGCTATGAAATCTTTGCGCTCTACGTCTTTGATATTTATGCCCAATTCTTTTTCTACCAATTGCTCTGTAGGTATCCCATTGTTGTCATATCCCATAGGATAAAATACATTGTAGCCTGACATCCTTTTGAATCTTGCGATGATTTCTGCTTGGGTATAGGAAAATATATGTCCGATATGAATCTTACCTGAAACCGTAGGAGGAGGCGTATCTATCGAATATACAGGTTTTTTCTCATCTTTGGAAAACAAAAAAATCTGTTTTTCTTCCCAATATCTCTGCCATTTGCTCTCTGATTCCTGATAATTGTACTTGCTTGCCATTTCTTTTGATAACGATAAAATAAAGTGTTTTGTATATAGTTAGTTACCAAAAAATTGCAAGATTAAACGGATATTTTTTCATCAAAAAAAACCGTAATCACTTACGGTCTTTGTATCATATTCCTTGATAAGATTATGCTGTTCATCGAAAATATCCCATATCGTTGATTTTTCCATAGTGATCTATTCAGACAAATGTTGTTTGATGATATTTACGATATTATCTCTGAAGTCTCCTTCGGTAAGGAAATTCTCTCCAGCTGCTTGATCTTTCTCAAGACTGCGCACGATGATATGATCGAATAATTTTTCATTCTCTCCTGCTTTGGTGTTGTTCTTGATCATCTTGAAATATTCTTCTGTTGCTTCTTTTGCAAATTTTTCTTCACCGACCAATCCGAGGAAATATTCTTCCATCTTCTTTGCTCCATCTTCTCCACTTTCTGTGAAAATCTCTTCATAGATTTCATATCCTTTAGGATCGATCATTTTAGACAACATCTCTCCATCTTCTCATGAAAGCTTGCTTGCGATGTAGATTTGAACATCACCTTCGATCACTCTCTTATTCACTTGAGAGACTTCTTCTGTCCCTCTTCCGTTCATTCTGACTTTCCTGTATTCTGTATCTGCAGCGATAAGTATGACTACCAATCTATCCTTAAGATGTGCTTTCATAACCGCCAAATGATGGATACTTGGTTCTGCAACCAAGATATCTGCTTCCTGATTCAATTCATCGGTATGATATGCGTACTTAGCATTGTTGTTCGTTAAGGTATATTCTCCTACATACTTGTCTTTGTTTTTGACAAAATCTTCTTCAGGTACTCCTGATCTCTTGAGTCTATCGTCTGCTCCTCTGTTTGGTCTAGAGGTATCTTTTTTGACGACACCTATTTCTAAATCCTTTCCCAATCCAAGCGTGTCTTTGATATGCTTGAGGTTCTCGGGATGCTCAGCTATGTTCATAGCGACTGTCTTTCCTAGTCCAGGAGCTCACATAAATCCATAAATTTTGTTCTTCATAATGTTTCTTCAATAATTAGATAAAAATCTGTTCTAGCACTTTAAATAAATTCATTATAAAGTCAATAAGAAGTGTTTTTATCTAATTTCATCTCATTTTACTGGTGTATGAGAATGCGGGCAGATTTTTTTTCACATAACAAAAAAGCCCATCCTGTGGGCACAGCGGAAAATACTTTCCTGGAAAAATGAAATATATGTCTTACAAGAGAATAACTCCTAGTTTCAATCCATAAAGCTGAAGACCTAAGACAGTCACGAGAACAGGCAATCCTACACGAAGCATTGATACTTCAGCAGCGAGGAATTTGCATACCATTTTTTCAAAATTAGTCATTGGATACGAGAGTGAGATAAATGTTATTATGTATATTATAGACAGAATCTTTTTTTTGTCAAATTTTGTTATAATTGCTGCAATTAGGGTTACACTTTACAAAAGCATAAAATATGATAAAACAATAGGGACGGTAGTCCCTACCTGTATTTATCTTTAAGTATTTACTATGTATATCTGTAACACTATGAT
>CAYXBC010000027.1:0-26078 GCA_964463255.1 uncultured Candidatus Peribacteria bacterium | reverse complement strand
GATACAGAAATACTAGCATTACAAGATAAATTAAACAAAAAACCAAGAAAAATATTAAAATATACCACTCCTTACGAACTTTTTCATGGCATAAAAATAGATTACTTTAGCCATATGTGCGTTTCGAAGTAAAATTCAGTTGATATCTCACATCATTTGATGTATCAATTTTTTTGAATAGCAAAAAAATGAGCACTGCATTGCTCCTTTTTCTCTCTTTTCGTACCTCTATTTTTCCAAAAAAGTTTTCAACTTATCCAGTGCCATACGTCTCATGCTTACTTTATTTTTCTCTTCTCTCTCCATAGCGCCATATGGTTTATCGTGTCCTTCGGGTTGGAAGATGGGGTCTCGTCCAAATTCTGATGCATGCATTGGTTCGACAATTGTACCGTTGATGCTGCCTTCGAAAAAATCTATTTCATCCTTATTTTTTGCGTAGCCTATCAGTACGGTCGCTTTTGCCTTGAAGTCATCGTATTTCTTTGCCAGTGCATAGAGCTTCTTATTCCCCATTTCATGCATAAATCGCTTGATCAATGGTCAGGGGAGGTGGCCTCATAAGCAATCGAAATAGAGGGAGGTGTCTTCAATCAGTAATGGTCCAGGGTGATGTTTCAATGCTTCCTGGAGCTTGTGTCTGATGATCTTGTGGGGATCGATTTCCTGGATTTCGTCCAAATCGATTTTGAGTTGTTGTATGTTTTCTACTCAGAGTATGGATTGGAATTCCTGAAATTTGTGGGTGTTGCCGGTGACGAAGTAGAGCATGAGGAATAAAGAATTTAGAATAAAGAATATAATATCTAAAGTTTGATCTTGCCTTTGGAATCTTCGAAGAGCTCGTTGGTAAATTCTTCTCTATATCCGCTATTGATTGTGATGTTCATCGTCACTGATTCTTCATATTTTTCTTCCATAATCTTTGCGTGATATTTGTTTAAAAGTTTTCTGACCATGGGAACGAGGTCGAATGCATAGCTAAATGATAACATTTTCATGATTTCAGATTCTCTATTCTTTGCGTGTTCTATCACTTGTCTTGCACATTCTCCGTAGGCTTGGATCAATCATCCGACGCCGAGCAAGGTACCTCCGAAATATCTCGTGACTACTATGAGCACATTATGTAGTCCATATTTTTCTATCATGGCCATAATGGGTTTGCCTGCGGTATTTGTAGGTTCGCCTTCATCGGAGACTTTGTTGTGTTTGCAGGTATAGACTGCTGTCCCGAAGATGTCATAATTCATCTGCACTTCGTATCTGTAGGCATAACAGCTATGGCTTGCATCAGGATATTTTTTTCTGATTTCTTCCAGATGATTTTCTGCTTCGTCTTTGTCCTGGATATGAAAAACATTTCCTATGAAGATGGATCATTTGATCTTGGGTATCTCATATGCTGTGTGTTCATCTATTGTTTTGTAGACCAATTTTTCCAAGTATAGTTCTGAGATGATAAATATTATTTCCTGGTGATGGATTTATTGACTCTATTCATGATGGCGTATCCGATGCCGTGTTGAGGCAATTCCTGGATATATATATTCTCTATTCATAGTTTATCGCACGTATGATAGAGCGAGAAAAGGTTCTTGGCACAGGTGATCATATCAGCCTCGGATCATAATTCAAATACTTTCTTTTTCATCGATGTCATGTTTGCTTCATGCTTCTTTAAGAATTCCTTGGTCGCTATGATTGCTATTTTTTTTGATCATGATGATGCTATCTTCTTCTTTATATCTTCTATGGAGGTAAATGATGAGACATCTGCATCAGGTGCATAGTGCTTGTATCTGTTGCCTGGCGTCATGGCGGATGGCTTTTGCCCATATACGACCTCGACTTTGTAGTTGAATAGCAATTCCAGATCTTCCTTCGTGATGCTTCCTGGTCTCGTTATGATGATTTTTTTCTCTTCAACTTTCACTACTGTCGATTCTATACCCACAGGGCATCTTCCTCCATCTATGATTATCGGAATGTTGTTCATAAGATTATCGTAGACCATTTTCGCTGAGGTTGGACTGGGTTTGGTGGATATATTTGCACTCGGTGCGGCAATGGGGAAATCGCATAATGCTAATAATTTCTGAGCAACCGGATGATTCGGTATCCTAATTGACATTAACGGATGTCCTGCTGTTATAATGGAGGGAATCATCTCTTTCGGTGGTAGTAAGATTGTTATGGGTCATGGCATCAGTTCGTCGATGATAGTCTGTTCTATATCATTTCTGATATATGCGTATCTTGCTATCTGTTCCTTCTTCCCTACGTGAGAGATTATAGGATTGTCTTGCGGTCTGCCTTTTAACTGGTAAATCTTTGCGACCGCGTCTGCGTCCAATGCATTGGCTCATAATCCATATACGGTTTCTGTAGGGAACGCTATTACTCATCATGATGTGAGTATTTTTGCCGCTTGTTGGAGATGTCCGATTGTCGGTGTATATATATTTGTTGGTTTCATATGTCTGATACGTTATGAAATGGTGGTTACTAGAGATCTGTCTTGAGGCTTACTTTGAATTCGGAGGTGATGATGATAGTTGCTATGCCATGGATGAGGATCCATACGGGTGTGAAGCTGATAAATTGAAATATATACGGATTGCTTCTCAGTGTGTTTGCAATGTTGGATATCGAATCGATATTTATCCCATTCATTCCAAGTATCGCGATTTGTAAGGTGAGAACAATACTTATAACGGTAAGTGGTACGAAAAGCATTTGCAACATCTTCCTTATCGCTTCATCATTTGGTAGTCCTATCTTTATCTTGGATGTCCTATAGATAATCACCAATAGTATGATATAGATAATTAAGACAATAGTCATATTTCCATTCTGCAAAAAATCAGCTACTTTGTCATATGAGACCCCCATCAATCTTAGATCAGGTGTCTTTTTCATGAGTTCTGATCAGAGTGTAATTGATTGTCCTGCTGCCAGACAGATACTGGTGAGAATATAATTTCCTAAAATTATCCTGATCATTTTGTCTATCCCTATGGAGAACGAAAAAATCGCCAATATCCCTATGATGACGACTATCGCATACGTTATGAGATTTTCGGTCATAGATATATCAGAGTAAATGAGTAAAAAATTATGCTTTAGTGTTGATAATTTTCGTCTGCTAAGGTATGCTATTCTCCTATGTTTCCTGTATTATTTATTGAAAAATCAATTATTATCTATACAGTATAGGCCTTGACTTTATATGTGTATCCAATTGGATAATGTTTTCAACTAAAAGATGAGGTATCTCTGCCTGTCAGATATGCAAACCTAGAAAATCAGGATTCACCTTACGAGAAGTACTTATCGTTGTAGTCGTCGTTTCTATCGGTCTAGTCTCTGTCATTGTAGCGCTTAGCAATGGAAGTAGATATCTCCAGAGGACTATGCAGAAAGTCATCGCTATCAATCTTGCAAGGGAATGAATGGAGGCTGTTTACCAGATAAGGGATACAAATCGGACGAGATGGGCGTGAGTCAAAGATTCCTGTCGGCTCAAGATTAATCCTCTTGTCGACGATAATTGATCTGCTTCGGATTGTTCTAGTGATTTTTGGATGACTTCTGGGTATTATATTCTTCAACGTTCTCAGACCTGAGGACAATCGTATTTTTCTCTGACGGGATTAGGCTCGACTCCTTTCCTCTCGTGAGTTAATCTCAGTGATGGTATCGGTAGCACTGATAATAAATTCACTCTTTGTCATCAGACATGATCATATTGGGATGCTTGTCCTGGAACACAATCTACGACCACTGAATGAAGATATTTTAGACAAATACAATGACTCTGATTATATCGCAAGGATATCAATATCAACTGATGAAGCTGATTGAATTGTAGTTCATGAAACTCACAGATTTGCTGATCTTCTATAGCTAAAGAATTCCGCTTCTGTAGCAAGGTCGCTTATGTTGGCGATACTACTGGAGAGGTTCAGTTCTGTGGCGTTATTACTAATTTTATGGGACAATAATACTTAATAACTAATTCAAGATTAATTTTGGATGATGGACCTTAATTAATTTTGAATGATGGATGTTGGATTTTAGATTTTTATTAATTAATTTTGGATTTTGGATTTTGGATGATGGATGATGGATGAAGGTAGTGTCTTATTATAATCTATTGTACTATACAATAGTTCATTTTAGTAAGTCATACATTAAAAACCTGCCTGCCGCAGGCAAGGTTAGAAATTGAAAATTACCTGTCCTCGAAGGAGGGGAAATTGAAAATTATCTTTCCTCGTAGGGGTTTATCCTGGAGGGGAAAATTCAAAATTATATATTCTAAATTCTACCTATGGATGTAAAGGAGTTAGAAAAATTCTTTGACTACAAGCCGTTCTTGGATCAGGATACTCAGGTGATCTTGGAGAAAATTCTTCAAAAAGCCAAAAAATATCTGCCTGAGGATCAGCTTTCTGGAATCCATAAAGCCTATGCGTATGCCTCAGCTAAACATCAATGACAAGTCAGACTTTCTGGTGAACCCTATATCGTCCATCCACTTAGAGCGACTATTTTTCTTATGGAAATCAAACCAGATTTGCAGACTATCCAGACCTGTCTGCTTCATGATGTGATGGAAGATTGTAATGTCTCCCAACAAGATATCGAAAAAGAATTTGGCGCTGAAGTCGCTGAGCTCTGTGAAGGTATGGTCAAGGTCTCCAAGATCAAATATAAGTGAGAGGATAGACATCTGGAAACGCTCAAAAAAACATTTCTCGCAATGGCCCGTGACTTGAGGGTAATTTTCGTCAAGCTCGCTGACCGTATCCATAATATCCAGACCTTATATTATCATCCTAATCCGATTAAGAGACAGAAGATAGCTCAGGAAACCATGAAGATTTTTGTGCCTATCGCCAAGAGACTTGGACTCTATCATTATCAATTGTATCTGGAAAATGGCTCTTTCAAAGTATTAGAAGAACAGGCATTTCTGGATATTTTTGCATATCTTAAAAAATATTTTGGTGAAGGTGAGAGATATACGGAAAGATGAATCAAAGTATTGGAAAATATGCTTCAGAAAGAGGGTATAGAAAATTTTGAGGTCAAATGAAGAATCAAAAGCCCTTTTAGAATATTCGAAAAACTTCAGCATAGATACAAGACCGCTGAGATTAGTACGGTCATGGATTTGCTCGCTTATAGAGTCATTATATGAACTGTTAGTGATTGTTATATGGTCCTGGGAATTATCCATAAATACTATACTCCTTTGATTAAGAAGATTAAAGATTATATCGCGGTCCCCAAATTCAATGGCTATCAGAGTATCCATACTACCGTTCTTGGCATGTTCCGCTTCCCTGTGGAGATTCAGATTAGAACTCATGATATGGAAGATGTGGCTGAGTTTGGTGTAGCTGCGCATTTCGCCTACATGGAGCATAATGCTCCCGTCAAAGTCTCTCAGCAGCAAGGTGCTTGGATTAAGAAACTCCAGGAAATCGTCAATACCTACACTTCAATTGATGATAAAGAGCAATTCAAGAAAGATCTCAATATCGAAGTTTTCGAAAAACGCATATTCCTCTATACTCCACAAGGTGATGTGATTGAACTTTCTGCATGAAGTACGGTCCTGGATTTTGCCTTTGCCGTCCATAGTAATATCTGATTATCGTTCAATAGCGCTATAGTCAACGGTGAAATCAAACCTATCAGTTATGTCCCTGAGACCTGAGATGTTATCAAAATCAATACCTTCAAAAATAGATATTCTGCCAATAAACATCGATTTGAATTTCTTCATACGGCCGGTGGAAAAAATAATCTCACCAAATTTCTCAAGATGCAGCAGAAAGACCAGCTTATCGCACAATGAATCGAAGATCTCAATAAACATCTCAAGATGTTCTGACTCCCATCATTTTCTTCTTCGGGCGATCAGATTAGCAAAAAATATTCGAAGGAGGAGGTAGAGAAAACACTTCTTTCTATTCTTGATAAGAGAGAACATTATTCTCATTTGATCAAATCCGTCTATCCCAAAGAATATGCTGATCATAAAAAGCAAGTCCCTATCCATCAGAAACCCATCCAAAAAGATTTGGATAAACTCAAACAATCTCTCGCTGTCGTTGTGGATGGCGATGCCTTGATTAATTATTATTTCTGTAATGAATGCAAACCTAAGCCATGAAACAAAATTATCGCTAAGACCTGAAGGGATGGTATCAAAATTCATGCCGTCGATTGTAAGTGAACTAAGACGATATCATTCGATAAATTGCTCGAGGCACATCGGTCAGGTGAATCAGAAAATATCTATAGGATATCTATAGAGCTTACTGCTTCCAGCAAATCAGGAAAACTTATTGGTATGATGAAAATATTTTCTGAGCTTCATATACCGGTTCTCCAGGTGACTATGAAAAATCTTCCAGATAATTTGAGCTTGATAGTTTTCGAAACAGAATTTTCTAATCCAGGTAAAATAGCATTTCTACTGAATAGCTTGAAAAAATATGATGATTCTCTAAAAGTGGTGAAGAAAATCATAACGTAAAAGCTTCGCGATGGAAATTGATAAAATCGTTGGAGTGCATAGTAATTATTTATATTATAATTTCTGTAATCATGGGTACATGAGTCGGTGTCGTGCTTGATAAATCCTCTTGGTCTCTAGCTTCTCTGCTCGGCGTCACCGGCGTTTCGCTACGGATGAATGTTATTGCTATCTTCTTTATCTTTTTGTGGGTCGTTGCCATCATACGAGTGATCAGAGATATTATCTCCAGGACCAATAGTTTCAGTCTGCAGGTCATCAGTATCCTCTTCATTACTTTTTTGACACCACTTGTAGGATTGCCACTCTATCTTTTGATTAGGCCGCTGAGCTACAAAATGGATAGAATTCCTCGGAGAGAGGCATGTGCATCCAATCTCATTCCTTGTTATAATTGTTCTACTTTGAATTCTAAAGAATATGTGTGTTGCATCGCTTGCGGTGAAAGACTCAAGACTAAATGTAAAGAGTGCTGAAATAGTTACGCTCATTCATTCGCTTACTGCAATATCTGCGGCGCACCAAATATTGATATATAATGACCAATGACTAATGACCAATGACCAATGACCAATGACCAATGACCAATGACTAATGACTAATGAATAATGACTAATGACCAATGACTAATGAATAATGACTAATGACTAATGAATAATGACTAATGACCAATGACTAATGACTAATGACCAATGACTAATGAATAATGACCAATGACCAATGACTAATGACTAATGACCAATGACTAATGACCAAATTAATCATTCATCATTCATCCAATACGTTTATGTTTCTCGCTTTCACCTTAATTCTTCTTTTTGTTGCAGCAGGGATATTGGCATCAGTCTATTCTTTCTTTTTTCCTTTTATGCAAAATCTCGGGACAGTTACTAGCTATCATACTGCATATTATGGGGCGATATCTGCTGTGGAGAGAGCCGAACTTGTTTTGAAATATAGATCACCATGATTTAGTGGAAGCGCAGGATTTACTTGAACTACTTCCTTTGGTCCTTTGAGTGACTATACTCCGGAACTCATGTCTGATGATGATGCATGACTTCGATGGAATATAAATTCTAGGACGCAATCCATCCCTGCCTCAGGTAAGGGAAATGCTGATTTTATGCTTGCTACCTGAGATAGTGCCAATTATAATCAACTCGGATACACCAATCTGGAAACATTTCTTTTGTCTTATGATGCCGTGAATTATGTAACGGGGTATTATACGTGAGTCCAAAATATAGTGTATTTAACGGCTGATTTTATTCCTGTTCCTATTACTTGAATATTTAGATTACCACCAAAGGTTTATAGTGGTTTCTGATGAGCATGAAAAGGTGAACTTTGTAATGTATGTGATTCTGATGGTAATGGGACATATAATGATATAGTCCTCTCATGGTCGCTTGAATGACTCCATAATGGTATAGGATTTAAAATATTTCCTTCTACTTCAACATCTGATACGTGACTTATTTATGCGAATCTCGATAATGCAATCAGAAAATCCAATATCAATCCCATTCCTAGCTCTATAAAGTTTCAGAATAGCATGACGCCATTACCTACTATTCCTAATGATATCCAACATCATAATGTTGTTTCGTCTGATGCTGCAGCTATAGAAAACAGTTGATTTTCAGCTATATTAAATGCAAATAATGGATTCACCTGATTGCGTCTTTCCTTTGGCGCTGTCAATCTTTTTGCTACCAGCAATGGTTCCATCTATCCCTATCTCGAGTACCAATTTACTTTTCCTAAGCCTATCTCTGATAGATACTATACGATCCAATGATATGGTCTAGTCTGAGAATACAAGGTGCTCATTCTTTTGAAAAAACCGACAGTCCAAGGAACGGTCGGCGGTGATTTCACGGTTATTTTCTAATGAGGTACTAGGGACCAGGAACCAGTGATTCTGATTTCCACATATATCTTTGTTTAGAAGTCTCGGCTGCCTTTCATGCTACTGGATTGTGTATAGTTGGTGACGGTGGATTCGAAGAAATTTCCTTTTTCCATGTTGTTGTCCTGTAATCTTTCCAGGTGTGTATAAGGATTTTCTGTTATCTCAGGATAGAGCGGATCTAGTCAGAGAAGCGATAACCTTGTGTTGGCTAGTCGTTTGGTGTAGGTCTCCGTAGTCTTTTCGTTGATTCAGATTATCTTGCTGCCTAGGATAAATTGTGATCGTTTAATTTCCTGATCGACTGCTGTCTTGAACATATCATAAATGATTTCTGGTTTTCGCATCTCGGGAAATTCTTTCTTGATCTCGCGGAGGATGTTGGTAAACATTGTGACGTGGGTGAGTTCATCCCTACGGATATAGCTTATCATCCTATCTGTCGCTTTCATCTTTTGATGATCAGCAAGTGTGTCGAAGAATGCAAATCCATTGTAGAAATATAATCATTCCAATAAAAAGTTTCCGATGAGTCCTTTGAAAAAATTTCCATCATTAGGGGTATCTATGAAATCTTGGTAGATCTGGCCTATGAATTTATTTCTCTCAAGCAGAATTTCGTTGTCTCTCCGGAAATAATAGATTTCATCCCTCTTTTCGCTGTCTACTATCGATTCAAGAATGGTCGCATAGCTCTGTGAATGGATTGCTTCTTGGTAGGTCTGGATTGCTAGGAGCAGGCTTACTTCTGGTGCAGTGATGTATTCTGAGATGTTGGGTAGATTTACGGTTTGAATGCTATCCAAAAAAATCAGGAACGATAAGATACCATCGTATGCTCTACGTTCTTCATTATTCAATTCTTTTTGGTAGCATATACTATCTTCATTGAGTCCTGAGACTTTTTCTGGTACCCGGAAGTTCCCTATCATGATGGTGTAAAGAGAATTCGCCCGTGAATATTTTGTGTTATTTAAATTGAAAAGTCCGGTAGTATTGCCTTTGATGATTGTTCTCATCTGGACATCATCATTGCCGGTAGGATTGAATATTTTGTTGGCTTCTAGATTCATGGGTTTCTCTCTATCAAATAAAATATGGTAGTTATTCTTGTGTATTGATGCCTAATTCTTTCATGATTTTTTCTACATGACCTGTAGCTTTTACGTTTTTTCGTTCTTTCATAATTTTTCACTTCTGATCCAATAAGAATGTTGACCTGATGGTTCACTGCAGTATTTTTCCATACATACAGGAGTATTGTCTTTGGGATAGAAGTAGACGATGGTCTGTGGGTGCTTCTTTAGGAGAGTAGCTAATGCGTTCATGTGTAATTTAGAATTCAAAATTCAAAATTTGTCATTTAGTTAAGTTGTTCTCCTACGTGTCCAGCTATCTTGATTGATGGTTTCAATGTCTCTCCACCTACGTTTCGACTTGCAGGACAAGCTAGGCCAGGGTTGGTTCTGACAAATTCTAAAGCTCTTACTTTCCTGAGGAGTTCTGTACTGCTTCTTCCTATAGGTTCCGTTACTATTTCGATGGCTTTTATGACTCCTTCTGGTGAGATAATGAATGTCCCTCTATTGCTGTTTCCACTTTGCATATTCAATACTCCTAGCATTTTGCTGAGATCTCATTTTCTATCACTTACCATCGGAATCGTGAAATGTTCCAATAAGATTTCTGTCTCTATCCATCTCTTGTGTGAAAATACGGTATCCGTACTCACTACCAAAACTTCAGCATTTGAAGCTTTCAAATCTTCATATACTTTATTGAGATCTTTGAGTTCGGTCGGACAGACAAAGGTAAAGTCTGCAGGATAAAAACATAGGACAAGCCGTTTTCATAGATAGTAATCGGTTGATTTGACTTCTATGTCTTGGGTGTTTGGGTTGTATATATCCATAGATGTTTTGGGGATTGTACTTTCTAATTGAAGTATTGTTTGTTCTTCTGTCATGCTATTATCTGTTTATATTATAAAAAATGTTTGACTTTTTGTGGCATATCACTATACATTTCTGTGAGTGAAAATTACCTTGTTAAAGTTTCTTTGGAGATTTTGATAAGGCAAACCACTACATGAAAGTTAATCTGATTGATTTTCTTTGAGCGTGCCGCAGGTTTTCCTGACGCGCTCTTTTTTTAATTTCAGATTAATCGATTTCTATTATGAGTTTTTCTTTTGGAAATCTCACTTTTGCTAGACCAGCATATTTATCTTCCTGTGATCTGTATCCTACGGGTATCGCCAAGGTAGCAGTCAATCCTAGTGTATCAAGTCCGAGTATCTCGTCGTATTTTGCTGGATCGAATCCTTCCATAGGACATGCATCTATGCCCATGCTTGCACATACGGTAAGTACTACTCCCATAGCGATATATGCTTGTTTTTGGGTCCATCCCTTCAATTGCTCTGGCGTCCTTGATCAGAGAGTTCAGATAATCATTCATTTCATGCTTTCGAGCATGTCTAGGCTTCCGCCTCTTATATCGACAATATTTTGTAGGTAGTCATTGACGTCTTTTTCTTGGATAGTGGTCTGGGTCGCTATGACTATCAGATCAGACGCTTCGGTGATTTGTGGCTGTCATCGAGAGTTTGCTTGTAATTATGTTCTAATTTCAGGATTTTTGACATGGATAAATCTCCGAGTTTCAAGTCCGAAAGATGCTGGAGATAATATCAGTGCTTCGAAGAGTGTGTTGAGATCGTCCTGAGAGAGCTTTTTGGTTGGATCGAATTTTTTGGTTGCATAACGTCGGTTTAGGGCTTCAATAATCTTGTTCATGGTAATAATGTATTACTATATAAAATAGGATATATGTGGGAGTTGATTAATGTCATCTATTGATTTTTTTTTATTGTTATTACCGAGAGCGAAGTGATTTGCTCCTGGATTGTCACGTCCCCCCTAATTATACGGGGGTCCTCGCGATGACGTTTTATTATCCGCTGCAGCTTACGCATTCTTTGACGTCGAGCGACATGCTTCTGACATAATAAATAGTCTTGATTCCTTGCTGTCGTGCTTGGATATAATAATTATATAATTCTATTGGTGAGGTCTCTGCTGGATTAAACATCCATTCGAAACTGATGGATTGGTCTATCCGTTTTTGGATGACGGCAATCATACTGATGACCTCGGTCATTTTCATGTGTACGTATTCTTTATAATATCGCATATTTTGTGCATTGAGATTGGGAGCTACATTGACTGATGGTGCTACGCCGTTGGTTTCTACGAAGTATTTTTTGTAGATAGGGAGAAGTCATGCAGTAGTCCCTACGACGAGTGAGGTGGACGTGTTTGGCGCAGGGGAAAGGTGATAGGAGAATCTGAGTCCATGGTGTTGAATTTCGTCTATCAATGTTGATCGTTGATCTTTGAGGCTGCTATGTTGTAATAATCGTTGTTTGTCTTTGCCGAAGAGTATCCCTTGCGATCGTTTGCTTCCTGGGAAATATTCATATGCTCATCTCTCTTGTGCGAGCTGGACTGATGCCTGTAATGTCGTATATGCATAACGTTCGAAGAGTTTATCTATATGGTCTCTTGCGAATGGGGATTCGTACATCATATTGTGTGTCGCCAGATATTCTGCTAGTCAGAGGAATCCCAATCCTACACTCCTATATCTCTTGGCCGTGAGCTCTGCTTCTTTGATAGGGAAATAGTTGAGTGTGATTACATTATCGAGTATCCTCATCGCTATAGGCAGCACTTTTTCTATCTCTTCTGGCGTATGTACTTTGGCGACATTGATGGATGCCAGATTACATACTACGGTATCTCCTGCCTTGTATCTGACGCTTACTGTTCCATCTTCTTCTATCTCTTCGACAAACGTCGATGGGGAGGTGTTTTGGAGAATTTCTGTGCATAATTGGGTAGAATAGATATTCCCTTTATGATTGTTCGGATTTGATTTGTTCACCGTATCACGGAAGAATACATATGGCATACCGGTTTCTACGACTGATTTGAGAAATCTCTTGAACAGATCCTTTGCAGATATCGTCTGTTTGAGACGCATATCTTCTCTCTGTTCCAATCTCTCGTACTCAATAGTAAATTCTTCTCCGAAGAGATCCTGCAATTTCTTGCCTATCTTCTCTTCTATCTCTTTGGGATCAAAAAGCGTCCGATGTCTATTTTCTATCACTCTTTTCATAAAGATATCCGGGATACTGATGGCTGGGAAGATATCGAATGACTTTTTCCTGATATCGCCGGTCTCCGTCTGGAGATCGAAGAAATCTAAAATATCTTTGTGCCAAGCATCCAAGGTGATGGAGATCGCTCCTGCTCTTGCGCCTAATTGATTGACTGCGATTGCGGTATCATTGATGACTTTGACCCATGGGATGACTCCTCATGATGCACCTTGCACTCCTCTGATGTCTGCTCATTTGGATCTGATGTTGCCCAGGTATGCGCCTATCCCTCCTCAATATTTGGAGATCTGTGCCATATTTTCGATATTGTGATAGATAGATCTCAGATCATCATCGAGATTTAATTTGAAACAACTCGAAAGCTGATGGAAGTTGGTCCTGGCATTCATGAGTGTTGGTGTTGGCAGCGAAATTTTCTGGGTAGAGCAGTATTCATATATCTTTGATGCTACTTCAAGTCTCTTCTCTTGTGGTTCAGGAATCGCTAGAAATAATGCGATAGACATATACATTTCCTGGGGAAGTTCTTTGTATACTTTGTTGGGGTTCAATAGATATCTTTTTTTGATCATCAGGGTCGTTGTATAATTGTAGGTCATATCTGTCTCTTTCTTGATATATTTCCCAGCCTGGAGTATATCTTCTTTGGTGTAATAGTCAAAGAATTTTCTATAATATAATCCATTTTGTATATATTCTTCCATCAAAGCGAGATAGCTTTCTGGGCTATATATCTCTGCTTGGCTCAGGTTCCTATTTTCTCTTATCTGTTTGTAGAGATCTGTGCTTGCCAGTCTCCCTGCTATGTATTCCCGTTTGGTGTTTTGGATGCTGATAAGATTGATAGCTGTCTTGATGAGCATTTTGGTAATGTCTTTGGTGGCCATATCCTGGATGATATATTTTTCTAGATTGATTTTCAGATCTTGAAACGGACATTCCTGTGCCAATTCTTTGGCTATATAGGTATAGGTTTTCTCAATTTTTTTCCAATCAAATGGCTCTTTTTTGCCATCTTCTTTGGTGACCATAAATGATTGTTCCTCGAGCTGTTCCTGTTTCTGTGCTAGTTCTTTTTCTCTGTCTTTCTTGCGTTCTTGCCTATAGATGATGTATGCCTTTGCTGTCTCGAACTTTTCGTATTTCATCAATGTCTTTTCTACGATGTCTTGGATAGTTTCTACATCCATGAATGTTCATTCTGTCAGTGCCCCTTCTTGTTCCAGTATCTGTTGGTGGATATCATCCACTACGATAGGAATGTCTCATGTATCTACATTTGTCGCCTCATATGCTTTTGTCAGTGCGAGCTGGATGCGATTGAGATCAAATGCTACTATTTCTCCGTTTCTTTTCTTTATGTGTTCCATATCCGTTTTTTTCCTATAAAAATAAATATTTCGCTTGCCTTTTCTGAAATACTATATATTGTGTTTCATTTTCATTTTCAACCACTATATGTTGTGTGTCTGGGTATAAAAAAATATTGAAGCAATACAAGAGAAAATTTGATGGAAATCCAAGGAATAAAAAATCGCTCATAAACACTGAGACAGTTAATGATATTATATATTATTGACTTTATTGTTTAAATATATATTATCTCTCTGTCATCATAGCGATGGCTTCCTATGAAGTATGGCATATAGGCGCCGTAAAAAAAATGCGTATGTTTTCAAATTTTTTGGCTGGAATCTTCGGATTTCTAGCTTCTGTAGCATTATTGATTGTCACCGCTTTTTTCATCGGATATCCGATGATGTTGCTGTGGAATTGGCTTATGCCTACTATCTTTGGCCTCCCTATCATCACGTTCTGGCAGGCGCTTGGCTTATATCTCCTTGCTGGATCCCTCTTTCAATCCAGATATACCGCTAGACATACCGTTTCGACCAAAAAGAAACGGCCTCTTGTCCGAGCAGAGTAGTTATAACGTCAAGAAAAATTTTACTTCCCTGTTTCTAGGGAAGTTTTTTTTATGTGGTGGATGATGTGCAGACTTAGTATTGTTTGCTAGTCTTCCAGTAGATCATGCACTTTCTGTAGATGTTTGTCGTCCACATGGGTATAGATTTGTGTCGTCGTGATAGAAGCATGACCGAGGAGTGTTTGGACTGCTCTGATATCTGCACCTTTCTTGATGAGTGCTGTGGCGAAGCTGTGTCTCAGGGTATGTGGGCTTACTTTCTTGGTAATGCCTGCAAGTTTTGCATATTTTCTTACAATTTCTTCGATGCTGTTTCTGCTGAGATGCTCTCCAAATCAGTTTCTCGATATACTTATGAAGAGATAGGGGCTTGCATCATGTCTCATGGCGAGATAGGTATGTAGTGCGTTGATGGCGTGTTTGGTTGCGAATACGGATCTGAGTTTTGATCATTTTCCTACGACGGAGAATTGGTTAGAATCCATTTTGATGGTTTTTTTTTGGAGTGTGATGAGTTCTGTGACTCTTAGCCCTGTTCCGTAGAGAAATTGGAGAATGGCTATATCTCTCGCTTGTTTCAGAGGATCTTTGGTATATTGCGATGGTGCTGCTAGAATTTTTCTGATATCATCCTCATCGAGATAATTCACTTCCCTTGGCGGTGTTTTTGCGAGTTCTAATTTATCCGGACTCATGCAATCGATATCGTTTTTGAGGACGAATTTGAGAAATGCTCTGATAGCCACGATATGATAATTGATGGTCTTTACGTTCAGTTTGTTTTTGTGCAGCGCCATCCTATAATCAAGGAGTTGCATACGGTTTACCTTGCTGATTTCGATATCATCACAAAATTCCAAAAATCTATTGAGCCGTAATGTATAGTTCTCAATAGTCTTTGGGCTTGCATTTTTTTCGTACTGGAGGTAGTAGATATATTTTTCTAAGAGCGAACTGATGATGGTCGAAGAAACTTTGTCTTTGAAAAAAGTTTTACTGTGCAGTCATTCAGTTGTCTTGTGGTGGTGTTCAGGTGTCTGGTGTGATAGTTGGGGTATCATTTGCTGGAGGAGTGGATGAAGTCGTCGGTGCAATTCCTATTATCTCGTTTCCTTGCTGAATATATTTGTCTGATTGTGCAAAGTATCAGCTGAGATTATCTATTTGTTCGTTGTTTGCAATCTTTTCCAGAAATGCTGTCCCTTTCTTGGTCATATAGAGTCCAAACATTATCAATCTACTGTTTCCGGATTTTTTTCCTTCAGCAAGGAAAATATTTCCCTGTGTCACATAGTCTGTCACCTTACTGATATCGTTCTGGACGGGTTGGGTGTCAGGTGTCAATACTTGTCATAGTTCGGTAAATGTATCTTGTGCTGGAGCGCTGTCATGACTACCTGTATCTGCAGTTGTTCCTATTCCTCCTGTATCGCTTGCTATCTCTCCTGTAACTACTTCCATCATACTGCTCGTGACTCCTGTATCTATTGTTTCTGTCGGTGTGATTGCTTGATCTGTAGCCGTCGTTCATGTGCTCTCTGTCGGTGTGTCTCCTCAGACCGTAGGGCCGAATTGTCTTGGATACATGGTATAGATGATAAATACCGTGAGTCATGCTAATATGATTCCTACTCATGCGAAGATCACTATCCTCATACCCTTGTATGTACTTGCATGTGGTATCGTCGGTGTTGTTGCTTGTGTTGTTTTTTGTGGTGGTGTCCATTGTAATGTCGATGCTTGGACCGGTGCAGGTTGTTGTGTGCCTGGTGCTGAAAATGGTGGCATCATTGGTATTATTGGTATCTCTGGTATTTTTGTCTGCATGGTCTCGGGTTGTTTTGTCTCGATAGTCTCTGTTGTAGTATTGAGTATCTCATCAAGATTGAATGTTGTACTCTCGGCTTTTGGTGGTATCGGTGCTGGTGTCGCTTCAGGAGCGAGTCCACCTCCACCGGTTATCTCTTCCAATCCTTGGATGATATCCATATCTTTTTTGAGTACTTTTTGCGCTTCGGGAGAAATCTTCTCTGTTTCTATCATTGTCGATACTGTCGGTTTTTCTTCGATAGGCATTTCTTGCTGAGCTTCTTCTTGTATTGTTGGTATTTCTTGTTTTTCTGCTTCCGGCGTGACTACAGGCATGATATTTTCCTGGGGTGCGAACATCCCTTCGATTGTAGGTTCTTTGATTTCTTTGATTTCTTGAATTTGTGGAGCGGTCACTATTGTCACTGTTTGGGTCTCAAGGAGAGGTTCGGTAGGTATATTTGTTGGTTCAATAGCTTGACTTGGTACAAGTATCTCTTTGTTTTTTTCGTCTTCTCCATGCAATCGATTGTCGTTTTTTTGTGCTTCGGGCAATTGAAGATCCATATCCAGATTTAGCTCGGGTTCTTGTTGTATCGTTGCTTCTTTCTCCGCCATTCCTAAATCAATATTAAAATCTTGCGATGTTCCTGTGGTCGCTGTGGTATCTTTTTGTGGCGTACCTTTTGTGTCGTCAACCATGCTTGCAAACTAAGAAGTAAATGATTCTATCCTTGTCATGTTTGTTATCGAGAGTAGTCTTTGTACTCAGTATATCTATTATAGTCCTAATGATTTATTTTTGCTAAAAAATCCGTCCAATGGTTGTGTATTGGCTTGACATTTTAGTTTATTTATAGTATGGCGACATATTTAAATTCTCTATTTTAAATAAGGGATTTCTCGACTTAGCTCGAAATGACAAAAAATATGGCGACATATTAAAATTCTCTATCTATGTCTTCCAAGTACTGCTCATCGGATTTTTGTGTTTGGGTAGCTTTGTTTTACGACTTTTGCTAGTTCGTTGATTGTCGCTCCGGTGGTGGTGATGTCGTCGATGATGAGCAGGGTTTCGTTTCCATGCAATTGCAGATTTTTGGTCAGAGAAAAAGCGTTTTTGAGGTTGTGCAACCTGCCATTTCTCTTTAGGCTTGCTTGTGTTTTGGTATGGCGCTTCTTGGTTGCTAGCGTGATCATGGGAAGCTCTAATTTTTTGCTGAGCATCTTTGCCAAGAGCGCTGATTGGTTGTATCATTTGATGAAGTAGTGTCTGTATCGATGAGAAGGGATACATGAAATAATTAATTTAGCATGTTTTTTATTTTGTCCTCTTTTGTAAAAGGAGCGGAGGTCCGAAGCATAGGAGGATTCAAGTCGTGGACACGAAATCCCTCATCCGCGAAATGCGGATACCTCTCCCTTTTTAAAAGGGAGAAAAATATTGAATTCTTTTTGAAATGACTGGTTTGCTTGGAGTGCTATGGCGAGTCTGTCGATCAGGAAGTTACCGATGTCTTTTTTGTGGAAGTATTTGAGTTTGATGATAAGGGATTTGAGCAGATCGGTATAGGCGAACGGGATGATAATTCCTTCCAGGACATTGCTTTTGCTGCATCTACACTCGATACAGGTCTGATAGTCTTTGGAGAATCTATGACAGTAGGGGCAGATTTCTTGGTGTGGCTGAAGCTGTCTTTTGCAAGTTTTGCAAAGATATTCGCCTTGTTGTCAGCAGGCGATACAGTGTCTGGGGAAAAAAAAGTCTATGAGTTTCATAGTTGGAGTATATATTGCTATTTTACGAAATATACTGACAAAGTCAGGACAAAAGTGTCTGTGTATAATTTGTATGTAGTTATTTGTGCTTTTTTTTGGTAGTGTTCGGATTGCTTTTGAGTATGGAGAATCCTGAAATCATCAATATCGTCCGTGCGATATCTCTTATCGTTCGGTATGCGTCAGTAGTATCTATTAAATAATTTCCTAGATTAATCCGTTGTATCTCAAGGATTAATGAAAACAGCAAAATACATAATCCTCGGATGATTGTTTTATGTCTGGTTTGGATATATTTTGTTATACCGTAATATATAGCGATCAGGATAATGAAGATATATATTATGTTCAATGTTATACTTATCATCTATTTTTCTGCCATAATATAAAATCTTATTTAGGTAGTATCGGACAACCCTCCGTCGTTCATGAGAGATTGATCCCTGTATTGCTGCATCATGTCATTGTTTCTGTACCTGTAATCGCACTTGTGCTTATGCTGACATCCTTGATTATTTGCTGGAGATAATACTCAGCATCATAATAGTCTCCTCCTAGTGATCATCCTCCCATATAGGTCACGCCAAAAAATATGGCTATGACACCGATGAGTTTAAATACCCCTACTCAGGAAATTATTCCTGCACCGAAAAGGTATTTCGTGTGATGTTTTTGGATGTGCGCTACTACGCGTGCTTTATGTTTGTTTACATGATGCATAATCTTGTGATGAAGTGCCATGGTCGATACATAAATACATAAAATGGTATCTTTTTTATCTTATCTGATAGAACTCGTATATCATCGCATCAAATGTCCTATCCTCATCTGGTGTCATGTATCATAGGTCTCTTATGATGCCGCGTCATTTTAGGATAAATACTACCATATTTTTTGCTGCTTTATATTTTTCATTCAGATGCTTCGCAGTATGATATGTAGTATCTATGATAAGAAACTCTTTATCAATCTCTGTGGTCCCAGGATCCATTTTTGCACTGATATTTTCGAATTTCTGATGTACGAAGTCATCGATTATATTGAATACTGCAAGCTGCTTGTATATTTTCACTTCTTCATCTATTGCTTGAGATCTTCCTATCATCATATTTATACCCAGAAATAGTCATATGAGGACTATGATACTGACTATACCTATCCCCGTAACCACTCATCATCAGAATGTATATTTCTTGTGATGCTTCTGGATGTGTGCTATGACACGTTCTTTGTGTCTATTTAGGTGGTGCATGATTTTTTTGTGGAGTGGCATCTTTGCTTGTCTATAATATAAAAGGTTATAGGTATATGTCTGTATAGTCTTATTAGTTTGGGTAGAATGTTTGCTGGATCTCGAGAAATGCATTGTGTATCTTGCTGTATCTTTGCTCTCTTATCCAGTCTTCTTGTGTAGATATTCCTATCGTGGTATTGAGGTATTTATTTAATTCTTCCAGAAATACAGCCATCTCTTGTGCGTATTTACTTTTTTCTGCAAATGTTTTTGCTGTATGGAAGTTATTATCTATTCCTTTAAATTCTTTGATTCATGGAAATCCGTATGCAATTCATGTCATTGTCGTAGTGTTTATCTGTGTATGAGCCAAATCATCTAGCTTTAGGAAGATTTGGATTGCTTGGTACTCCTTCAGTGTATTTTTTGCTGCATTTCATTGGTATATAAGTATTCCTATACCAATAATTATCACCAAAAATCATACTATTCCCAAAATTATGTTGAATGATACCCTTCAAAATCGTAACACGCACAATGATTTTTTTTGTTGTTCTTCATTGAGTTTTTGTGTTTTTTTTGTCATCTGTAATTGTTGATAAGCATAAAATATTTTCATTTTTTTGTGTCTCATGTCTGGTGTATTTTTTTACATTTGTAGCGCTTTAAGTTCTTTTTGCAGTGTATCGAATTTTGTTTTGGCTAAGTCACTAAATGGATTTCCTGTCCCTATAGTCTCATGAATAAATATATTCTGCTCTTCGATCAATGTATTTAGTTCTACTGCTGCTTTATATTTTTCATCTCTATATTGTGTAGTATGATATTTGTTGTCTATGATGTGAAATTTTCTATCTCGTCCTGTACTATACGTACTACCTAAGCTATAATCTATTTCATCTAACATACTATCTTGCTCGTGGGCGATATTGTCTATCTGCGCCATTTTTTTGAGTACATTATATTCTTGTATATTTTTTTTGGCTATTGTGGAGATAGGTAATATCTTTGCTATGATTATGCTGAATATGATAATTGCTATGGTCCGTATTATTATGTTTATCAAAATACTATTGTCTATTATCCGACCAACTACAACTTTGTGACGATCTTTCTGTTTCAGATTTTTTTTTCTGATGTCCATGAGTATTTCTGCTGTGAGTAAAAGTATTCTCTCTTTCTGATTATTTTCCGCTAAGTAGTTGAGTAAATTTATCTTCTAATTGTCTCCGTGTCTTGTCTAATGCATCGTTTATAAATGTTGTTTGAGCAAATTGCGTATTTTCCAAATCAATAATTTCTATTATCTTTTGTGCTCACTGAATCTTCTCGTGGATTGTAGTTGCATTATGATATGCGTTATCCAATGTATGAAACATGTTATCATATGTGATAGCTAGATTATCTCCACTTGATGCGTAACTATTTCCACTCTTATGGGAAAAATTATCTTTTTGGTGAGCGATAATCTCCATTTGATCAAACGTTTGGATTGCGTTATTTCCACTGGTTGATCATCATATATATTCTATATTTATGGTATTTGCACTGTTTCTGCTCATCAAGGTTCGTATACTGATTGCCAGAGCTAGTCCACAGAATCCTCCTATTCAAAAAAGGTATCTTCTATATTGTTTGCTCATTCGTTCAACTGTTTTTTGTTTTGTATTTTCTCTTGCCTGTTTTTCATTTTCTCTTGCTTGTTTTTCATTTTCTTTTTGTTGTTTCTCATTCTCTGCTGCTTGTTTTTTATTTTCTCTTTGTTGTTTTTCATTTTCTGCTGCTTGATTTATATTTCCTTCTGATTGATTCACATTTCCTGCTGCTTGACTTTTATTTCCTGCTGATTGATTTTTATTTCCTGCTGATTGATTTACATTTTCTGCTGATTGATTTTTATTTTCTGCTGATTGACTTTTATTTTCTGCTGCTTGATTCACATTTTCTGCTGATTGACTTTTGTTTTCTGTTGCTTGATTTTTATTTTCTGCTGATTGACTTTTATTTTCTGTTGCTTGATTTACATTTTCTGCTGCTTGTTGTATATTTCCTGTTGATTGTTTTGCATTTTCTGCTGCTTGTTGTATATTTCCTGTTAACTGCATTGGTATATCTATTCTTGTATAGGTGTTATTTTCAAGACCTATCGTAACCGTTGGGTTTGGTTGTGTAGTATCGTTTTTTTCTGCCATTATTTTAATAATTACTCTCTTTGTGCTAGGTATTGTAATTGAGGGACCATGTGCTTCTATGATATAATTCGTTGCTAGCTTTGTCAGAAATCAAGAAGTATTTAATACTCTCTGTAGTACTTTTTCTGAACCATCAATATTACATATATATAACTTAGCAGATATTCTTACCTGTTTTTCTGGTGCTGAGGTCCAAGCATTAATCGTTAAACTTCTCATTCATTCTCCTACTAAAACTTCTTCTGATATATCGGTAATAAATTGAGCTACTACGGTCGCTTCTCCATTGCTTATTGTTGTCGTGATTTCTTGCAATTTTCTCTTTGACATCTTTTTGGAAGCAGTATACATTCCCGCAATATCTGAGGCTGTTTTTAAAAGAAATATAGACAGGTATCATTTGTTTTGTTTCTTATCCTCTGGTTTTTCTAAAAAAATATTCTCACCTTCTTTGGGGTGTATAGTATCAGATATGATTTTTTCGTTCTTTTCTCTTGGTGTTTTCTTCATTTTTTAATTTATTGATTAAAACGTACTGATTGTCTCTCTTCCGCTTATTTGCTTATTGTACTTCCGCTTATTTCTTGGTTGTTTCCTGTAGTAACTATCTGATCAAGTATCTGTAAGAATTGCTTATCCAATGTTTCAAATTTTTTATCTTGTTCTGTATTTACATATTCTGTCGCAGCGAAAAGTTCGTTTTGTATTTTGATAAATTTTTCTAGCTTTTGTGCTCGTTTCAATTTTTCTTTGGTTTCTATGGATCGGTGATATGCATTGTCCAACACATGAAACATTGTATCGTATTTGGTGAATAGGGTGTCTCAACTTAGTGTATAAATCTTTCCTGGCTGATGAAAGAAGTTATCTTTCTCATGGGCTATAGCATCCATTTGATTGAAAATCAGGATTGCATTTACTTCTGGTGTAAATGATTCATACGCTGCACTGGTACTACTTGTCGTATCGCTTGTGCCAAAAAATATCCGCGCGGTAAATGCAATCATGAATCCGCTCAATGCTCCTACGGAGAACAGATACTTCCTATAATGTTTACCTACATGCTCTGCTACCTTCTGTCTTTGGTCAAGACCCGGATTGTCGCTATACGTAGGGTGGAAGATAATTTCTTGGTTGGGATCTACCATAGTGTTTTCCATTTTATTATTATTTTTTAGAGTATAAAACATTGTTTGATATATATAGTGCTAATCTTAGCTCTTATCCGATATATACAGGATATTAAATAATTCTCATGTTTTCAATCTTTCAAATTCCTGTTGTATCTGTTGATAGGTATCTTCCTCTTTATCGGTGATGTATTTGTCTTGCCCTACATATCCCATATATTTGAAATAGTTATCCTGCCGGTAGAGGATATTGCTTATCGATTTCATCAATGTATATTTTTCTTCTATAGTGCTTGCTGTTTCTAACTGAGATACATATTCATGATAAAATTTTTCCCATATCAAGAAATCATCTTTTCCTAAAATGTGGATTATTTCATCTCTTTTTGTAGCTATCGTTTGTAATTGGCTAAATATAGTGTTTGCGTTGTTTTTGAATGTGTCTGATTTGTTTGTTCGTGATAGTATCGGCTGTATATTATAGTATAGATCAAAGTTTGCCTCCAATAATTGAAATTCCGCTTCATCAGCAGCACTTATAATGTTTTGTGATCTTGCATATGCATCTTGCCAGTGTATCAATTCATCGATTTTTCTGGCTATCTTAAATTTTTCACCGATATTGCTTGCTAGATGAAACTGTTCTTGGAGGGCATGAAAGTTATATTCCCATATTAGAAAATGTTCCTTTCCGATCCTGTGGAAAAGCAAATCTCTTCTTATCCCTATATCTTCTATCTGATAAAATATCAGGAGCGCTTTTTCTCATTCATTTCATGATGCATTTGTTCTTGTCATAGAGCTTCAAAGCGTTGAAATAAAAACTCCTGCAATGATTGCCATCAATGTCATCCCAATTCCTGTTCATGTGTAAATCTTGTGGTGTTTCTTGAGATGATTCACCACACATTTTTTCCCTCTACATATGAGTGATTCTTTTTGTTCCATTTTTTTGCTACCTTATTTGATAAAAATTATAACGCAATGATTATAGACACAAAATAAAAAGAACAAAACTGAATAATCAAAGAATCTGATTTTTTTCTTTGAAAGATATTGCTTCTTACCATATATATCTTGATATATTAATTTCTTTTCTGATTTGACATTTTCTTGGTAATATTTCTAAAAATTCATATTTAGTAGGATATATGTTGTTTTCTGCGGCTTATCAACTGTATTCTCAAATAGTTCTTGATAAATTCAGTTTATTTATTTTTGGTTTAGATTAGAATTTGTTCGTATAAAATTCTTTATGTCGTATTTTGTGGTTCATGTCTTGAGAAACTTCTTTACAGCAAACAGCCAAATCATTTAGGCGATCAGCTTTCCTTACTAGTATGTTGGTTATGTTGGTCTTTACCTTCGTTATTTTGATGTTGTAATCTTTGATATGATGTAGCTCCTATATATTCTTATTTTTTTTAATTCTTTTTATTCTTTTCTCCCTTTACTATGATTTCTTGGTTCAGCAAGCGTGCCAAATCTTTCAGTTTCAGATCTATGTTTGTTTTGTTATCATTTATTTTTCTTGGTTTCACTGCTGTTATGGTATATGCTGCGGTGACTACTACACCAGCGACTGGTGGTACTAATCTCTCTGCTGACTTAGCAGGGAATGCAACCACTAGCTGATGGACAATGTTGAGTGGTATTGTTGTCACTGAGTGAGCTACTACTGATATCAGTAGAGGTCAAAGTAATAAAACATTGATTTTGACTGCTCCAAGTAATTGGAAATTTAGAGCTGGTTCTGGAACTATTTCTTATAAGGCAGCAATGGATATCTCTGCAGCAACGATAGCAGTAACTTCAACAACTATTACTGCAACTATGACGACTCCAGGTGGTGGTGGTGGCGATAATGGTCTTGATATCTTTACTATTACTGGTGTTTGGGTGCAGGCTATTACTGGTAGTATTATCACTGGTGCGGTAAATATCTTGAGAACATCAGGAAATCCTTGAACTTTAACTATAGCTTGAATTACCAATGATGTAACAAATTTCTGATCACTTTCACAAGTTGCTGGTACAGGAAAATATTTGGATATTGTTCTTCCTGGTCAGACCTTTACCATTAATTCTTGACATGGTGGTACTGCATCAGCACAGACTGGGTGAACTGCCTTTACGGTGACGTGATATGCATTTGATCAATTTAAAAATATTATTACCACATATGCAGGAAGTAAATCACTTACCTTTTCTGGACCTGCGTGAAGCTATCCTAGCTCAGCTACTTTCGCATCGGGTATAGCAACATGAATAAGTCTGACTTTGACCTGAATAGGAAGTGGAATGTCTTTGTCGGCGACTGGAACATCATTACTTACTCCGTTGGCAAATGCTGTCACCGTGAGGGATATCACACTTCCCGTTGTTTCCCTTATTACTCCTGCAAGTTGAGCATATCTTATAGGCAATACCTTGTTCACTCGATCATGATCAGACAATGTTGCAGTTTCCTGATATACTTTTTATGTCTATAGTTGATGAAGTCAGATTTATTCTTCATGAGTAAATTCGAGCACAACTTGAATATCCTTTACTACCTGAGATGGAAACTATGCATGGAATGTTGTAGCGAGCGATGCTGCTGGAAATACAGGAACAGCTACAAATAGACCATTTACTATAGATACTACAAAACCAATCTTTGCAGGAGTAAGTTCATGATGATATTATTCAGGTGCAACAATAACGTTTTCCGATACCAATATTTCTTGAGCAATATTATCATGATTGGATAATTCAACGTATAGTGGTAATTTCCAAAGTGGATCAAGCGTAAGTAGTGGATGAAGATATATATTTACGGTCTATGATAGAGCAGGAAATAGTAGCTGAGCAATATTTACTATAGATACAACGAAACCGACGGCTACAGTAAGTTACAATCCCGCGACTACAACCAGCGGAAACGTCATTTCAACACTTACGTGATTTAGCAAAACAGGAGTAACGATTACGAATAACTCATGATCAGCGAATTATACATTTACCGGAAACGGAAGCTTTACGTATAATTTTGTAGATAGTCTAGGAAATACGTGATCAACCACTGCAACTGTTTCACGAATAGATACCACGAAACCGACGGCTACAGTAAGTTACAATCCCGCGACTACAACCAGCGGAAACGTCATTTCAACACTTACGTGATTTAGCAAAACAGGAGTAACGATTACGAATAACTCATGATCAGCGAACTATACATTTACCGGAAACGGAAGTTTCACCTATAATTTTGTAGATAGTTTAGGAAATACGTGATCAACAACAGCAACCGTGAACTGGATTGATACTACAAAACCTACCGCTAGTGTGACCTATAATCCTGCAAC
>CAYXBC010000026.1:0-11198 GCA_964463255.1 uncultured Candidatus Peribacteria bacterium | reverse complement strand
CGATGAAGAAATTGCGGAAGCAATAAGATTTATCAACCTTAGGCCCAGGAAATCCTTAGAATATAAATGTGCTTATGAAGTATTCCATGGAGTCAATCTTAGGCTCTAACTAACCAATTGCACTTTGGACTTGAATTTGGGCAATATATTATGTATATTATACATACAAACAAAAAAGAGTCAAGTTAAATAAAAAAATAAAAAAGATGAAAAAATTAATGTTGGTTGTAATCCTGGTAAGCTTTGGAATGTTGCTTAAAGCTCAGTATTCAATCTCTATAACCTATGCAAATGTAGATTGGATCCCCAAAAGCAACAAGGTGTTGTCGTACGAGAACATGTTCATACTGCAAGCCTATAGCTTCAAGGGGATATCTATATGGCAGGCAAGCTGTATAGCCAAGTCACCCAATAGCTATGAGCTCGGTGGGGTGGATTACTCCTTTTCAGAGGGTAAGATAGCTCTCAGGATCGGATTCCATGGATACTTCCCAAAAAAAGGGATGATTCGTTATACCGACCAGGGAAACCTGATTCCTAATATCGGGCTAAGCTATGCTCCAGACTCGACGCAGTCGATAACGGTAAACACCTATGAATTCTGCGATTACGGGGTATCTCATCCGTTCGTAGTTTCGAACGCAGTGTACTCAAAGACAATGAAGTTTGGAACTGTCGAATTCGGACAGTACTACAACTACATGAGCAAGTCATTAAGCGGTACTGCCGCTTACAGCAAGAGTTGGCCCATGTTCGGCAAAATCTTCGGATTTGCATCATTACGATGCAGCTGGAATGAGTCCAGAACCAAGCTGAATGATGCCACATCATATGTGGTCAACATAGGGCTAAAGTTCTAACAACGTATATTTCCTCCGGTATTTCCGGAGGATTTTTTTGTTGTAAGCTTCCGACAACATGTTCTGCTAGGTAACTATTGATTTTTATATGTATTTATATAAAACATGGAATGTCAAGAGTTCATTAGCAAAGATATATTCACCAACGAGATACACTTCGTGAAGTGAAGGGGGAATATCATCCCATCCACAGAAATGATAGGAAATAAAAAACATAAACCTCTAAAAAAATTGATATGGAACAGTTATTTATTGTCCGTCACGCCGACTATCTTCCTGCTACAGGACAATTATCGCTCAAAGGGAAAGCACAACTTACGTCAATGCTGCTGCCTCAGATAAGGAAACTGATACGGTATGAGAGATCACCGCTCCCTACCATGATAGTAGTAAGCTCTCCAGCTCCAAGAGCAGTAGAAACGGCACAAATCATCAGAGATGGAATCGACGAGTTGATGTTTGATGAAAAAAAATTCCAGAATCCTTTCTTTGGTATTGCGCTTGCTCCCTATCTTTGGTCGGCGAGCGATGCACCAAAGGGTGAAAAGACCTACTACACCCAGCCGGATCCTAGCAAAATTATGTCGATTATCCAAGGTGGCTGGAATATGAAAACGATTTATCCAAGTAGAGAATGTGAACTTGGAGGATCTCCACAAGACTACAATGTGGTAGTTATAGTGACGCACTACGAAGTAGTAAATGAATTCCCGCTCTATTTCATAGAGCAATACTTCCCCTCAGGCACCGATAGGTCAGCAATCAAAAGAATAGCTGGTAGCGGTTTCCCCAAAGGCGAAGGTGTATATATTGATGTCTTGAAGAAGCAACATTCCCTTCTGCGAAATATTGATATCGTTCTTAATGCGAAATTGAAACTCTTGCATACATGTTTATGTATCCAGGATGTACCATCATCGCTTCCTATGGAACTTATCAACTATCACAAGGAATTTGAACTATTCAAGGAATCAATCAAGGGGTGTACGGACGCTTTCGATCAGGTATATATGGAAGCTTTGCGTACATTCAGAGATAGCATGTTAGGACAATAATGTACAAAAAAACCGGGGACAGGGAAAAATCTGAACACCTATTCCAATGACACGTGAAATCAGAATTATCGATGCAACATCGAATATCGTAGGATCGTTTATCATGGAGTTCTGCGATAGGACTCCTGATCAGTTCCAGATGGAACCTGAAAACTTCTACAGAAAGTACAATAAAGGAGTTTTGCACAAACAGAATATCGAGATTATAATCAGGTCATCTTCGCCATTTTCTTTGGAAGATATGGTGAAGAAAGAAATTCATCTCCATCAAGGCAAAGACATGAACCAGTATATTTGTTATCCTCCTCGGTTGGCAACAATGGATGAAGCTATGAAGATGGCACGTTCGTGGGCGATTATGACTACATTCCATATGTTGAAGTATGCGGATGCTTCATATTTCGAAGGGTTCGGTCGCTGGCTTCTGGCTAAATCGGATGATGGTGAAAGCGTTTCCCCGTTCCAGGAAATTCCTTTATGGATCGCTGCACGGTTCAATTGGAACATTGAGATCAAAAGCAAGACGGATAAAATCATTGAAAAGTGCCGTAAAGAGCTTTTGAATGTGCTCAAGGGATGATATTCATTCCTTATCGACTGACCAGGTATTCCTGAGTCAGTTTTTTTTTTAATCGCAAAAAAACATCCAACGGATATAAGGAAACGGATTGCAGAAGAGATATCCATTGATTTACCATAGAATTTTGCTATACACACGTCCATCACAGTTTTTATCTCAAAAAAGGTAATGAGAGAAAAATATATGACAGACCAACAATCCAGAGATAGGGGAATGAGTATGGAAAGACAAAGGGGGAGCCGCACGGCTCCCTTTTTTGTTATCCAAAAAAACCATGTTTTATCTAGTAGCCAAATAGAGAGAATGAAAAAGACAATCGATGAAATACAGGATTTATTGATGGTATGCGAGACAGAGATGGAGGAGTTGTTGTACTACAATCGTTCTCCTGACACTCGTCGCCGGCGGAGTCATATCGCTGAGATGCAGTATGAAAACCTGATAGAGAGGAAATCTGTGCTTATGCAGGAGATTATTGACCTATGAAAGTCAGACCTCACAAAGACACTGTTATCGAAATAGGGAATATACTGACAGCACTACTAAAAAAAAGAGCCGAACATGGCTCCTCTTTTGTCCTGTAAAATATATTGATCTACCTAAATTCTCTTGTCCTCGTAGGGGAACGTTCAATAGTAAAAATTAATTGTAGATTTTCCCCTGCGAGGATAAATGGATGATGGATGTTGGATGAAGGTTTTGTCTTATTATGCACTATTGTAAATTACCATAGTGAGTAATATGACAAAGTCCTAAATGCTCAATTCTCCACTCTACTTAATAATCTTATCTATAATTCCATACTTCATCGCTTCCTCAGCGTTCATCCATTTGTTTCTTTCCATATCATTAGCTACGACTTCCAGCTTTTGTCCTGTATGTTTAGCCATAAGTTCGATAAACATATTCTTTACTTTTAATATCTCTTCAGCTTGGATGACGATATCGCTAGCTTGTCCTTCAGCACCTCCGAGTGGTTGGTGAATCATGATTTTGCTATGAGGAAGTGAATATCTTTTTCCTTTGGTTCATCCAGCGAGGATGACAGATCCCATAGAAGCTGCAAGCCCTACACAGACCGTGCAGACATCGCATTTTACATACTGCATCACATCGTAGATTGCCATACCACTATAGACTTCACCGCCTGGTGTATTGACATACATAATGATATCTTTGTCAGGATCTTTTTTTTCGAGATAGAGGAGCTGGGCCACGATAGTATTGACCATACCTGCTTGTACAGGTTCGCCTACGAAGATTATTCTGTCTTCGAGTAATCTGGAATAGATATCATAGGCTCTTTCGCCTCATTTAACTTTTTCGATTACGCTTGGTACTAAGCTCATGTTGTGTGATATTTAGAAGGTAAAATGTTGAATGTTGAAATGAAAACGTAGCTAGTATAAGGGAGAGATACTACGGATATTCAGTGAGAGTATATACTTTTTGGATATTTTTTGCAAATATATGTGGATATACTATTCATTTTAACAACCAAAATCAACTTGAATTTATATAGCTAATGGATAAAAAAAATGAGTAATCTGGCTTATGGTCTTTACTTTTTGATAAAAAGTGATATGAAGTTTTCTTTGAAAGCGTTTGTACTCTCTATGATAGGCACCTTAGCTAGTTGCGGGATTTTCGCGTATGCAGATACAGGAGTGATAGTAGGGACATGAGAGATTGTGACCGGAGTGGTAGCTGCTACAGGGACTACGACAGGTTTTAGCTGATCATTGCTGACCTATCTTGCTACCCAGCAAAACAATGTGAGTGCGCTACTGACGAATGTATATGGAAGATTATATACTGATTTTATCAAGACTGGCCTCAATATCCTCAAGAGCATCGACTACCAGAGTTTGGTCTGTCTCTGAGCAATCAAGGATGTTTCCTTACTCTCACAACTCCAGAAAGATAGGACTTCACTCATGATAGCATTCAAACAGGATTTCGTTGAACTGGAAAATCAGGTAATGGCATTGGAAGAGAAAAAGGCATTGGCAGATTCTGATAATGTGAATGTTTTCGATCCAGGAACGACCTATGAAACTGAAAAGACGAAATTAAAAAATCTCATCGACACAAAAGTCACCCTGTACCAAGGTCTCGTAGCATCTTTTGCAACCGGCTATGCATCCAAAAATACTGATTTTCTCACTACCTTTCTCCAATTCCGCAGTGCTAATGCAGAGATGATCAAAGGGATCCAAGATAAGATAAGTGCTGCACAAAATGTAGTCATAGCATTTTCTTGAGTCGATTCAATTATCACCGATATCAATGCGAGAGTGACTGGATTGGATGAATTGATACAGAAGATGGGGACTACGACCATCCAAGGCGTAGCAAATCTCTCGAAGACGTTCCAGACGCTCGTAGAGAGCTCAGCCAATACCTACAAGACACTTAAGACCCTCACTGATCCATTAAATCAGCAGAAAACATATATAGTAAGCCAATTCCAGACAGAACTCGACGGATATCTGGCCGATACCCTCCAGAAACGATATGACCGCAACAAATATCTTGCACTCAAGAAAGAGGTGGCTGCATACAAATCGAGATTCTTTACGACGACAAATCAGCTCAATTGTTCCAATATCTTAGCGACCGATACGGGATCTGCCTCATTATTGGCAAAGATTGCTGCTATGAAGATAGTAGCGAGTTCTGGTTTAGCGAAGATTACGGCTGATGGGATAACTTCAGCATTCAAAGATCAGGTATATAGCTGATATCAATCCTTATATCTCCTCAAAATCAAACAGAGATATACGGAATATTCCGATTTCGTCAAAGCATATATCAAGGCAGCGCTCAAAGCGATGGTAGGCCAGACAGTATCGATAGGAACGGGTACTGTGGTTGTACCTACAAAGTATGTATTCACCAAAGCGTTCAATAGCGGTGAATATGGGGAAGGTGTTAAAGTTCTTCAGAATCTGCTCACTACGCTACATCTCTATACCTGAGCGATAGATGGCATCTACTCCAAAACGACCAAAAACGCCGTCTACCAATTTCAGCTCAGCAAATGATTGCTCAAAGGATATGAAAAAAAACCATCCGTACGATGATGGATGGGACCATCGACAAGAGCAGCGCTCAATACACTGACCAAATAAGGGACGATATATTTAGCCATTAAGAGCAGACTATGATAAGAAACAAAAAGAAGACTCCCGGCAGACCCAAAAAGGAATTCATTTCCAGGAGGCCCCAGTCCCATAAGGAATGACCCGGAAGGCCGAGAAAACATGAGCCGAAGATAAAATCGGCTACTATCCCTACCGAAGTGGCGACGTATGTCGGTCAATCAGTAGATGAATCCAAAAAAAAGGACATAATCATCTTGGTACTGTTTCTCTTATCGTTTATATTGTTTGTATTCTCACTATATTTCACCTTTACCAAAGATAGGAGAGCAGAAAAACTAAATACAGCTGCGACGGGTGAGATGACGAACATTTCCAAAGGCAATATAGATTATACCACTCCGGATGCTACGATACCGGTACAAGAGACACAAGAGATAACTGGTGCAGACCAGGAGACGGCAACCACAAGTCAGCCTGCTGTTCCAACGGCTATCCAACCACTAAATCCTCAACAACAGACCATTGTGGAGTTTTATCAGGCAGTCAATGCAATAGATATTACGACAATCTATACTATGGCGGATGCAAATCTTGAAAAATCAAATGTCTTCAAAACCTATTATAGCAGAAGCCGGTTGACGAAATTTTCCAACGTAATAGCTCAGCCCAAGGTTGTTGTAACCAATATCCAAGAGCAACCCAACACTACCAATAATCCCGATATCATAAGATTCGCCTATACACTAGAATACATGCTTGCAAACAGTCAGCAGAGATTCACAGAAGAGCGATCGACCGTCCTCATAAAGAGAAATGATAATCGAAGGATAGGGAAACTTGTATGCGAGACAAAATGATGTTCGACCATGCCGTTCTTCAATCCGGACAAATACAAATAAAATAATTAATAGTGAAAAATGAAAAATGTGGGTATTTTTTTATTTGTCATCTCGAGCTTGTCGAGGGATCTCTTAAAGAGATTTCTCCACTCACTTTGTTCGGTCGAAATGACAATATTTCCATTATCTTTAATTTCTAATTTTTGATTTTCAAACAAAAAAATAAAAGAAATTGTTTAGAAATTACTTGTCCTCGAAGGAGGGGAAATTGAATATTAGAAATTTATTTTCGAAGAAAATACCATGGAAATAGCAGATATAGTCCCAGAAGCCAGACAAGAAATAGAGGATTTTCGCAGTAAGCATCCCGATGGAGTTGTTATTATTCGATGAGCTACAGCAACAGGCAAAAGTAATTTATCGATATTGCTCTCACAGTATTTTGATGAAGAGATTATCTCTGCGGATAGCAGGCAGATTTTTAGGTATATGAATATCGGGACAGATAAAGTATCAGAGGAAGTAGTAAAAAAGATACCTCATCATCAGATAAATATCGTAAACCCTGACGAGACCTACACATCAGGACAACGAAAAAACGATGCATATACAATCATTCCAGACATTCTTGCACGTAAGAAACTCCCGATGATCGTGGGAGGGACATGACTCTATATCGATACCATTTACAAGAATTTCTCGATGCCAGATATTCCGCCGGATATGAAGTTGAGAGATGAGCTCTTTGCACAAGAAGATCAGATGCCATGAATTCTTCATCAAGAGCTTACCAAGATAGATCCAGAGGAAGCAGCGAAATTACATCCAAAATCCACCAGATACATAGTCAGAGCATTAGAGATTTTTTACAAAAGCGGAAAGACCAAAACTGAGAGTTTTATTTCTCAGCCACCAGCATGGCCATTGCTTATGCTCGGTCTCCGAAGAGAAAAGGAGGACACTAACAAGAAAATAAATGCGAGAGTCAGAGAGATGTTGAGATGATGATTGATCGAAGAAGTACAAGGCTTGCTCAACCAATGATACAAAAAAGACGTACAGTCTATGCAGGGCATAGGATATAAGGAAGTCATAGAGTATATCGAATGACGCTGTTCCTACAAAGAGATGGAAAGTGATATTATGGTGACCACTCACCAGCTAGCAAAAAAACAGAGGAGTCGATTCCGCAGATATATCGCTGAAGGAATCCAGAGTCCTAGACCAGGGGTTACCTACAAGATATGGAAGCTTTCCTAAAATAGTAAAATTCTATGGTTTTTTGAGTATCCAGGGTATCGTTTCAAACGATATTTTTTTGACAATTCAGGATATATGAGTATAATTTGTTTGTTTTATTACGAGTCAGTGTGGATGAATGATATGGAATCCTATAATAATGAGGTGGAGAAGAAATCCGAAAATAGTGATTCAGAATTTTCTAGGGAAATAAAAAATTTGAAACAAGATATCATGAAGAAAGAGGCAGAGAGGAAAATGTTTATCAATCAGATACTAGCCAGATATCCTACTGAGAAGATCAATGATATCAAATCGATGGAGAGAGAGCAATTAATCGAAATTTATAAAAACAAGTGCAATTGGAGAGTTATGAATATAAAAAGATTATAAGGATAGCTCTATTCTCTTAAAAAGACAAGCATGACTCAAAATCGATACAGAAACAAAAGCATTGCAGGACCTACAGAAGAAAATGAAACAATATCTCTATATCCAGGAATCTATACTTCAGAAAGTGACAAATGGTCAGGTCGAGAAGTACAATCAAAGGAAGGGATATATCGATAATGCAAAGAAGAAACTCTCAATGGCAAATACTATTCCCGTAGAGATAAAAAAAACCTTGATGGAAATGCTTGATAATCCATCCAAGGAGAATATCCAAAATCTTCAGGAATATATCCTAAAACAGTCTGCATCTTTACAGTTGTCGTGATCAGAGAGGATAAGATTCTATAAGTCTTCGTTTGATAAGCATTGAGTATGAACAATAGCCGATATCAAAGCAAATGTGAAACCAGACGGAAAATTCTGAAGATGAACTTTGAGATGATTTGCTATATTTGTGGATGAATATGACAAATATCTATCATTCATTAAATCGGTAGAGGATGATAATCTTGTCACAGCACAAGATAAGACATCTGATGAAAAAAATAGGGATGAAATACTCCCTGGTATGGAAAAGACAAGTAAGTTGATTACCGATGAATTGAAAAGATACCATAGTCCAATCAAGACAAGTGAGGTATTGAAAACTTTTCAGAGTTTCAAAGTCCCGGTGACATATCTCATGGCATTCATGAAAAATGATAGTACGTATGGGACAGCAGGCGCATGAGCAAGGCATATGAATCCAGGGAATGTATATAACATAAGGGGATATGCAAAATTCAATTCCCGACAGGAGGGTATGGATGCTATGGGAAAGAACTTGAGAAATAGGATTGATGAATATCAAAAAATATATGGAAATAAGAGATTACCTACAGCAAAGGAACTCGCAGAAAATGTCTGACCTGATGGTAAGTGATTTTTGTCAACCCAATGAAACTATAACAAAGATAACACAACACAGAGATTGTGAGGATATATGACACAGGAAGGATGAAGCGATAAGGTACAATCCATCTTAGATGATTTGACTGGTTCGGTGGTTTCAGACACTGCTCAAATCGTAGACAGAGCATAATCTTAGAATATTTATTTCATATGCTTCAACTGTATTTTAAGGAATCCATAGATTTGTGTCTTAGTATTCCTCATTTTGATATCATTGATGACCCGGTCCAGGGCTTTTTTCAATAAGGTTCATATGAGTGCTGATGGTGCGATTTTGAAATGTTGAACGATATCTAAGCCATTGACTGCAAGATTCTTCATAGTGAATTGTCATTCCTGCTTTTGGAGTTTTTTCAGGATGGATCTTAAGGTGTCGATATCAGAAAGATCGGAGCTATTTTGGAGTGGATTGAATTGCCCCAATCTATCAGCCATCGTGATATCAAAGATATTCATAGCTTTTTTATATCCAGCCTCACTCAAGAACGATCTTACTTTTTTTTCCGTATTTTCTTGCTTGGTCATAAGCATCTCTTCCGGTGTATGATGATGAGCAATATATCGAGCGATATCGGCGATTTCCTTGCTTGAGAATCCGAGCGCCTTGAAATCACGCTTGGCATGCTCGGGAGAGCTTCTCCTATGATTGAGCGGTCCAGCGATAATTCCTCTGATTTGTTCTTTGGTAAGATGATCACCATAGGCTGCAAACTGTTCCAACTTGCCGACATCATGGTAGAGCATAGCAAATCTGACGAGGGGATCTTTATTGATTTTTTGGAGTTCACGCAAAGTCAGCATGGTATGGGTATAGATATCGAAGGGATGATATCTGATAGGTTGTTCAACGTATTTCGTAGCATAGAGTGCGGGGAAAAGATGTTCCAGAAGCCTCGCCTCATCGAGCAATGCAATGAACCCGAAGGGATCACCATCAGTGAAGGCTTTCATGATTTCATCTTTTATTCTTTCTTTGGCGACATTACTCACTAAAGCATGATTGCTTTTGACGCTATTCCAGGTTGGTTTTTCAAAGTCGAATAATTTTATTTTCTTACAATTTTTCAATGTGCTAATCTTTAAAACTTTTAGTTTTTCATTCAAAACATTCACAAACCTAATTGCTCTGATGATTCTCAATGCATCTTCATTGAATCTCTTATCTGGATCTCCGACTGCGCGCAATTTTCTATGGATACTATCGTGGATACCTTGGTGCGGATCGATGAGGATGCATAATGATTTCGGCTTTTCGCTTCCGATTTTTTTCTTTCATCCTAAAGAGAGTATAGGCGCTAATTTGAGGATTGAAGCAATATGGTCGGGATGAATCATTCACAAGCTAAATGATTTTTCGATATGTTTGTGGGCTTGGATGATAAGCAGTGCGAAATCTTCGATATAGATATATCCATAATCATCAAGCGTTTTGAGGAGTCACTCATCGTCAGTATAGGCATGGGGATATTTTTTATCAAGCGATGAAGTATAGTCAGCGATGAATGGAGTAGTGGTGTAGTACATGCAGTTGATGGTGAAGTCTCTCCTTTTGGAATCCAAGAGAAGGTCATCACTCCGAGTGATATCTTCGGGATGTCTAAAATCATCATATTTACCTTCCGTTCTCAATGGGGTTAATTCATATTTGATAGGGTCTTTGAGTAGGGTGATAGTGCCATATTTTTCGGTCATAAAATGGGACATCCCTCTCTTATCGAGGATAGCATCGAGATGTTTTGGCGAGCCCGCCATAGTGAAATCGATATCGGTCGGTTTTTTCGTGATGCCCAAAAGAGGATCCCTGACACATCAGCCAACTAGGAAGAGGGTATGGTCATCGTTAATCCTTTTTTTGAGGAAATTGATATTTGAGTCGAGGTTTTTGAGATAGTCGAAAAAAAGCATGGGAGTATGTGCGAGTAAAACTCCTAAGTTTTTAATTAAAGAGAGGTGATTTTCAAGTGATGAAGATAAGCGACAGCTTTTTTATTGACATTTATATAATAATAATTATAAACAATTATAAACAATTATGGTAGATTAAAGGGCCAAAAGCGCCACTTGAGAAAGTAAATTTTTAAACATATATGAAGGGCTTTGATATTTGAGACATTTCATTGGTCTATTATTAAGCTTTTGGAGTGCGAAATCAATTTGTTCTTGAGTAACTTTAC
>CAYXBC010000025.1:0-3066 GCA_964463255.1 uncultured Candidatus Peribacteria bacterium | reverse complement strand
GGCAAGATTCTCGTAGGATGATATTTTACGAGTTATAGCGGCACGACACAGAATCGTATCACGAGATTGACGAGCACAGGACTACTAGATAGTACTTTCAGTATTTGAGGTTGATATAGTGCATCTGTCAATGATATAGCGTTGCAGGCGGACGGTAAGGTTTTCTTATGATGAAGTTTTACAAATTATAGTTGAGTAACCCAAAATAATATCAGTAGACTCGTGCCAGCGGACAATACTATAACCTTCAGATATCCTATCCAGGCATGAGATTATAAACTCGATCTAGATTATCTGAACACTACGGCGCTCCTGCTCAATGGAGGAAGCATCAGGGATTGGTGAGGTAGTAATGCAACACTTACCTTAGCGAGTCCATGAGCTGTATGATCCTTGGGATACAATAAGAACATCAATATAGACACTACTGCGCCGACAGTGACCACAGGATATATCTATTCGTGAACGATGGGAACTAATGGTAGTACTTGATATTACAAATGACCAATAGAGATTAGCGGAAGCGTGAGTGATGAGTTAGCTCTAGCTACGTGAACATGTAAGTACACGACATGAGCATCACGGATAGTAGGCGCATATTCAGGAAGTGCGACAACAGGATACTGCTATGCGACAGGATTGAATTTTACAACGACCTTGAATCTTAGATTTAGTATCCAGGATCTGGCAGGCAATACGACGACGTGAGCGACCTGAATATATCTCTCCGATACTACAGCTCCTAGTGTGCCTACGCCAGTACTACCGACGACGGGACAACTTTTGAACACATGAACGGTAGTACTACAACGGTGATCAGGTCTAGATACAGGAATAGGTACCAGTGGATATTTTTATCAAGTCTCTACGGGATCCGCATTTACGCTTATAGCCAAATCATGAACATGATTTGCAACAGGAGTGACGATAACATGATTGGTAGATGCTACCTATTATCGGAGAGTCTATGCCTTCGATAGATTTATAAATACATCCGCAGCGAGCGTTGTCCCTATCTTCAGCATAAATACCGCGCCTATGTCGGTAACATTGACTGACGCTATCGGAACATATTTCAGTTGAGCTAATTTTATAGTAACATGAACGTTTAGTAGCAGTACAAGTAATTTTACTGGCTGAGATGTGACGACAGTAAATGGAAATATTTCAAGTTTCACAGCGATAAGTGGTACGGTATATCAATGGATAGTGACGCCTATAGGTCAATGAATAGTGACCTGATATATCGCAGCAGGAGTAGCGACTGATGGAGCATCAAATCCTAATACAGTATCAAATACCATAACGACAATCTTTGATACTACGGCACCTACCGGGACTATGACCATCAATGCCTGAGCGGTATATACGAGTGGTGCGAGTACAACGCTGACCTTGTCTCCAAGCGATACGAACGGCATATCACTTATGAAGTTCAGCTGTGATAATTCGACATGGAGCCCATTCTATAGCTATGCAGCATCATTCACCTGGAATGTTACGAATGGATCCTGATGCACTGCGGGTGATGGAATCAAAACGGGATATGTCGTATATATCGATGCTGCCGGCAATACCAGTAGCACGACCATCAGTGATGATATCATCCTCGATACCGCAGCACCGTCTGTCGGAACGACAGCTATATATGCAGGAGTAACCCAATCAACCTACTACAGAGGCACAGGAGATTTTAGAGCGACCGCTACGGATAATTATGCAGTCTCATGAGTGACCTGTCAATATACGACTGGAGCTTCTTGGTTGGCTGCCAGCCGAGACGGTACCTACTGTTATGCTGCTGGATTGAGTTTCACCTCAAATATCACCGTCAATTTCCGTGTAAGGGATATCGCAGGTAATCTGGGTACAGGAACATCTACAAGCTATACTTATGATGGATCTGCACCAACAGCATTATCATTCACGATAAATAGCAACGCAATCTTCGCCAATGCCAGCGGAGTGACGTTAAATACTACCTGCCCTAGCGATGCAGGAGTAGGATGAATAGAGGTAGCCTTTGGCAATACGCCGAGTCCAAATACAAATCGGCAGGCATGCACTACCATAATGACGACATTACTGACAGGAAGCGACGGCACCGGAGCAATCTATATGAGAGCCAGAGATGCACTCGGCAATACGACATCTGATGCAACCGATACTATTATCTTGGATACCACATATCCTACATTCACCGGCGTAGTAAAAGGTGGTATCTATACATGAATCAGCGCAGGAAATGTGACGATAAGATTTTCCGATCTCAATCTTTCCGGAGCGATAGTGAGTGGAGTAAATAATAGTTATTATAGCGGAAACTTCGCAAGCTGATCGACACTGACCCTACCATGAATCTATACACTTACCGTCTATGATAAAGCAGGAAATAGTAGCGGAGCGACCTTTACCCTCATGATAGCGAGCTTTGGAATCTATGTATCTGGAAGTGGAACCGATACCCTGACTTTCGAATATACCATCAATGCCGGAGACAATAGCGACGATCTGGATTACACTACCACGACAGGACTAGCATTGCTCGGGGCCACAATCGCCGATTCTATAGGCAACAATGCAAATCTCACACTCTTTGCTCCATGAATGGCAGGATCACTTTGATATAATAGGGATATCGTCGTAGATACCGAATCACCTAGCATAACTATCAATAATCCATCAACGACGGTGAGTCCGACCAAGACAATAACATCGACCATAAACGATAATATCGATGTAGCTCCTGTCTTGACTATGACCACCGGATCGACAAGCACATTGTGTGATGCAAGCAGAAATTTTATCACCTATGCGAGCACTATATTTATGTCCAATACGGATAACGGAAAATATGTTTGTTATCGCGGAAATGACACAGCCGGCAATATGAGCTATGCACTATCAAATATGATAACCGGAATTGTAGAATCGACAGAACCTACGGTAGGTATATGATATATTTCTGTAGGCACCATCGGAAGCAACGGAGCAGCATTATTCTACAAAGGAAATGTAACGGTTGCAGCGACCGTGATGGATAATTACGGACTCAGCGGAAATACT
>CAYXBC010000024.1:0-74589 GCA_964463255.1 uncultured Candidatus Peribacteria bacterium | reverse complement strand
TATGACCGTAACATGAGCAGCTGGTACTACTCCTGCTGTCTGTTCCACTACTATCACCGTCAAACCTAAGGTTGTTAACCCTACGTGTTCATTGACCGCAGCAGCTTCTACTATAACTGCTGGTGATTCTACTTCGCTTAGTGCTTCTTATACCAATGCTACTGCTACTACTTTCACCCCTAGCATAGCTGGGCTTTCGTTTACTTATCCTACTCGATCAAATACAAATATTTCCGTAACTCCGTCAACTACTACTACCTATACTATGACCGTCAACGGAGCTGCCGGCACTACTCCTGCTGTCTGTTCTACTACTATCACGGTCAAACCTAAGGTCGTTGTTCCTACCTGTTCATTGACTACTAATACAGCAACTATCTATTCTTGAGATACTGCCATACTTCAGGCATCTTATACTAATGCAACTCTTACTACTTTCAATCCTATTATAGCTGGTCTTTGATTTACTTATCCCAACCGATCAAATTCCAATATCTCCGTAACTCCAGCAATCACTACTATTTATACTATGACCGTAACATGAACAGCTGGTACTACTCCTGCTGTCTGTTCCACTACTATCACCGTCAAACCTAAGGTTGTTAACCCTACCTGTTCATTGACTACCAACACGGCAACTATCTCTTCATGAGATACAGCGATTCTCCAAGCATCTTATACCAATGCAACTCTTACTACTTTCAATCACACTATAGCTGGTCTTTCGCTTACCTATCCTAACCGATCCAACAATTACCTCGCAGTGAAACCTACTACGACTACTACCTATACTATGACGGTGACTTGAGCAGTTGGTACTACCCCTGCTGTTTGTTCCGTCATCATCACGGTCAAACCTAAGGTCACTATTCCGACCTGTACGCTTACGACAAGCACCCCAAACATTGCTTCAGGCGACACGGCAATTCTCAATGCTGGATATACTAATGCATCTGGAGCGACTATGAATGTCCCTTGATTGAACTTCATCCTTCCTAATCGGAGCGATAGCAATATTATCGTACACCCCACCACGACTACCACATATGAATTGAAAGTTCAATGACTAGATGGATCCTGCATCATCTGTTCTGTAAAGGTCTATGTTGTATGAGTTTGATTGACCCTCACCAAGACTTTGGATAATGATCTCCCATATCAGTCCTGAGACCTTGTGAGTTTCACGATTAATTTTTCCAATAATTCATCCGTGACAGGAAAAAATATTGTCCTCACTGATTATCTCCCTGACTCCCTTAGCTATGTCAGCAGCCAGCTCTATGGCGTCACTAGTTCAACCTTCAGTACCTGAACCAGTGGCTGAATGATTTTCGCCCAATATTCATGATTTGATTTAACACCCGGTCAGCAAGGCTATCTCAAGATTGTAGGAAGATATAGATGAACAGGTAATTCCAAAATCAATAGTGTCTTCTTGGAATCCAGCAACGCTGCAACCTTAAAGGATTTCGCTTTGTTTCATACTATCTATATCCCTACTGCCAATGCCATCATCACCAAGACTGCTGATAAGACGAATTATATGCTTGGCGAAGCCGTACACTATACCATCACGGTCACCAACAACGGTCCTGATACTATCAATACCGTCAAAATCATAGATACGTGGCCAAATACTTGATGTATCGTTGCAGATTTGCCTTGATCATCAAATGTCTCTACCATGCTCCTTACCAAAGCCAGCAATCCGTTTGCATGGGATCTGACTCCATCACTCAGTATCTGACAGAGCGTGAATGTCTATCTCGTCTGACATATCTCAACAAATCAAAGCTGCATCGGAAGTCATATCAATAAAGTAGACCTCACCTATATGGTGAATGGGCAAACCAAAACAGGAAGTGCAAACGTAACTATCATAGTCACAGGTCCGGCTCCTACATGTACAAACATGGTAGGATCTACTCCTATCGCTACTGCAAATGGATATGATGTAAACCTTACTTGTAACTGAGCAAATACGCTCTCTACCACGCCGATCTCTATCAGTTGCGGCAATGGAACAACATTACCTCCATGACAATGATCAACTATCAATGGCGTATGTCACTATACCTCGTCATTCGGAGGCGGCTATGCGCAGTGTAGTGTAGGAAATGATACGACAAATACCGCCTGCAAAGTACCTATCAATCCTTCCGTAGGAAAATGTGATACCCTGACTAGCATCAACGGTAGCGTAGCTATCTATCAAAACGGTGTAGCGGAAAGTACCTTCAGATGTCAAACGAAAGCATGAACGGTAGCAAAATCAATCACTATGGTCTGCAACGATGGAATAACACATATCGGATACGATACTTCATCATATACCGCGACCTGCAGATATACGAACATAGCAGTCCCTCAGAGCTATACCATCAAATGTATCGTGGATGGCGAGACTCCTCCTACTGCATGTCAAGCACCGCTCATCGTGGATAAATGAAGACTTGGCTATTGTGGCGACGGTATAGCTGAATGATATGAAAAATGCGATGATGGAATAACCCGTAATGGAACAGCTTCTTCCAACTGTACAAAATGATGCGATCTGAAATGATCATCTATGGTAGGATGCTTCAATATCGGAAATACTGATATCTCCATCCAGAAATGAGAAGTACTTCCTTTCCGATGGACCTTGGAAGATACTAGCAATATCATCCCTTGAAATTCTTGCGATGGTAAACCGGATGGAAAAATCCCTGAAGATAGTATTAAATGTACATTCAAAATCTATAATGGAACCCATCTCGAATCAGATGCTAATCCATTGATGACGTTCACAAAGAACTGCAATGATGATAATCGGAATAATTATCTTGTCTTCAAATATTTCTTGGATAAACAGAATGAACGGCGATCGCTCAAACATGCGTTCGGAAAATACTATATAGGTACGACAACCTTCGGCAATATATTCTGAGAGTACAAGATAACATTAGATAAGGTAGCATACAATTACTGTCGTAGTGATAATCTTGCCGAATGAACAGAGATAGACAGAGTATGTAGTGTCAATTTCACGTTGACCCAACCGTATCTCGCACAAAAGAGCTCCTTCGGACTCACGCCTAAAGCCACTGATATCTCCTTGAATGGATACAAAATGATTGACGGAAGCGAACTTCTCAAGAGCACCGATCTGTCCGACATCATGGTCATCGATGAATCCATATATGCAGGAGGCAGCACCATCACTACCAAGATGGCTAATTTCATCACAAAATACAGCAAACTCGCCGTCAAATATGGCACTATCCGTTCTATAGAGAATAATGTCATCACCACCTATAAAGTACCTGGACAGGATATCGTGGTATTTAAAGGTGCTGGAACTATTCTCTACCAGGAATGAGCCAGCAAGACACAACCGTTTACGGTCATCCTCGACGGACCTAGCGTACAAATTAGCTGATCCATCGAACATGCCAATGCGATGTTCCTCCTCAACAAAGGAAATATTACTTTTGCATGAGCAGATCTGTGTTCTAAACCTCAAGTAGTGAAAGGTATCTTCGTGACTAATAATGGATTCTTTAAAGCCGGCCCTGATCTCAGAAACGATAATCTCAATAAGAAACGATGTCTCTACGGATGATTGAAAGTACAGTGAATACTTATCGGAAACGGTATCCAGGATCTTGTCCAATCAAGAAGATCACAGCTCAATGACCGGTTCCATGTAGGATGATCATCACTCGCTTCTATCAAAGCAGAGAGAAGAAATGAAATCTTCAATGGCGCAGCCCTCCTCATCGAATACAGTCCTAGCCTACGGAGCGCATTACCTCCAGGAGCTAGCGAATTTACTAAAGCATTGGATATCTACAAACAATAATATTACGAATTACGGATTGAACATATATATAGAGTAGTCATGAAGAAGACAGGTAGTGAACATCCGCTCCTGTCTTTTTTATTCTCTATATCCTTATCGTTCCTACTTTATTCAAGCATTTTTTCTCCGCCAAAGATATATTCTATAAAATTAGTGTTGATTTTGTCCCTTTTTTTACTATAGTCGTGGACATGTAAATTTTTTGTTTACTCTCGAATTCCTGAAACGTCTCTTTTGACCGAGTAAATCTAAAATTTTAAATTTACTATTTAAAAATTTTTTTTCTATGCCTACAATTAACCAGCTCATCAAATCTTGAAGAAAACCTAAATCTTACAAATCCAAAGCGCCAGCTCTCCAATTCGGCATCAATAAGCTGGATAGCAATAAGAGAGTCGATAGACCATCTCCGTTCAAGAGATGAGTATGTCTCAAGGTCTCTGTGATGGGTCCTAAGAAACCTAATTCCGCTCAGAGGAAATTCGCTAAAGTGAGATTATCCAACGGAGCTGAAGTACTCGCGTACATACCTGGAGAATCCCACACACTCCAAGAACATAGTGTCGTACTCGTAAGAGGAGGTAGGGTAAAAGATCTTCCAGGAGTAAGATATCATATCGTTAGAGGAAAATACGATGCAAATCCTGTAGACAAGAGAAGACAATCCAGATCTCTCTATGGAGCAAAAAGACCAAAAGCTGCTAAAAAATAGTAGTATAGACTAGTACTTTATCACACCACTTAGGCATTTTACTATTTCAACATCATATTCATGTCAAAATTAATCCCAGGTTCATTATCCAACCCGAAAATCAATAAGATTATCAACTATATCATGAAAGACGGGAAAAAGAGCGTAGCAAAAAGAATCTATCACGATATGCTCAAAGAGATCAAATCCAATGGACACATGAACCCAGAAATAGTCTTGGAAACTGCTATAGATAATGCATCTCCTAGTGTTATGATCAAATCCAAAAGAATGGGAGGATCCGTCTATCAAGTTCCTGTAGAAGTAAAGCAAGATAAGAAATTATTCTTCGCGTTCAAATGGATACTTGCTGGTACCGATTCCAAATCAGGGAAACCGATGTACAAAAAACTCGCTGAAGAAATTTTGGCTGCTTACGGAAATCAATGATATGCTGTCAAGAAAAAGGAAGAAACTCATAAAATGGCGGAAGCAAATAAAGCATTCGCATATATGGCAAAATACGTTAACTAGACATAACTACATAATCGTTTACATGATTTATCCTCTTTATTACTAAGAAAATGGGAAATACCAGTGGTGCGAAATATAAGCATATGATGTACAACGTCTCTCGGGTAAGCCAAAAATCAGGCAGGAAACTTGAGAAAGCGATAAATCGATATGTAAATCTTATGAAGAAAGAGGCTGATCAAGGCGAAACCAAATGGATCTATAAGACCAAGGAAAGAGCTCAGGCAAGACTCAAAAAGTACGGAGTTACCCAGAAAATGATCGATGCGGCTTTGGAAAAGAAAGGAGTCAAGAAATAATATTTGCAGAAAGCATATACTCTTTGCACCTACATATCATTTATCATTATTTACTATTCATACATGACCAGATTAAAAACCAACGCAAAAAGAAAACTCAATAAGGCGTTATTTAGAGTAGAAAAAGTAGTAATTATGGATGTCAGAAAAAACCTCGAACAACAGAAGAAACGAAAGGCCAAAGTCATGAACAAAAAAGCTAAATAACTCATTTCACTAATGATTAATTTATTAAGAAATTGTAAATTTCGAATTAAAAAAATCCGTAATCAAGTAATCATTTAATTTATATTTAAAAAAATAAGATGAATTTCGAAAGACTCAAACATTTCTATGACAATAATGGAGCGAAGATTCTTGATATCAAAGCAGGAATGTCGGTAGAAATCCATGAAAAGGATGTAGAGACCAGCAGAATCCGAAGATTTAAATGTCTCGTGATCAAGGTCAAGAAACCTAGTCATGCTGATTGATCTTTCACGGTAAGAGGTATGGTCGCTGGAGTGGAAGTAGAAAAAATCTACCCACTATCATTCAATCAGTTTGATAAAATTATCCTTTTGGATGAATATCAGGTTAGAAGAGCTAAACTCTACTATATCAGAGATAAAGTAGGAAAGGATGCTAGATTCAAATCCAAGATTACTGCTGAAAAGAGAGACATCAACCTCCTTGATAAGGAAGCAGGTAAGGTCAAAGAAAATAAAGGTAAGAAAAAGGGCAAGAAATAAACTATTTAACCAAATCTCCAATCCGTAATCACATAATCATTTAATTTATATTTAAAGAACTAATGAAACTCACGGTAACCGTCCGCCAAGATAAGAAAGCAAAAGATCTCAGGAAAGAGTGATTAATTCCTGGTATCGTCTATGGAAAGCATCTCAAAGCTCCTATCAAGGTAGCGTCTCCTAGAAACGATCTTCTCAAGAAATATAGGGAAGCATGATATTCTACTCCGATCACTCTTGAAGGTGATGGTGTTGATCAACTTGTCCTTATCCAAGATATCCAATTGGATCCTGTAACTGATTCACTCATCCATATAGATTTTTTGGCAGTAAACAAAGATGAGAAAGTAACTACAGAAATACCTGTCCTATTGATCTGAGAATCTCCGATAGAGAAATTAGGAGAAGGAAAAATACAGCTTATCAAGGACTTTATCGAAGTCGAAGCGTTCCCTCAAGATTTGCCGCATGATATTACTATAGATATCTCCGTTATCCAAAATATTAATGATGTTATTACCGTCAAAGATCTTAGCTTCTCTGATAAAGTGAAAGTACTTGATGACCCTGAACAGGCTGTCGTTACAGTCCTTATCATAACTGAAGAAGTAGAAGAAGCTCCTGTAGCTGCTGTCGAAGCGACCCCTGCTACTGGTACTGCAACTGCGGCTGGTACTGCTGCTCCAGCAAAAGATGACAAAAAAGAACAGAAAAAATAATTCGTATACTCATTCACAACATCTTTTAATCTGTTAGGAATTATAATGGCAAGAGTATGTGACTTCACGTGAAGATGAACCCAATCCGGAAATATGAGATCTCACTCTATGAGAGCGACCAAGAGAACATTCAAGGTCAATCTTATCAATAAGAAAGTAAAACTTGAAGATGGTTCTCAATTGAAATTGAAAATCAGTTCCAAGGTGTATAAGAAACTCAAGGGATTCGTATAGAATACTAATGAAACGACCAAGCGTTTAATCGTTTTGTCGTTGGTATGGGGTGGTAGCTCAGTCGGTAGAGCAATGGCCTTTTAAGCCAGTGGTCCAGGGTTCGATCCCCTGCCACCCTAACAAATGCGTTTTGTTAGTCCCCAAAATACCCAAGAGATAATTGAGAAGTCAGGTATCGTTAGTTCGGTAACCTGATTTTTTGTTATAGTATAATTTTCATCCAAACCGAACAGCCAAAAGGAGTTGTTTTATTTCTGCATTCCCCAAAGTCCAAAAGGCTAATGGATTTGTAATGATTCATAATGTCTTTTCGTAAAGCTCCATATACTCTTGTTCAGTATAGGCATCATTGCTTAGGTCATCTTCCAGTACTAACTTCTCACTATTCAATTCTGCCCATTCCTTTTCCAAATTTGCGTATAAATCAACGTTCTTGGTTTTCATCATAGCATCCCAAATGTCTTTCATTTTGTTCTCAGTATTTACTTTCATTCCCATCTTCTTATCTCTCAGTGAATGCTCATTTTGTTTACTAGCTTCCCGCTCCTCTTTGAGGATAATTTTGAAAGCAGGAAGGAAATCATCTGGAAGCTTATACTTATTCAATAGGTCTCTGAAGTCGTTTTCTAACATTTCTTTTGGGATATTTTCCCTTGCCGTACAGTCTTTATAACTACAGCCATAATAAGCAAATTTATTGCCTGTTCAGGATTTTGAATACCAGGAAGTCAGCTTTCTATGGCAAGCTGGACAGTAAATCACTCATCTCAGAGGAAATTCGGCAGACATTTCAACTCTGCGTGGATTCCTCTTCAAAAGACTACCCTTTTGCAGTTTTTCAATGATTTTATAAATCACATCCAAAGAAGTAATGGCAGGTTGTCTTCATTCTATAGGTTCATTGATGTCCCAGTCAGGATAGAAGATATATCCCGCATAAAAGAATAGTCTATGTAGTAAAAAGGTTTTTTCTATAAAGGAACTCCAAAGCTTCCCCTTGTAGTTCTTTTCATTGGTAGTTAGTCATTTATCTCTGAAAAATTCCAATAAATCTGCCCTTGTTATGAGGACATTACGGGCAAAAAGCTCCAATCCTTCTTTTATAATTCCTGCCTTAAAATCATCTTTTACGACAATTGCCGTCTGTCCTTGTCCTTCCTTTTTATAGCCGACAGGCAAAGTTGGAAAGGGTCGGTATCCTTGTAATGCCCTAGATATTCTTCAATTCCTTGCTCTCTTCATAATTTTCTTTCTTTCATATGTCCCTATAGAAAGTTTTATCTCATCCATAAGTTTCCCTTCATCGGTTGAGGTATCTCTATGCTCTAAGGTTGTAACAATTTTTGCTCCTGTAGCTTCAATTCTTGCAATCAAAGCCGTCCCTTCTTCACGGTCTTCTGGTCTTGCTATACGTCATACTTCTGTACATACAAAGTGAGTTATTTTCGTATATTTTTTGTTCTCTTTTTCCAAATATTCCATAGCTTCTCTTATTCATTGACGATCAATCAATGCCCCAGTAATAGCCTTATCTGCAAATACCTTAATCACTTCAATGTTGCCATTCAATTTACACCAGTTTCTACAGGATTCTTCTTGTCCTTCCAATCAATGTCATTCTCTAATTTGGCGGTCTCAGGATACTCTAACATAAATAATAGCCCTTAGTTTTTGTGGCTGTTCAGTCTTTGTTGTGGGTTTCACGACTTTTGACAATCATAAATCAAAGTCCATAAGAGGGTTTTTAGGTGCTTTGCGTTTTTTTGAATAATCTTTCATTGGCATTTATTAGTAAATAAAATGTTATTTATACCGAACTTATATTATAGCGTTTATATTACTTATTATAACTACTTTTTATATGTTTTCTTACTGGTTCGGTATATATAATAAATAAACAGTTCACAAAAGCAAGAGATTTTTTCACAACAAGAAAACCGTAGCTTTGTGGGCTACGGCTCTACCGCTATTTGTTGCGGATTTTGTCAGCTCTGGCTTTTTTCTTTTCAGCTATATGCTTACTTATTGCAAGTTTCGCATACATTCTGAAGAGGTCTATGATACCTTGCAGAGTTGAATCTGGCAAAGCATCATATTTTGAGCCTAGAACTTTTCTTAGTTCTTCAATTTTCATTGGCTTTTGGGTTCGTTTCTCTTCCTTTTTCTATAAAAGGACTTTGTGAAAAACACCCATTAAAATCTCTTCGCCAAGAAGAGCTTATTTTCTTTCTATTCTTTTCTTACAGTTTTTCAAATCATCTTTTATGACAAATTTTACTTTCTTATTGTTCCCACTATGTCTTGTATATCCAACAACATCAGCATTTGGTAGCTTTTCGTTTATTTCGTGCATTCTATTTGTATCATTTACTTTCCCCTCAATGACCAATGAAACATCATCGGGACAAATACTAGAAAGTTGGTTTAGAACACCATCAAACATATTCTTTATAATTTCTTGATTGTTTTCTATATTCTTTCCGTTTTTTAACTTCTTTCTTGTTTCTCCTACCATCTTTTCCAAACAATGTTCACAAAACACGCTTTTAATAATATTGTTAAAATTCATAACTATATAAGTATTGTCATATTCAAATTTTAGATTGTCTTTATCACAAATTCACATTTCATATAGGTATGGGTTATAATACAAAAAGAGTTCAATATCAAAATAAACCGCAGTAATGACTGCAATCAACAAACCAATATTAAATTTGAAGTGTCTTTTTATACGAATTTGTCTAAATCCTTTTATGATATTTTCATCAAAATCAAATTCTTTAATAAAATCTATTCACTCTTTAGAAAACTTATAAAAATTATTTGGTTGTATACATAATTTATCAATATCTTCAATCGTTTTTTTAGTTAATTTTTTGTCTGTTAGATAAACGTATTTTCTAACTTCTTCAAAAGCCTTGGCTTGTAGATTCATTAGTTCTAAATTTTCTCCTCTTGGTTCTATTTCTTCTGTATAAAATGGAACTAATTTATTTCGTGCCTCTAAAACTTTTCAATATTTGGCTTCAGCCTCTTTGTCTAGTATATCCATTAAATCTTCCCCTTCTTTCCCTATAGTATGGTATTCGTGTATCATTCCTCATTTCAAAAGTCATATAATCACACTATAATCATCAAAATTAAAAGTATTATTTGGTAGTCTTGATATGAAAAGGTCTCATATTTTTCTTAAAATAAGAAAAAGAGGACTTACATATATTCAATCATCTTTTATAGAAGTTCAAAGTCATATTTTTGATTGAGTGATTGTTTCCATATACATTGTCTTTGGGTTCTCAGAGTATATACGGTGGTTTGGTTTTATTCGTGAATCTGTAATTTCCTCAATAGTTTTAATGTTTTTTTTATCTTCAAAAAAATCCCAAAATGGACTTTGAAAGTGTTCGTGTAATGGATAAGGATAATAGGTTTGATATTTCATTCACATTGTATGCCAATATAAAAATAAACCATTCACAATATATCCAAAACAGCGAAAAAATAAAGCAGTTATTTGCCTCATTTTCATAGGATAAAAGAACTATATTAGGAATATATATTCTATAATTTTTCCAAATGCATCCAAAGGATATCTTTGAGTGTCTGAGCTAAATCCTGTACTTGTGTACATACCTGCCCATATCCTAAAGATTGATTTGTAGACTGAAAAAGGTCTACCATAGGACTTCCAGAAGAAGTGATACCTACTCCATATACCAACACTCACATATCTCTTAATGTTTTGATTTTTTCTTTCATTTTTGTCTCATCATCTGATCATCAGTCTGACATGACTATAATAATTTTTTTTACTTTTCATGATTGTATTTCCTGTAGATGTTCATGAGAATATCACTTCATATGATCAATTACTTTTTGGAGACCATCATAGTCGTTTGTTCATCAGTTAGCATGATCAAGAGAACTATAGGTATACAACCTTTCTTGATCAGAAAAATCTGGTCACAAATCTTTACAATCCAAAACTCATTTTAGTTTCTCCAGGAACATAATAGCCTGAGTTGTAAACTCTACTCCTTCTGTGAGGTTATATTTTTCTTCCGATAGCTTATCATGCAAACGTTTGAGAGATTCTAAGATAAGCAGTACAGCTATCTTTTGTTGTCTATTTTTATCGTTTTGTGTCATAGATCAGCTTCCATCTGCTATAAGTGTTAATTCAAACCTGCCTGTCAATTGTTCGGGCTTTTCATGTTTAATATCCATTTCAAACATCTCTGGATTGAAATTACCTCACTTCACTTCTGCGATACCTCAGGCGATAGCTCCAGGATGTAACCTATAGCCATGGTCTATATCTACTGGTCCTTTGGCTTTGTAGCGTGGTTTAGTTCTATGCGACCTGATTTGCTGAAATATGTTTTCTATCTCTTGCATAACCGCGTTACCAGTATGTTTGTCTATAATCTGTTCCAACTGAGCAAGGAATTTATCATAGTCCTTTAGCTTACGGACTGTCTCTTGAAATGCATCTTTGTCGCTAGGATTGATTCACATATTCTTTGCTCTCTTTTCCAATTCTAATTCTTCACGGGTCTTTTCTCTATTTTTTTCATCATAAATATCCTGTAAAACTTGTCTAAGTTTTTGCTTATCTTCATCCGAAAGTTCCTGTTCCAGGAGATGAGGTATCTTGGGCATATTCTGATAGAGACCATCAAAAGGATTTTTGCCTTCATTAGAAATAGCATCCGATGGATTGATTTGATTGTTTTTAGGTGGCTGTGAATCTCATCATTTATTTTTTTCTCATCAAAGTATTTGCATAAGTTGTTTGATTGCTCATTTATTATTTTTTCATTTAGGAGTTTGAGCTATTTGAGAATTTGGACTCTCTCAAGATTTCTGACCAGGATTATTTTGATTTCAACCGCTTTGATTATTGTTTTGTGATGGATTCCCTTTTCATTTATTCTGATTACCTTTTTTATCCTTCTTTTCTTTCTCCTGATTCTTGTTTTCATCCTCCTGCTTTTTTATGTCATCCTGCAAAAGTTTTTGATAAACAGGTTCTACATACTGCCGTATATTTTGAAGTCTGGATTGTAGTGTTCATACAGTAGTTTTCGATAAAACATCACTTCTTTTTAATCTTGAAATAATCTTTCTAATATTAGGATCGATAGTACATTGCTGATCAGGAACCATGGCTTCTCTGATGATAGTATTATTAAACTGCATATGTTTTGGTAGCTGACAATAGTCTGTCTCTTTGAACATTTTATCCCTATAATTGGTATAACAGGTATTTTTGAGAACGGGTAATTTTCTAGGACTGATAAGGTCATTATTGTCCCAAACGTCTCTTAGGACATTTTCCAAGATATGATAAGATTCTGCTAGATTTCATTTTTCTTCAAGTCTCTGGACTCTTTGTTGGGCAATATCTTTTCATGTTTGAGTACTTTGCAATTGCGTTTCTTCATCCAAATGACCAAGCTCATGACCTATATCAAACATTATCTCATCATCAGAATAATTATATTTTTCTTTCATAAGTCTAAGATTGAGAATAATCTGTGGTTTAGATAAATCTTGTAGATTGATAGCGGCAGTATGGGAAAATGAGTTATCTATATTTATCTGGATATTATTGTTTTTGGACAGCAAATTTATCCAAGGAGTGTACTTGGTTATATCAAATGATTCATAATTTGATTGAGGTGTGTTTTTCATGTGATGAAATTATGTAATAATGTTGCTCTACAATTATAAGCAAAACACTTATTTTAGCAAATTTTGAACTAAATTTATAAACAAATTTTGTTGGACAAAATTTACCCGTCCTTGCCTGATTCATCCTGAAACGGATTCATCTCGCAGGAAGAGCAAATTTTGAGACAAATTTATAAACAAATTTTTTGTTTGTAAATAACACCCAGAAGATTAGTATGTCTAGGCTGGAATTTGGCTGTAGTCAATTGGACACTGCCAAAGTATGCAAAATCAATATGTCTATCCTATAAAGTGCAGTCACTCCCATTGATATGAATCAATGGCATAAAGTATCAGGCAACTGGCAAATAAAGTAGTGACAATTGTGCTGCAGCTTGCTGTCAAATGTTATCGTAAATCAGATAACCGTAAATTCAACAAGATGAATAATGATAACAACAAATGCAGTATCATTTACACAACACTTTGCATAGACTACTAAAGTATATTCTACATCATGGGATATACTTTTTTATTTTGTATAAAAATAAATTATGCTAAACTGAGATGAGAAGCAGAAATTACTTCATGATATATTCCAAGCCTATGAGACAATGAAAAAGTGAAAATCAAATAAGCATACCTTGATCGCTTTTGATATCAACAAGGAAGTAGAAATACTTAAATTATATGATGAACTTATCTCTGGCAAGTATCAGACATCAGAATATACTTGTTTCCTAATATTCGATCCTGTGCCTAGAGAAATTTTTGCTCCTCATATCCGTGATCGTATCGTACATCATCTAATGTATAGACATCTTAATCCAATCCTTGAACATATTTTTTTGGATAATAGTTATGCATGCAGACCAGGCAAATGAACTCATCATGCCATACAGCAAGTTAAGAGAATGTTGAGGTCCGTGAGCGATAATTACACTAATGAAGCATGGGTGGCTAAATATGATATTTCCAGTTATTTTATGTCTATAAACAAAACCATTTTATCTGGTCTCGTCAGAAATATCCTAGAGACTAATAAATCACATTTACCATATTCTATCCAACGATTTTGGAAAATTATTTCTACGATAATTATGGATGAGCCTACCATGCATTATCATCGCATAGGTAACATCAGGCAACGGGATAGCTTTCCTAAACATAAATCATTATTTGCAAGCAAGATTGGGACAGGATTGCCATTATGAAATCTTACCAGTCAGATTTTTGCAAATATCTATATGTACGAGCTGGATAAATTTATAGTACATCATCTAGGTATCAAATACTATGGAAGATATATGGACGATTTTGTGCTGATGCATACTGATAAATCTTATCTCCAAAACTGTATCAAACAGATAGAAAGATTTCTAGATGAAAGATTGCAATTGAAGTTACATCCGAACAAAAGATATTTTCAGCCAATCAGACATGGAGTTACTTTCTGCTGAGTGAGAATCAAACCATATCATATACTACCACGTACCAGAACTATCTGACGTTGGAAGAAAAAAATGAATGAACGGAAATCACATCCACCAAACTCTTATACACAATGGGAGAAATTTCGCAGTACCTGTAATAGTTATCTGGGTATGATGAAACACTGGTCTACTTACCGCCTGAGGCAAGGTATGGTATCGTGAATGCCAGTCAAACGATGAAATTATTTCAAAGCTAAATCTCCTTGGGACAAGATTAGTATCAAATTAAGAAAAGTCAAAAAGAAATACAAACAATCACTTTATATTTTTTACAAACTACTCTGATGGTAATCTATAATGAACTACCTATCTACAAATCATGTTATACACTCCTGGTTACTACAACCCGTCTATGTAAGAAACTTCCGCAAAGTTATAGATACAATGTAGGTCAACACTTACATACGAGTCTAGTAGAACTTGTAATAACAATTTTTAAGGCAAATAGTTTTCGTGAACAAAGAAAAGAATATCTCAATAATGCGAGAGAACAGATTGAACTGATCAGACTCTTGGTCAGACTCTGCAAAGATTTATGAGGATTTGCTTATTTAGACTATGTAGATTTACAACCATTGATTGAAGAAATATCCAAACAGCTTGCTGGATGGAATAAGGTATCGTAGATATAAAAGAGGCAAAGAGACAAAGGGTCAAAGTATCAAAGAGTTTACCCCGCTACGCGGGGTCTATCTCTATAAAGTGCTTGTGTAAATGATACTGCAATGGGAGTCATCAATAGTCATCTTGAAGAATGAACGGTCATCTGACTCACGATAACAAATGACAGCAAGCTGATATTCTGATATCTTATCCGATAACCACATATATCCATAAAAGCCTGTTGCTATCATTATTGCTAATATCTGTTCCTCTTCAGTTCCTGTCGGGCATAATTCTTTTCATAATATTAGTATTTCTTCTTTGGTTAGTAACTTTTTATGTTCTTTTTTCTCTTTTTCTTCTAGATGTTTTTTTCATTCATCACTTCGGAGTTTACTTTTTTTCGTTTCCTGATTAGTTATTTTTGTATCATCCCAAAAATCGTATTTATAGCTACTATCTGCTATACTCGTGTCAGGTGGCATATATCGTTTCATTTTGCTTCATGGAAGATTGAAATGTACTTCATAGGTTCCATTCCCTGTATCCTTATAGGTGATCATTTTCTTATCCCTTAATTTCTGTACTTCTGAGATAACTTGCAGATGATTAGTTTCATTACTTTTGGTAAAATAATCAGTAGCGTCTTTTTCCTGTTTTTTTACTGCTCATGGGAGCACTGATGTTATTTTCTCATTTGATTCCTTTCCCTTTACAGGACCAAGGTCTTTGGGATTGGCATCTTCATTTTTCTTCTCGGTCTTCTGTGATAGAATCTCTTTTATCTCTTTCTCCGTCAATCAATAAAATTCTTTTCCCGCCTGTGCAGGTGTCATATCCTTGGTTTGCTCTAGAAAGTCATGAATTGATGTAATCTTTTTTGTCATATATATATTCCAAGAATTAAAGAGTCAAAGTGACAAAGTATCAAAGAGTTTACCCCGCTACGCGGGGTCTATCTCTATAAAGTGCTTGTGTAAATGATACTGCAATGGTTGAGATCATCATTCACCTTGAGGAATAAACGGTTAAATGATTTACGAGAACAGAAGACAGCAAGCTGATAATCTGAGTCTTTATCTGATAACCACATCCATCCATAAAAGCCTGTCGCTATCATTATTGCTAATATCTGTTCTTCTTCGGTTCCATTAGGATAAAGAGCCTTTCATAGCTTTAGGAAATCGCTTTTGTTTAATAAATTCTTATTCTCTTTCTGTTCTTTATCTTTCAGATATTTTTTTCATTCATCACTTCGAAGCTTGTTTCTTGTTGTTTCTTGGGGTTTTAGTTCAGTATCATCCCAAAGTGTATACTTAGAGGAGCTATCGGCTATGCTTGTATCTGAGGGCATATATCGTTTTAGTTTGCTTCATGGGAGATTAAAATGGACTTCGTAGGTTCCGTTTCCTGTATCCTTGTAGGTGATCATTTTTTTATCCCTTAATTTTTGTATTCCCGTGATAATTTCTAAATGATTTGTTTCGCTATTGTCAGTAAAATATTTGGTTGCATCCTTTTCTTGTTTAGCTACCATTGATGGTAGAGATGAAGAAATATTTTCTTTTACTTCCTTTGCAAGCGAAATAGATTCCTTTGATGGAATCTCAGTATTTTCAAATAGACCCTTACCATTTTTATCTTTACTGTCAAAAAGTTTTATCATTTCTATCCTAGATGACCAATAGTCTCCCAAACGACTACATTCCAATAATTGGGTCACTAATCATAATTCATACAATCAGCCAAATATCTGGTCTATTGTTTCATGGTTTATTTCATAATCGGGGTTCTTAACATATTCATCCAATATATTATCCAAATTTTCCTGCAAATCTTCTGTATCCTCGTTTGGCAATGTAAGTAGATGTGCACTTATTTGTTTCAATGTTGATTTTATCTTCATATTTTTATCTTCCAATTCCAAAGTTTCTAGATTTCTTTTTTTGTAAGGATCAAAATTTGCAAGCTGATAAGGGTCAACAAAACGTATAGTGTCCTGCGGAAATGTGAAACTAGTTCCTCATAGTATATTTTGTTCAAGTTCTTCTTTTGAAATATCAGACATCCTTTCCAATAATGAATCTACATCATTTTGTGTAACCAAACCTTTGCCAGAAAAAATATTGATAAGCAGCATTCTGTCATTTTTGGGATACGCACCATTGCTCACAAATTTTATTATTTTGGCTTTAATAAATTCAGCAAAATCTTGTCCTGATTCTTTGAATCATTTGAATAACGCTACAAAACTTCATAGTTCCAATACCGCTTTTTGCAGAAACATATTGGACTTATTGGATATTGTAAGTCATGTTCATTTACCAAGATAATTATCTTCTATCTGTTTGAGTGCTTCGATAAGATGATATAATATACCATCAGTATGTGATAAGCTCTCTACTCCTACTCAATATACAAATCATTTAGGTTCCATGATATTGATCAATCCCAAATCATACGTTTCTTCACTAGGCAGATATTTTACTTCAACACCAGGCAAAAGTCTGACTATAGCAGGATCTATCTCCTGTCTATCTGGATGTTTGGCTGATTTGATATTGGCTGTAGCTATGACCGTAGTGGTCAATAGCTTATGTTTTTGGTTGCCGTCTTCTTGTGGTGAATACGTCTTGCCTGATTTCAACGTAAACAGATGTTTGATCCTCATGAGTACATCATTTGGTATCAAATCTATTTCATCAATAATAGGAATGTTTCCATCCACAAATGCTTTAAGTACCTTACCTAGCTGAGTGTATGTTTGTGTACCTCATTTGTCATCTCATTTCAGTCACATCTTGGCGATAAATTCCGAAGGAGTAATACCTGCATGACCCGAAAGCACTACTACAAATTCATCCAAAAGTTTTTCAGCATCAGGGTTGTTTTGTAGCTCATGAGCTAATGCTTTACCCTGTACTGCTTCCAGTCAGATATGTAGTCTGGCTGCTATGGTTTTGACTGCCTGGATTGCCAATACTGTTTTACCTGTACCTGTCGGTCCAGTAAGCAACACATTTTGACCAAGTAATATCTTTTCTATGATTTCATCAATAATTTTAACTCTAGATGGAGTGATGACAAATCATTCTGTATCCATCTGATGTTTATATGTTTTGAGTTGCTGATGTCTGTATGCTGTAGCAATCTCTCTGATTTTCAGCATGTTTTTCTTTTCAGATTCTTGTTGTGATATTGCTTCATGGAGTTTGGTGATATGGATTATTTCGTTTGGAGATAATTGTCTGTTCGCAGCAAACGCCGCTATCCTTATTCCCAGTATTTTATCTTTTGCTTTGGAGATAATATCATCTATTTTCTGGACTTTACCTAGTTGTTTATATCATCTTCTCAGTAGATCCAAATCATCTTTTCTGGATTCATATTCATCAAAATAAATCTCCCTGACTTCAGGATCAGCATATAACTTCCTAATAGCATCTATCTCTGTATCCGAAATATCCTGACTGATCAATAACTCTAGACTGTCTGGGGTTATTATTGGAGAAGGATTACTCAAAGTCTCTCAGAGTTTTTGGGATGTACGAGAGTTGATACCTTCCTTTCATTTTCTAAGCTGTTTGAGAAACTGGACATCTTCCTTGGATCATTTTGCTTTGAGTTTGGTATATATATCTGCATGCAAGGGATCAATCAGAAAATCTCCTATCAAACTTGTAAGCTGGATAGCTTTTTCTTGTTTGTTATCTACTGATGGAGATGATGTGTTCAATTGGTTTTCCATTGGTATAGTGTAATAATTAAAGAGTCAAAGGGACAAAGAGTCAAAGAGTTTACCCCGCTCTGCGGGGTCTATCTCTATAAAGTGCTTGTGTAAATGATACTGCATGAGCTGAGATCAAAACTCAGCTTGAAGAATGAACGGTCATCTGAATGAAGATAACAATTGACAGCAAGCTGATATTCTGATGTTTTATCTGATAACCACATATATCCATAAAATCATGTCGCTATCATTATTGCTAATATCTGTTCTTCCTCGGTTCCATTAGGATACAATGCCTTTCACAGCTTTAGGAAGTTTTCCTTACTGATAAGTGATTTTTTTTCATTCTTCTCTTTGTCGGTCAAATATTTCTTTCATTCATCACTTCGTAGTCTCTTTCTTGTTGTTTCCTGTTGTGTTATCTGTGTTATCTTGGTGTCGTCCCAAAGATCGTATATGTAACTACTATCCGCTATGCTAGTATCTGGGGGCATATATCGTTTCAGTTTACATCATGGGAGATTAAAATGGACTTCGTAAGTTCCGTTTCCTGTATCCTTATATTGGATCAGTCATTTCTTCCCTAGTTTCTGGACCTCAACGATAACATTCGAATGACTTACTTCTTTATTCTTAAAAAAATATTCAACTGCATCCTTCCCCTGCTTACTTACTGCTGAAGGAAGTTTAGAAGACATTATTTCATTCGATTCTTCTTCTGTGGATTTTGTGGTTTCTATTTCTGTCTTTGAAACTTCGGTTTTTTTTGATAGGATTTCATTAATTTCTTTTTCCGTCAATCAATAAAATTCTTTTCCCGCCTGGGTGGGTGTCATATCCTTGGCTTGCTCTAGAAAGTCGTGAATTGATGTAACCTTTTTTTTCATACCTGTGTTTCAAAAATTAAAGAGTTTTTACTCTCTAGTAATTATATTCAGAATCGAAATTTTTGCAAATTTTGTACCTGTTGTATTTGATAGTTAAAATCACGAATCTTTTGTCTAATTATCTAATATATCAACTTATATGTCTTTTTCTTCAAATTCATCATTGTGATATTCAAAAGATCTTTCTACGAACCTATCATTATCTATGATATTGGGTTTTTCTATCTTCCAACCTCTAAAGATACCATAGGTAGCAAAGAAACGATATCTTTTGATTTGCTGAATTTCTATCACTTCCGACAGTTGAGGTATATCCAATTTTGAAAATTTAACTGCATATTTGAATACCTCCCCTATACCTTTACGGCTATAATTGTCTTTATTAACCGCTACCTTTCTTATACCTACGGAATAACTATCCCCCGTAATCTGATACCATTCTTTTTGAAGCTCTCTATTTGAATGTGCTGTTAGTTTCTTAGACCATTCTATTGGTATTTCTTTATCAGTACAAACAAGCATATGGATATGTGGATGTCGCCCGCTTTTTTGACTATAGGTTACCTCTACAGAACTAACTATCCCGTCAAAATTGTGCATAAAACTCTTTGCTTTATGATTATCTCTTTTGGAGTTTCTAAACCTTTGGGCTAGTTTCTCTTTTGCCTTCCATAGTTTATCCATAAGAAATCCTAAAGACTGACGATTATTGTGCTTAACCGTCAATGATATATGATACCAGTTTTTCGTATCCAATCCATATTGAACAATTCAGGCTTCAAATTTTTGGATCATCTTTATTGATCTCCTAGTAGCACAGGCTAGGCAGAACTTATCGTATTTACAGAAGTTGGTTTTATAGAGCTTCTTTTCTCCATTGAGATAATCACGGAAGATTAAGACATTACAACAGTCTTTTATCCTTCCCTTCTTTCGGATAGATCATAATAAATGTGGCTTATTAGCTTCTAAATAACCAGTAATCTCTTTCTTTTTCTCTTGGCTTCTTATCATCTTATCAATAGTCCTTTGGATGATGTCTTGTGATATAGTCATTGTTTTATATGGTAATAAAATAAAATGGATAAACTGATTTTACAAAGATTTGAAACGAAACAATCTTTGCGTGAAGTATTGAGTGCTAAAGGTTTTGGTGAATCTCTCTATAATCTCATTCAGTTATTGTTAGAGGTTGAATTAGATTAGTGAACGGTTTGTTCCTTATTTATAGATTGTAATCCCCAACTTTCACTAACTCCACTGACGAAAGCTCGGCTAACCTTCATTTATGGAAAAAGTCCATATACGCATATATGGCTTTTATAACGTCCTTGTTTTTTAGGATGAACTGTTTATATTGAGTAAAGATAGACGTATAGAAATTAGATTCAATGACCTGTCAGTCTACCAGAATAACATTGAAATGTTGAAATATAGAAAAATAATCAAGAGATTGGTTATTTTTTTCTTTACTCAGTGGTTCCCCGGTGCATCTCCGGGGCCACCCTACCAGAATAACATGGCACTAAAAAACCCTGCAGTTATGCAGAGTTTTTATACTTCTACTATTTTCTGGTCGTAGCTCTCCAAAGCATCAGCATTACATTAGCTCTTAATTCTTTGAGAGTGGGAGTGGTGTTGGTGATTATCTTCTTTGTTTTTAATGCTGCAAGATGATTTTCATAATAATTTGCTCCTGCTGTGGCATCATATCTGGCACCATATAATAATCTTGATAAGACCGTAGCAAATTCTGCTCTCGTTACTTCACTGGTTGGATTGAATTTGTTGTTGGTATGTATACCCATGAGACCATATGCACATGCAAGCTTCATATATGTCTGCATTTCCTCACTTTGATCAGCGATATCCGTATAGGTACATACTGCTTTGGTATCAGCTTTCTTTTCCAAGACATTCATTGCATATTCCACCATCATCTTGGCCATATGAGATCTTAATAATTTACCATCAAGGTTGGCTTTTTGGATAGTTGGCATACTGGTGATTCCTACGCTGTATGCATAGAGGTAGGCACTATTGAGTTCCTGAGAGTACGTCGATCCTACTATCGATCCTGTTGTTGGTACACTAGTTCCCGTTATTCCCACAGTGCCCTGTGTGGTCTTAGGGCAGATTCCACAGACATCATCGTAGTACTTACTACTACAGTCCCTCACTGCACAGATATCTTGTTTTATGGTTGTTCCTCAACTACTTCATATATTTTGTGTAGATGCGGCATAAATATACCTAGCTTGGGTGATAATCCCCAAAAATCCTGCAAACACTAATAGCATCTTAATGAAAGTAAAAGGTCAGAATACTCTGCTCTTGAGGTGGGAACCGGTACGGTCATGGAATTTCATCTGTATATCAGACAAGAGTAAAAATTTTTATGGATAGGTATTGGGCAGCATATGCCTATTTCATCTCGAACGCTCTCTTCATCATCAGCATCACAAACCCTCTTATCTCTTTCATCGTCGGCGTAGATATCTTGGTCATGATTGCATTCCTCTTCAATGCGGCTAAATGGTTCATATAATATGGGATTCATCCATTGTATTTCGTTCATCGGATAACTCTGGAAAGGATTGTTCCGAATTGTCTCCTATCGACTTCTTTATTAGGATCAAAGTTTTTCTGTACCGTCACACCATCATTCTCATATCACATCAGTCACAATCTGCATGCATAAAGAATATAATATTGGGTCTGTTTTCCGAGGGATGCTATATCGGAGAATTTGCAGTTCAATCAACTCTGAGCCGTGATTTTCATTCCCATGACTTGCGTTGCAAAGTTGGTTATCATCTTTGCCATATCCCTTCTCATGAGATTGCCATCTATATTCGCATTCTGGATGGTAGGCATGGTTGTGATATCGTAGCTGTATGCCCGGAGATATGCCTCATTAGACTGTGAAGAATAGGGAGAATTCACTATGCTCGCTGGTACTTTCGTACTCGCTGCTGCATGACCTGTCGCTGATGCTGGACATACACCGCAAAGCTTATCATAATAACTATCTGAACAATCCCTTTGTCCTGGACACATATCTTTTATGAGGGTCGTTCATCAGCCTCATCATCATACGCTAGGAGTTGTTACTACTTGGCTTGCGACTACTTTTGCTGGAGCAAAGAAACTCAAGTGATCGGTCCTAAAGCTACAGATATTGCCTGTGACATAACATGTTTCATCGGGTGAATTTTTGGTCCGAGTATCACCGTCTTCTGATCTAAAGACTTTGATAGTCTGCCCATTATATCCTACGACATAGATAGTGACTGTGAAGTATCCGGTTGTTGGTCGTAGCTCGACATTTGATCCCACTTTTACAGTAGTTATGATTTCATGCTGATATGTCGTATTGTTGGTAGAAACAGGCAAAAATCAATATAATTCACTTTGGGTCGCCTCACCGCTCAAATCTTTTTCTGGTGCAGAAATTGTTCCATCCCATGTACCTCCGCTTGCATTGATAGCACCTATATTCGAAGGTATCTCGAGCGTATTATTCCCTGTCTCTTCGCTAGAAAGCGTCAAACTACCTGTTCAGCTCAATATCACTCCGGTGGTCGTCGCTCCGTCGAACATCGCAGATCCTGTAGCATTTCTCTCTCCGCTCAATATGGCGCTAATCATACCTACCTTCACTATTCTGCTTGCTGTTCATGTATTTCAAGAGGTATCAGTCTTGCTGTATAGCAATGTATATGTTCCTGGCGTTCAGGTATCCACGTATCAGCTGATAGAGGCAACGAATCATGAGCCATCATGAATATCTGACCATCTGGCTCCGGATTCACCATATACTGTAGCATATTCGATATTTATGGTTCCGCTGCCGATAAGTGTGATTACTGGCGCCGTAGTATCTCTTACAATCACCGTCCTTGTAGTTGGTGTCGCTGCATTGCCTGCAGCATCTACTTTGCTGTATAGCAATGTATAAGTTCAGAGTGTTCATGTATTCACTGTTCAGCTTATCTGTGTCACCACTCCACTTCCATCATGTGTATCTCTCCAGCTCGCTCATAATTCACTATAAGTAGTTTTGTATTCGACATACACGATTCATGTGCCGCCATTCAAGGTAATTACTGGTGCCGTAGTATCCCTTACAATCACCGTCCTCGTAGCTGATCAGGTATTTCCTGCAATATCGCTCACGGTATAGGTAATGGTATAGGTTCATAATACTCATGTATTTACCATTCCACTTATTTGCATCACAACTCCGCTTCCATCACGAAGATCTGTCCAGCTCGCTCATAATTCACTATAAGCATTACCATATTCCACATACACGATTCATGTGCCCCCATTCAAGGTAATTACTGGCGCCGTAGTATCTCTTACCATCACTGTCCTCGTAGCTGATCAGGTATTTCCTGCAATATCGCTCACGGTATAGGTAATCATATAGGTTCATAGTACTCATGCGTTTACCGTTCCACTCGTTATGATACCGATGGTGATATTCCCATCGATATTATCGTTGGCTGTCGCTCCTGCATCGCTATAAGTGTTTCCATATTCGATATATATCATTCCACTATTATTTAGTGTCACTACAGGTTTTACCTTATCGATCCATGTCACATTCGCTATGATGCTTCCTGGATTTCCATAGAGGTCGCTGAATGTAAAGGTGAATGTTCCGTTTCCTGTGAAGGTGTGGGTCACTGCATTCATACCACTCACTGCTTCAGAAAATCATGTCACCGTAGCGATTATGTTTTGATTGGTCAAATTCTCACTACTATATACTATCGTTGCTGTAGGCGCTCACTTTTGTACGACAGTAATGTATCTTGTAATTGGTGTTGCTCGATTACCTGCAGCATCTCTTACGGTATATATTATCATATATATTCATGTTCTATTGGTATCTACTACTCCGCTCGTGATGATGCCAGTGGTGATATTTCCATCTACACTATCATGTGCAGTCGCTCAAGCATCCGTATAGGTCGTACCTTGTGTGATATTCAGACCTGGTTCGCCATTCAAGGTAATTACTGGGGCCGTAGTATCTCTTACCATCACCGTCCTTGTCACTGGTGTCGCTACATTGCCTGCAGCATCTACTTTGCTGTATAGCAATGTATAAGTTCAGAGTACTCACGTATTCACTGTTCAGCTTATCTGTATCACCACTCCACTTCCATCATGTGTATCTCTCCAGCTCGCTCATAATTCACTATAAGTAGTTTTGTATTCCACATACACGATTCATGTACCGCCATTCAAGGTAATTACTGGCGCTGTAGTATCTACTACATTTACTATCCTTATAGTATATGTCTCATTCCCTACATTATCAGTCACCATATATTCTACAATATAATTTCCTGGTATATTCGTATCTACGGTTCCGCTCGTGATGATGCCAGTGGTGATGTTTCCATCTACACTATCATACGCAGTCGCTCAAGCATCCGTATATTCACTTCCCCACTCGATCTCAAGCGTTCCGCTATCAATCATCGTAATCACTGGACTCTCTTTATCGATCCAACCTACTCTGGCTATTACACTTCCATCGAGACCAGAGAGACTCGTGAAGGTGAATATGAATTCTCCATTTCCCGTAAAGGTATGCTGGTAAGCATTCACTCATGTTATCGCTTCATTCCATCATGTCAGCGTAGCTACCACATCTTGATTGGTTGGTAATCCTATAGAATATTCTACTGTAGCTGTAGGAGCTATCGGATCGGAGCGTTGGCAGGCGTCTCATATGCCGTTGCTATCTGTATCGGTTTGATCAGCGTTGGATACATGAGGACAATTGTCCGTAGTATCCGGCACGCCATCGCCGTCTGCATCAGGAGGCAATACCTCTGTACAGGTAAGATTGCAGTATGATTGGTTTCCGTTATCTATTCCATCATCACATATTTCATTTCATTCAATCACTCCATTTCCGCAGAAAATCTGGGTACTTCTCCATCCACTATTCACTGACTTTGCATCGATAAATCACAATGTCGAAAGAGAAAATGGAGTATAATTAATGTAATTATTTGAGATATCAAGTCATGTCCCATCCGATAACGATGCGAGTCCAGTCAGTCCTTCTGGCAATGAGGTCAGTGCATTATCGTTTATCTTAAGCAGGGTGAGATTAGCGAATCAGGAAAGATCCACACTGGTGATAGTATTGTAGCTGAGATCGAGATATTGCAATTGGGGTATACCATCAAATGTGGCACTTGCAAGAAATCAGCTCATCTGATTGTTGCTAAGATTCAATCGCGTCAGCATGGTATGGTTGATGAATGCATTTGGTGCTATGGTCGCTATCTCCATATTTGAAAGATCGCATCATGTTGCATCGGTTGTACAGAGATATTGAGTCACAAGATTCTCGCTATTGAGTTCTCCGGTTCCTCAAGCATTTTGGGTATAGGTAACGAATGTCGTAAAATGTTTTGTCCAAACGACTAGGTCAGCTCCTACATCTATTTTACAATCACTATTTGAAGCTAGATCATCACCTATGGTTTGGCTATCACTAGCACATATTGCGGTAATCTCAGTAAGCGGTGATCCTCCATGTGTATATCCTACCTTTTTGCCTGCTTGCCCAGGAATGAGTATCCTTACTCATTGGTCGAATAAGAGGCTTCATGACGCATATCCAAGTTCTATGACGGATTGTACCGTCTGGTCTGTACCTGCTGTGACGCTAGAATTCTCTTTGACGGTCGGTGTGAAGATATTATAATCGAAATTAAGATCTGAGGTAATACGTGTGAATTGAGGTATCTGTACGCTCACTGGTGAATCAGAAAGATCTGTCATCACCGTCACATCTATTTCCGGTATCGTGATAATCTTGGTATCTCCTGAGTATTCAATATCACATGAATCGACCTTCACTTTCGCCCCTGATGTATGTAATGGGATATCTATGCTGATAGAAGTGTTGTCTACAGTACAGGCATTTCCGGACCCAGCCAAAGGGTCTTCACTATCCGTCTCTACGGACGTCATGATCACTACTTGATTGTATGAAGTATTTCATTGTGCATCAGTAAGATTTCCTGCTATCGGTCTCGTCCATCTCATATCTTCTTCCGTCTCATTGCTTATCGTCAATATATAGTCCCCTTCTGACCAGTTGAATGTAGGAGCACTATCTGATCATGAAGCGATAAGCTGCTTTATATGCTCTATATTTGCAATAGGCTTATTGAATGTTATCGTAGCACTTGATAATCATGCTATGGTAAATACTCCTTCATGATCTCCAAGACCTTGCGTAACTATAGGATAAACATTTTGACAAGCGTCACCTGTTCCATCTCCATATTTTGTTCTTGTATAGGAGAATCCTCATCCATCATCACTTGTCCGAGAATCAAATACCATATCGATATATTTGTTGTCTGAAAGTGTATGGAGACATACAGGATTTCCTAAATTATAGTAAATATAATATACTCGAGAATCTCGATTAAGATTATCTTTATCAACACATTCACCATATGCCCATTCTGTATCGGTAGGAGCTGTGCTATTGTCTTCGACATCTCCGAAATTTTGATACTTTATATTATATAAGGGATAATAATCTCCTCTCGTAAGCCAGACATTTGACGTGATATGATCTTGGTTTGCTGGGTCAGTAGGGTCAGCTCGATCTTCTTTGGTGAATGAAATCTGAGAAACTTCCGTATCTGCTTGGTCTGGATTCGGCACAGAGATACAGTTATCTCTATTGTCATGTACACCATCTTCATCGGTATCGGGATAACATGCGTCTTCTCATAATTTACATACCGGTGCTCCGCTGATATCATTTCCTGTATTCCCTGCATAACATGCATTATCACTACAATCACAGACATCACCTTTGTTGTTTATAAATTCAGTTCTTGTATACGAGAATCCTCACCCACCTTCTTCTTCACCTGAGGTCCGGTTGTTGAAAGTGATATCGTAATATTTATCCTCTGAAATAAGATGCAGACACAGAGCATCACCTATCAAATGGGAAGGAGAATATCCATAATCAAACAAATTATCAAAACTCAATGACCCCATATCACTACATTGTCCCATTGCCCACTGTGTATCCTTAGGGCTATTATTGTCCCGATCAAAATATTCTTCTGACACTGCATTGAAAATACCTCTATCATCTTGTCTGGTGATACAGACATTTGATGTGATGCAATCCTGATTTTCCGGAAGCGTCCAATCTGCATAATTAGCCTTGGTAAAGGTAACAGGCGTTCCTCATCATTCTATTTTATTCCGATCTGCTTGATCGGTATTTGCTACAAGAGGACAGTTGTCTCCTGGATCCATAACCCCATCATTATCACTATCGCAGGCACCTTTATCCTGGACATTCCTCCAATCACCCTTATCCTGTTCATTATATTGATCCAAGAAATCCCTTAGATTGCCACTCAATGCATAGGGACAGATAGCATTATTATTGATATTGATATAATTTAGATTACTCAATTGTGTCAGGCTTTCCGGTAAGGATGCTAATGCATTGCTATTGAGATACAGATATGCCAATGACGTGAGATTACCGAAAGATTCTGGTAATACTACTAATGCGTTGTTATAGAGATTGAGTTCTCCTAATGAGGTGAGATTACCCAAGGATTCTGGTAATGACGTAATATGATTCCCATCCAGATAGAGATTTCCCAATCAAGTAAGATTACCTATCGTTTCTGGCAAAGCCCCAGAGAGATTATTCTCAGATAAAGAAAGATAAGAGACATAAAGAGAACCATTATCATCATAACAACTTACCCCATACCGATTATCACATACGGTTTCTGGAGTTATATCACCAGACCCAAACCGGTTATTGCTCCAATTCCAATGATCACCATCCGTACTGATATAAAGATCGATGAGTGCGTCACATTGGGCGCGAGGAAGATCACTTACCATCTCACAATAGTTATCCATACTTGATATATATCAGATTTTTTTTGTGAATATTCTTTGTTTCTCTCCTGTGCTATAGCTTACGGAAATATTTTTGATACCGTATCATGCAGTCAAGCTTACGGTTGCCCTAGCTGCACTTTGTATGGTGCCCGAAACAGGCGATCATACAAAATCACCGGAGAGTACATATATGGAAGGTTCTGCTGTCGTCAAATGAATCTGAAGAGTATTTTCTAGCACATAGGATTGTCCTGATGCCAAGAGAAGCGATCCGTTGAGAAGTGGATTACTTTCTGCTATATATTTTGTCGGAACATATGGTATCCCTCACCAAGTATATACAGGCGTTCATTCTCCACTATCCTGTGCAGCTTTCGTCTGTCTGAGAATATTTGCTCCGTAAAGATATTTTATATCGTATGTTGGTATCCAACCATTATTATATCATCTACTGTCACAAGCAGGAGTGGTTACCAGAAATGCCTCACTACTGTCCATAGGATTAGTTATTCGATCACAAGATATGGTTCATACCGTATCCAATATTCATCATGAGAAATCTTCTGAATCAGATCATGTCATAAGCGTAGACCATCAATATAGATTAGCATCATTTCCAAATACCTTTAATGTCCCATAATAGGTATTATTGTCTCATCCGTCTTCTATTCCATATACATTATTGTAACTCTGGATATTGTTGAGGATATTATTATTGGAATTATTCATCTCTATTCCACGATAAGCATTATTGTAGGCTTGTACATTATTGAGCGTATTGTTGTGCGTATCTCCGTTGACCATAAAAATTCAATTCTGGTTATTATATACCTGTGTATTGTTGATGGTGTTGTTTGCAGAATTGTAGAGATATATCCCACCACCGTTATTGTTATATGTCTGTGTGTTGTTGATAGTGTTGTTGTTTGTAGTATCCAATAATATTCAGTATCCATTATTGAATGCTTGCATATTGTCAATGATTGTATTGTCTGAATTTGCTTGTATACGGATTCACTGCCCTCAGTTATTATAGATTTGACTATTGCTAATCGTATTGTTGGTGGCATAATTATGGAGATGTATTCCATATGTTTGGTTATCATGTGCTTTTACTTCATTGATAGTGCTATCCGAAGTAGCCAGAAACATTATTCAGTTGCTATTTGCATAGTGATTGCCTCAGATACCATCCTGTATTCCATCTATATTGATAGCATCAATGATGATGTTTTTTTGGTTAAGTGCATACAATATATTATCACGTTGCGTAGTAGAATAAAGTTTTACCTCTCCACTCCCTATAATGGCTGAGCATGTTGCAAGATTTATCTGATATCGTGATGTGATATGTGCTCATGGGAGCAGGACATAGATAGTATTTGCTGATAGATATTCTGGGATCTTATCATATCCGCTCGTCGCATAATTATTGATATATTTTACGGTCATATCTGCTAGATTACAAGTATTGCTGGTTCGATTGGTGGTATATGCTGATCATGATCCATAATATGTATTTATTATAGCTGTGCTCTCTTCGGACACAGTACATGCAGCTCCATGGATATTCTCCCTCGTATAGGAGAATCAGGTACTGCTCCGGAATGTAAGCATAATGTCCAAATACCTATCATCGGTGATCAGGTGCACGCAAGCGGGGACATCCACTTTTGCAGCAGGAGCATTATTTATCCATGTGTCCCATTTCATAAAGGTGCCACTAGCATCACATCCTCCATTTTTCCATTCTGTGTCTAATGGACTTGTACCTGTATAACTGCTTTCTGTTTTTGCATTGAATAAACTTTTGGTAGCTCATCTGGTGAGTCGTACATTATCCGTGATACGATCCTGATTTCCTGATAAGGCCCGATTGGCAGCATTCGCTTTCGCAAAACTTACCTGTGTATTTCCTTGGTCTGGATTCGCTTCGAAAGGACAATTATCATAAGCATCTGCGATACCATCAGCATCAGCATCCGGTGGAAGTATAGCAGTACAGGTAGCATTACAATATTCTGGCGTACCATTATTGTCGCCGTCATCGCATATATCATTCCCGTTTATGATCCCATCTCCACATACCGGACAGCCGGTGTTGATATGATCCTGTCGATAGCTTTGACTCGCATTCGTATTCATAAATTCTATGACATAGCTGTCCATAGATCCGGTATCTCGGCAATTATATTCAGGGACTAACCGACCAAGCAGCAGATTTGCAAGCCCCGTGATGGATGCCGGCATCGTGCTAAGGAAATTATAATCAAACTGGAATTGACGCAAGTGCGTAAGTCATAGGAAGACATCATTATCGAAAGAAGTTATTTTGTTATTGTTTAGGAATAATCATTCTAGATCTGATGGTCAACGTAGCATTGATGCGGTTATCGATCAAGAAATCTGGTTATTGCCCAGTTTCAATTGATTGAGCTTACTAAGCTCAGAAAACGTTCAGCTCTCGATAGTGCTAATCTGATTGTTGGAAATATTCAAACTTGTTAAATTTGTGTGATGCATGAAAGCATCTGGCGCAATAGTTACGATACCTGTATTTGATAAATCACATGTTAACGCATCTGTTGCACAGCCATATTTAGTCACTATATTTCAACTATCAACCATATTTGGAGCATAGAAAAGTCTTATTTTTGCTCGTCATGATGGCCAATCGTTTATATAGTTTCATTCTGCATAAAAGGATTTTCAACTTGGATATTCTTGTATTCACATAAGATTGTAATGATACCCATATCATCAATCATTGGTATATGTGGGGTCACTTACCCGTTCATTCCGATTTCCTATATCATATAATCATCATTCTCATCCAGTAACTTCAGATTCAATGACCCGTGTCGATGTATGATTACCCATTGTCAGCATATCTTTTAATGCTGTGGTCGGTAGCATATAATTATGTGGAGCTATATATGATTTCATGTCCGTATACGTATACCCATTATCAGATGGATATTGAGCTGCAATGACCATGTACTTAGGATTGGCAGTATCATCCACTATCTTTACATACCCTACTGGAATGGTGAATTTAGCGTCATAGGGATATACCCCTTCAGGCATTTCACCAATAGGAACTAAAGCTGCAATTGCATTATTGATTGCGTTCGCTTTTGTATTTCTACTATCCACGCTTCATTCTCGTCATCATGCTAATGCACCTGTGAGGACTGCCCAGCTTCCTGCCGTATAGTCAGCTTGAACCTTTGTCGCCGCTGACACTTTTGCAGCATCCAAATTTGTCACTAATCATGCATATGCAGCATTAAGTGCGTTTGTTTTTGTGATCTTTTCTGCATCATTGGTTTCTGGTAATGCAAATCCTGATGTCACTGCTCCTACGCTTGTTGCTATATAATCGTCTGGGTAATCTGATCCTAGCATTCATAGATAATCTTTTGCTACCTGTAAGTTCGCATTAGCTTCTGCTGTGGCGTTTGTTATACAGGTAGTATCAGTTATATTCCAAAAACAACTAGACGATTCACATGTTGGCTGATCTACGAAAGTTTCACATCACTCAGATGCAAATGTCCAGCTATGCTGGATAATCCCAAAAAATCCTGCAAACAGGAGCAGCATCTTGACGAGTGCAAATGATCAGAACGCCCCGAAAAGATACTTCTTGTGATGTTTTTTGAGGTGGGAACCGATACGATGATGGAGTTTCATCTGTATATCAGAAAGGAGTAAAATGACGATGGAATACTATCCTTCCAAGTATATACCGGAAAAGGGTTCTCGTCAAGTTTAGCAATGTTTCCTTCTCTTATATAATTGACATTTATTCTTTTTTTTATATTTTGTATTGTTCTCTCTAGCTACATTTTTTTGCTCTATAAAAAATAAGGGAATGTATCTTTCCCGAAAGATATTTCTTCTTTCTTATTCTTTCACCTGAAATCCCACCTCACTGGTTTTTATCTCATCATTTCACGAGAAAAGCGTGACCGTAAGGGTATGCACACCGATTTGAGGAATTCGCATAGGTGAGGAAATCTTTTTTCCATCCACCAGCAATTGATATGTCGTATATGGGATATTCGTTGAAAAGTCGAATTTCATTCATTGCAGATTCTGAGAAATTTTTGGATCTAAGGAAAATACACTCTGTGGCAATGGTTTGGTAATATGGAGATATGGCCCTACCTGCATGGGCGATTGTGCTTGATATGTGGGAGATTGTTCGGATTTTTCCAGCATATATACGATATTATTGAATATATCACCTGCGCCAGAGACGCCACTTACGCCCTTCATATTCGATCCATCTTTATTTCCTATCCGTATTCCGATGATATAATTATCCGTAAATCCTATGACCCGATTATCGCTAAATTTCCTGGATGTTCAGCTTTTGAGAAACACATTCCTATCAGGGAAATCGAGATTAGAAAACAAAGGGAACGACGGCATCTTATTGTATCTATTGGACAATATATCGACTACCATGTCCGTATATTTCGCATCGATGACCTGCTTGCACGTCACTTGCTGTCAGGAAAACATAGCGATATCACAGAGTTCTCATTGGTGAGCGAAAATACCGTACGCTCTGGTCAACTCCCACAGGCTCACTTCCCCTACTCATAAGGTAAGGGCTAATCCATAATACTCTGATGATTGTTTGAGTGATTCTAATCAGACTTTATGGTAAAAATCCAAGAGTTTATCCGCTCATAGCCTATTAGCGATCTTCACTGCAGGGATATTGAGACTTTGTGCAAGCGCTTGCGCTAGCGTCACCGGTCATTGGTATTCCATACTGAAATTTTGGGGCGTATAGGCAAATCATAGGAGCGACTGAAATTGGACCGGCTCATCAATGATACTATCGGAAGGAAGCACTCCTAGTTGTTGGAATGCTAAGGCATAGGTAAATGGTTTGACTGCTGATCACGGCTGATTTACGCTCATCGTCGCATTTACTTGTCCCGCTTTACCATCATATGCCATACCTCAAAGCATCACACGAAGCTGGTTGGTCTTCTTATCTAGTACGAGCACACCATAGTCCGAGACATCTTTCCACAATAATTTATAGATAGTCTGATCTGCTATATCCTTTATCTCACGTGACATATTCTCATCAACGGTCGTATATATGCTTGTTGCTAATCCCTTCTGTTGTTTCTCTGCAAACTGACTTATATAATCCCTCAGATATGGCTGTTTCGCTTCCGTATCCTTTCTTCGATCCAAACTATCTCACTCTTCAGCGAGCGCTATCGCATCTCCAGAAGAGAGATAGTTTTCATTCCTTAAAACATCAATAAGATTTTTATATCTTGCATTGAAGTTTCATGATTTTTTGAAAGGATCATAACGAACCGGATTTTTCATCATGGTGATCAATGCAAGCTGTTGAGACTGAGACAACTGGAATACCGATTTTCCAAAATATCGCTGAGCTGCGGTCTCAAAGCCATAATTCATATATCATAAGGGCAAGGAATTGAGATAATACCCAAGTAACTGTTGTTTTGAATATCTTGCACCTAGCATATACGCATAGATAAATTCTATTATCTTTCTTCGTCGTGTCCTCGGTGCATTAAGCCATAACTGATTTCTGGCAATCTGACTGGGGATGGTCGATGCTCACTGCACAATGGATGATGACTTTATATTTTTTATCGCTGCTCTCGCCAATGCAATGGTATCTATCCCATTATGCTGCCAAAAACGTTTGTCCTCTATAGCAATGATAGCATTTACCATAAATTTGGGATACAGCTCTAGATCTATGGTCTGATGCCTGTGTATAGTGTCTGGCACTATTTCACCGATTACGATGCCATTCCTATCATACACTACCGTAGAGATAGGAATCTCTTTGAGATGTATAGGAAAAAGATAGGGCATCACTATCAGCAAAAGTGCTATGCTCGCCAAGATATAGCACATAGAAAATCGTGAGTATTTTTTGTTGGGTTTGGATGCTTTAGCCATTTTTTATTCTGTTACCGTAAACTGTTGGCCGAAGGTCCTTCCAAAATTTTCCGGATGATAGAATTCGAAAATCATGGTAGGTCTGACGGCAAATGTACCTGCATGCGTTACTCTCAATAAGGACATAAGCGTATATGCTCATGGACTCAGATTCTCTACATAGCAGAAGTGTCTTTCTGTCCTAAACTCTTCTTGATCACAGGCAAATGTCTGGATATTTACACTTTGCGTCTGTGTCTCCGGAGCTGAATCTCACTGGTATCCATAGCCATAACCGTCAGCACCCATCTGTGGTGTGCTTGTATTTTGTAGTTTATTGGTATAGGTGCTTTCCGTAGAAAGATTAGGGTTGATGAGTTCCGTACCTGCAGGAATATAATTGTCTATAGCTACCTGCTGTCTCGGTTCGCTTGTTACAAAACGTATATTGGCTACCAACACTTCGCCGATCTTGGGAGATTTCTCTTCTTGGAGATATTCTGTAATGGCTTTAGGATATTTCAATGCCGAATACGTGATTTTATTTTGTGTGTACTGACTTCGTTCAGCTGACTTCTTGCGAGCTATATCCATATAGGATTCATAGCTATAATATTTTTTCTGAATAACGAATCATTCATCCCTGGATGCGACATCTTTTGCGGGAACAAAGTAATTCATCGTCACATCATAATATGATCTCTCCTTGGCGTCTGATTTCATTGTTATCTCTGATTGATGAGCTATGCCTGCAATATCTGCTTGCCTTGTAATAGTTGCGAAAGGATCATCTTTAAATAATTTCACCTCAGGGAACAACACAGACCCTATCGATGCAGCAATCGTCATCGTCTTTGCAGGAATAGGATTTACCCTAATGAAACGTGTCAATGATCTGATCACCTTGATGGTATCCTGAGTAGATCCCCATTGTCCATTCTTTTTCTGCTCAGCGATCCATCTCTGCAATGCATCGTAGATTACCGTATTTTCTGCTATCACTCCTGGTACATAACTACTCGCTTCCAGGAAATATGCTGTATCCAATATATTTCCGTAACTGCTGTATCTGCCGATATGCGCAGTCTTTGGTTCCATCACCAATTGATCATTCAGTATCTTTTTGATAATACTTGCCGCTTCATCCGTGTATCATAATTTGCTCAATACCATAGATTTTTTGAGAGAAGCAGTGACAGAAATATTGTCTTTCACATATGGTTTGATAAGCTCCCACATCTTGGTACCCATAGCATCTGAGGGAGAGAAATCAAGGATTGCAGCGATGGTATCGATACCTTCCTCTTGCGCTCGCCACTCGCAGTTTCTCTTCTTCTCAACGCACATCTTTTGATTTGTATAGAACTGATCTTTAAGATAATTGATGGCATTGGTAGCTATCTTGTCCGCTACAGGGAATCCGACATCACGCAGTGCAGCCAAAGAGTCTACGATATAATTTGTCAACCGAACGGAAGAGTTCTGTGACCGTTTGGTATCGTATCGGAACATGAAACCGCCATCAGTATTTTGGTATTTTTCTAAACTTGCAAGCTGAGATCTGATATATGAAGATACAGAAATCTTCTGATTCCCATCGAACTGATCCACCCATTCAGAGAAAAATATCTTATCCAAATTATAGGCATCGCCTTGTTTTGCCGAGACGAACAATTGCTTGCTATAAATATGCGACATGAATGATGAAAACCTCTGTTCCAGACAACCATATACAGATTGTGCAGCTCATGATATTCATTCCAGAAGAGATCCGAAGAGTGATTTACTATAGGTCAAGGAAAGATATCCTTGAAGGTCTTTGGGAATATCCAATTTTTCAACTGCTATTCCTCCGCTAATCTGTCACACTGTAGTGACGGTTTCTCTGGTTACATTCTGGACTACAGGAACGTAGAGCTGTACCTCATCACGGATATCTGCATCTGATGTGATAGCTAACATCTCTATCTTGCTTGCTCACTGCTGCATATATGAGATATCGTTTCCACTCACGATAGCGGTGATATTGAGTGGAGCTTGTCATTGCGCAGGGATAGTTATCTTTTGTACCGGAGTTGAAATATATAGATATGTCCCTGACATACTGAATGCAACCACTTGTTCTTTGTCGGTCTTATTGAAAATCACCGGATGGAATACTACCGTATCTCCTAGAGAAAGAAGATTAGGAAGATTCGGATTAATCATCAATGGCAGCGCGGTCTGTATCGTATCGGTGGCGATACCTACTTTGGTATCTTTGGTATTTACCAATGATTCGATCACCCGAGTCGTCAGATTATCAGGCAATGCATCAGCAGTTATCTGTACCTGTCCTTTGGCATCAGTAGTACTGTCTGCATTCCGATATGCAGTATCTTTGAATACTCATCTTTTTTTTCTGCTATTCCCTCATTTCATCGATCCTCCATCACCTCATTTGGATCCATCTGAGGTATCTTTTATCTCAAGCTTTTCGACTAAGGTATTGAGCGATAGCCAGGTATTGGTTCCAAGATATCTTTTCATGTCATAGAAATATGCGAAGGGATTCTTGATAGGATTTCCTTTGAGTGCCAAGAGGCTTTGATCTACGATACCGATACTGAGATCGGCTCATACGACAGGGACATTATCTGCATCTGTCACTTTGACCGTAATCTTAGGCTGGTCTCCGGGAAGATACAATTCTTTATTGGTCGTTATCTCTACCTTGAGTTTTTGGGGTAAGGTATTTACTTTACTTATCGCTAATCATCTCTTGTAGATTGGTAACGGATTATTTTTTTGTTGTCACACAAGAAACACTCTCAGATAGATATTCGGATAATATTCTTTGTTTATCTTGAGTGAAAATTTTGTAGCATACTCCTGTAATGGCATCGTGAAATAGCTCAGTATCCCATCATCTTTTTCCACTGCGACAAAAATCGTTCCGGTGTTTATGGGAGATTGTATGGTATAGCTTGCGGTATCTCAGACATTTACCATCGTTTTCTCTGCTATCACTTTGGTGACGGAATTATTTTCCGTTCTTCGCAAGAGTGGATCTTTACCTGAGACATAGACGGTCTGACTTGAAACAAATGGGACACCTCATTTTCATTGATAGGATACTTTCACGAGATATTCTCCGTCAGATTTGGGTTGTAGTGTCTTTTCTATTATTCATTTTCCATCACTCGTCACTTTTTCTGTAGACTCTGTCACCTGCTCCAATGAATAATCATAATAGAAGACGCCATCTATCCCCTGTTTCTTTATCGCTTTCCGATCCTGCTTGATCAGTTGTATCGTCACCGGCGTAGTGGCTTTTGGCTCTGCATTTCGATCCAATGTCACCGCATGAAGAAGGATTCATTGTTCTTTGACGTTTCGATACGGCAGTTGTATCCCTACATATCCATCCGTAGCATGGATTACTTTAGTGACAGTCGTACTGACTGGCTTCTTGGTGGTAGGATCCTCTACCTGGAATATAAATGAATATAATTTTTCTGCGGCATCTTTGTCGGTAGCATATTTGAGCGTATATGTACCTGCAGCATTTATCATAAAGCTTGAATCCTGTCCAAAAAGCGGCGTATCCATATATCTGCATTCATTCCGGTAGATACAATCGACATAATCATTTCATTCTCCGAATTGGAAATCGCTGTAGTCCTTTGCATTGAAAAAATATTTCTGGGTCAATATCTGATAATTCCCTTGGGTATTGGTTATCTTGCCTCAGAAATAATAGACGGGATTCAATGAGATATTTGCTTGCTCCCCCGCGATGAGATCATTGATTCATGAATCGATACTTATCTTGAATACCGGTTTGTGATATTCTTCCACGAAAAATGTTGCATTGGTATAGATCTCTTCCTGGTCACTTGATCTAAACTTCATAACATATCATCCCAGACTCATATCCTTGGGTAGCGTGAATGATCCATTGAAATTACTATTCTTATCCATCTTGACGGTGACTTTCATTACTTCTTCTGATAGCTCGTTGCTGATGATGATATCTCCCGTCTTCTTTTTGCTTGCGGTAAATCCATCGAAATTAAATGTCCTCAGGATTCCTTTGTAGTATACCGTATCACCAGGTTTATACATCGGTCTCTCCGTATAGAGATACAAAAAATCTTTCTGCGCACTGCCTTGTCCTGCGATATAACCGAAATCATAATTGTCCGTCATATCGGACGTGCTCTCCAACATACCTCGATACGTCTTGTTGGATGCGACAATCACATCTGCAGTATCGCTCAATTCATAGACTCATTGTGTACTATTATATGTAGCCGACAATGACACGGGTATGTATTTTTCATTTTCAAAACGATATCACTTAAATGATAATCCAGTTACCGGAGCACCATTGAATGTCGTAGCAAGCAACACCTTTTTGTTGGTCGCCTGTTCCAACATAAGCGAAAGATTTGACCTTATGAAGAGTGTTGAAAATCATCTCTCCTTGGCGATGGGGTCATTACTCCCTAAAGATCCTACTGCACGTATGATATGAGATTTTATCGCTTTTCATCAGATATCTTTTTCTAGATCGATGTGCGTATTGCTCAGTAGCCGATTATTGTTCTTGACCGTGATATCCTTAGTGAAAGATTGATCACACCCCCCTGGTGATACTAGCTGATTATCCGTGGAAACAGTATGTTTGCTCTTGAGATACATCTCTACATCCATAGCACAGACGGCAATACTAACTTTGGACGTATTTATGCTCTGGATATTCACTATCAGAGGAACATCACTCGGTATGGTATTTTTTTCAGGATATCCTATGTACAGGAATTTGTCCTTGTCTTTTATCTTGCCGGTTGTGAATGTCTTGGTTATGGGAGCTACTACATTACCATACATATCCTTGACGGTAAATTTCAAGGTATATGCCGTAGAAGGATTGAGCCTGGTATTTATTACATAGACCATCTCATCCGGTTTCGGCTGAGGACACATTCCATTGTCGGCAAGGAATTTTGTGATGGTGGATGTTGTCACTTTTGAAAATGCATCCTGAAGATCATCAGGCATGTATTCTTCTGTAGCAATTGATTGTATACGCGCCTTTGGTGTCGTTGTAATCAAGGTCTGAGTTTCTGTATCCCCTACAGCAGAAGCATCAAGGATATTGTTGGTATAGAGACATACTTTTGAATAATCCACCATCTCGATTCTGGTGACTTTCAATGGCGTCGGTGTCTTATAGGTACGCGATGCTACCACGATTGTACCATCTGGAGTGTATTCCAATTGATAGGTCGAATCCCCATTAAGTTTTCCCGTCACGATCAATCTCACCTTTCTTTTTGTTGTCTGCTCTTTTTCCGTCCTCGTCTGTTCATCATAGATTAGCTCAGGTATATACGAAAGCGTCGCAGGAACAGTTACTCCATCTTTGACCAAACGGATTGTCTTTGACGAAAGATCTTGTATGATTTCCTGAAAGCTCATATCAAATGCAATATCTTTGAGGGGAAGCAAAGAAGCAGAACTTGCAGGAGTAAAATAGATATCATACAGACTTTGATATCCGTATCATTTCACCGCTCCATAATTTGTGCTTCATTCATTATATCGATAATTTTGGAATCATTGCTTAGCGGTATCGTTTATCACCAACTGCAGCATAACATCCGTCAATGCATCCAAAGTCGTGTACGAGAGCTGACTTAATGTGCTTGGTAGATTACCCTCTTGGGCATCCAGCGGCGAACTGAGAGAAAACTTATATGTCGTCAGATATTTCCGTATTCATGATTTCGGTTGGATGATATAAGTTCCTGAGGTGATATCTTGTACGACATTTACGGACACCTTTTCATTTGACTGTGTATCCGTCACGAGAAGATATTGTTGCAGCTCATCATCTTTTATAGGGAAATTAAACACCAATTGCATTCCTTCATGGAGAGATTCCTTTTGAGAGACTCCTCGTTGCAATAAGGGCGTAGAAAATCTTCCCGTATAGAGTTCATTATCTCATGATATACTCACGGTATATTGCGTAGCTGGTTTCCATTTCTCTGGAGTGAATTCGAGGGTCTGGGTAGATATCCGTCTACATTTTCCGTTGGCTGATGGACTGATAGCGATTGGACATGGAGTTTGCTTATCTAAGGTTGTCAATGCCACCATAGGCTTTGCGAAAGAGACCAGAATTGTTTGATCAAGAGTATCTATCGCGCCTGATGGGAAAAATAAGGTCACTGCTTTTTTTCCAGAAAAAGATTCCTGAATTATTCCCTTTGAGATATCCGGAGTAATTCTTGATAAGAACCCCGATTTCCATGCTGCAAATGTTCCAATCCCAAGTACTACTACACCAATTACCGCAGCAAAGATTATCAATTTCTTTTTGTATTCCATGACCATGAAAAAAAAGATATAAAAAACGCTCTCCTACTATCTATGTATATACATAAAAAAAACAATGATATTTCATCTAAGCAGCACACTATATCCTCTAGTATGACATTGTCTGTTGTTTGCCACAAACATTTTTTGTCATAAGAAATTATTGTGACTTTCAGAATCCAGTATTCTCTCTTTCTCCAGTATCTTTCTGTAACATATTTTTTTTGGTTGAAATACAGGACAAATAGACTAAACAAGGGAAGTATATTTTTTCCCTTTCATCGGAATATGTTTATCCTGATATAGCATCTCTATGAAAAATCTCGTGATTGTTGAGTCGCCTGCCAAATCCGCTACCATCAAAAAATTCCTCGGCGAAGGATTCGAGGTCAAAGCATCATTTGGACATGTAGTTGATCTACCTCAGAAAGAGATCGGTGTCGATGTCGCTAATGATTTCAAGCCTAACTACCAGATATCCCCTGACAAGACCAGAGTCGTAAGCGAGCTCAAATCGTTAGCGAAAAATGCTGACAAAGTCTGGATCGCTACCGATGAGGACCGCGAAGGAGAAGCAATAGGTCGGCATGTGGCCAATGCATTGGGACTCGATATCAAAAAGACTGCAAGGATCGTCTTCCATGAAATCACCAAAGAAGCGATTGATGCAGCAGTAAAGAATCCAAGAACCATAGATATGAATCTCGTAGATGCTCAACAGGCAAGAAGAATCTTGGATAGGCTCGTAGGTTTCGAGCTTTCACCTGTGTTGTGGAAAAAAATTAAAATGTGATTGAGTGCAGGAAGAGTCCAATCCGTCGCAGTGAGATTGATCGTCGAAAGAGAAAGAGAAATCCAAAAATTTGAATCAGCATCTTTTTTTAAGGTCATCTGAAGTTTTGTTGGTGATGCGAAAAAAGAATTTAAAGCTGAACTTTCCAAGGATCTGCCTACTGCCGACGAAGCAAGAAAATTTTTGGAATCCTGCAAGGATGCGACCTATACGATAGAAAGTGTCGAGGTGAAACCTGGCAAGAAATCGCCTTCTGCGCCATTCACCACCTCTACGCTCCAACAGGAAGCGAGCAGAAAATTAGGATTCTCCGTAGCAAGAACGATGCAGGTAGCTCAGAAACTTTATGAATGAGGATTCATCACCTATATGAGAACTGATTCCGTAAATATCTCAGAATTTGCTGTCAAAGCGGCCCAAGAAGAAATCACCAAAAGATACGGTAAAGACTACTCCAAACCTACGCAGTATGTCACCAAAAGCAAAGGATCTCAGGAAGCACATGAATGTATCAGACCAGCACATATGGAACATAATATGGCAGGAAACGACGCTTCAGAAAAGAAGCTCTATGAGCTTATCTGGAAGAGAACGATTGCTTCGCAGATGGCGCCAGCGGAGATAGAAAAAACCAAAGCGACTATAAGCATTTCAACAAATACCAAATTCAATTTCATCGCAAGCGGCGAGGTCATCAAATTTGAGGGGTTTCTCAAAGTCTATCTCGAATCCAAAGACGAAGACGATCAGGAACCAGGGACCAGGGACGAGGATGAAGGCATGTTGCCTAAACTTACGAAGTGAGAAATTCTTGCTATGCATCAGATTATCGCTGGCGAAAGATTCAAAAATCATCCACCAAGATATACAGAAGCATCGTTGGTTAAAAAGCTTGAAGAACTGGGTATCGGACGTCCATCAACGTATGCGCCGACCATCTCTACGGTCCAGAAAAGATGATATGTCGTGAAGGAAGATAGAAACGGTAACGAAAGAAGTTATCAGGAAATGATATTGAGACCTGCCACGGCAGGCGGGCTCGGGGTCATTAAATCTGAAACAAAAAAACAAAATACCGGAGCTGAGAAACAGAAACTTTTTCCAACCGATATCGGTATGGTCGTCAATGATTTTCTATGCGCTAATTTTCAAGAAATCCTGGACTATAATTTCACCGCAAGCGTAGAAGAAGAATTCGATGAAATCGCTGAAGGGAAAGTACAATGGGTCCAGATGATCAGAGAATTTTATTGACCATTCCACAAAGAGGTAGCCAAGACTATTGAATTTGCTGAAAAGCAGACGGGAGAAAAAGAACTCGGTATCGATCCCAATACCGGCAAGAAAGTCGTCGCAAGAATCGGAAGATTTGGTCCTATGGTCCAAGTAGGAACCGCTCAAGACACCGATAAGCCTAAATTTGCTTCGCTCAGACCGTGACAAAATATTGAATCGCTCACCTTGGAAGATGCCTTGGCATTATTCGCCCTCCCGAGAATTATAGGACAGTATGAAAATGAATGAGTCACTGCAGCCGTAGGAAAATTTTGACCCTATCTCAAATATAAGACGTTCTTCGTTTCCCTGCCAAAGACACTCGATCCTTACACCGTCACCATGGAAGATGCAATTCCTTTGATAGAGAAAAAAATCGATACGGAAAAGAATAAATACATCAATACGTTTGACCACCCCGCTAAAGACGGGGCAGGTGCTTGAAAGAAAATAGAAGTCCTCAATGGGCTCTATGGAGCGTATATCAAGTTCGACGGTAACAATTACAAGATCCCCAAATGAGGCAAAGATGCTAGCGATCTCACCATGAAGGATTGTCTAGATATTATCAAAGTATGAGGTGTAAAATGAAACGATACAACTACCGCTGCAAAGAAATCTACGAAGAAAAAGGCTGGAACATCAGCTAAAACTCCAGCAAAGAAAACAGGAAAGAAATCACCAAAAGGATAATCTTTTTTATCTTCTTAGTTCTTTTCCATGAATATCACTGACCTTATCGGGATCATTGGATCCGTCATCCTGCTAATCTGAGCTGTCTATCCCGAAGAGACGCGAGTCACCTCTCCCATTAAATCTAAGAAGAACTGGCTTTTCGCGATTTGATGTTTCTCAATGTTTATCTACGCCTTGCTTGGGTATCTCTCATGATCTACGTTTATCTTCCTACTTCTGGAAGTACTCATCATGATAGCAATTACATTTATGATGCTCGATATCGATGATCGCGTCGATACACTCATTATCTGAGGTCTCTGAATACTCCTGGGATTATGGGCATTGTCACTCTTCCCTAATTTTATGATTTTCTATTTCATCTTGGGTATGATAGGATTAAGTCTCGGATATGCCTACAAGATGTTTACCCTACGCAGATATATTTTCCTTACACTCGGAGCTTTTTTCTTGGCGCTCTTTAGCTACCTTGGCGCTAGCTGGATCTACTTTCGGCTGAATGCATTATTTATGGTAGCATGCCTCTATTATGTCATCAAACATTTCCATGCTCCTCGCCATGTACCAGCGAATATTCCTGTCACCCCCGTATCTCCATCCAAAAAGCCTACTGCTCCCAAGCGTGTCATCAGCAAAAAATTTACTTCCAAAAAAGCTGCTCCCAAGAAAAAATAATCCCTGTGTCCTTATATTTTATTTTCTTTGATTCCATGCTTAAACTTTACTTTCTCACTCTCCCCATCCTCTTGGGACTTGATGCACTACGACTTGGTGTTATTTCCAAAAGTTTCTATAAGAGCGCTATGGGTTCTCTTATGAAGACTGATATCAATCGGATTGCCTGATGACTTTTCTATCTTCTTTTCTCCTTGGGATTGGTCTTCTTCGTCCTCATGCCTTCCATCAAAACATGATCACGAAAACAAGCACTCCTCTCCTGAGCGCTCTTTGGTCTTGTCGCTTATGCTACCTATGACCTCACCAATCTTGCAACACTCAAGGGGTTCCCACTCAGCGTCACCTTGGTAGATCTTGCATGGGGAACTGCGGTATCTGGTATTGTCTCTCTGATTGTCTATCTCATCATCCAAAGATAAACATTTTTTTCTTTATCCTTACTGCCCTCTATCCATGCGTGATGACTATCTCACCTCCCCTTCTGAAAGAGAGTACTCCATAGCTTCTATAAAGGATGAATTGGATTCGTTGTATGATGAAGTTTCCTTCACGGAAGCATCAGAACTACCTAATGACCAGTGAATGATGAATGATGGACCTTAATTAATTTTGAATTTTGGATGATGAATTTTAGATTAAGGTAGTGTCTACTTATGCACTATTGTAAGATACAATAGTTCATTTTAGCAATTCAAATATCCAACATTTAAAATTTAAAATTCAAAATTACCTGTCCTCGAAGGAGGGGAAATTGAAAATTACCTGTCCTCGAAGGAAGGAAAAATTCAACATTTATTTTTTTCTTAGATCCGTCTTTTTCTTCTGAAAATCAAAAGCAAAATAATACAAACCAAGACCATGATTCCTACCAGAGTAAGGAAGAAATAAGGTTTTTCCTGTCCAGGAAGTGTGATATTCATACCATAGATTCCGCTGATCAAGGTAAGCACTCAGGTAAGTGCCGTAAAGATAGTGAGTACGCCAATCATGGAATTGGTTTTGATATTCATGAGAGAGTTGTAGGTGTCTGCAAGAGATTCGATATTTTCAAAACTGATGGCGATAGTATTCATAATCTTTTCGACTTTATAAGTCAGATCCTCAAAATAGACATCGAGATCCTCTTTATAGAACTTAGGCAACGCCTTTTGTAATTCTTCCAAGATTTCTTGGTGAGGAGTGAAGATATGTTTGAGCGATACAATATTGCGTTTCTTGATGGTAAGGTTTTCGAGCAAGAGTTTTTCCAGTTTTTTTGAGCTAAAGAGCTGTTCTTCCAGATTTACGGCATCCTTGGCTGACTGAGTAAGCATCTTGATACTTTTATCGTACATCGTATCCAAAATTTTATAGAGGATATAATAAGGGGAAATTTTGAAATCTTCATCCGATTCTCTAGTCTTAAGCTCTTCTGAATATTCATCAATGATATGGGTGATATGGTTGGTATCAAATTTCGTCATGCTGATGATGATGTTTTTGCCCAGCACTATACTAAATTCATTCAGAAAATATTTTTTACTCTCTGCATTGTATTTTGGGAAATTGACGACGACAAACATATAGTCCTCATAGACATCGATTTTTTCTTGATTCGTAAGTTCGAAAAGGTCCTCTTCAATCAATTCATGAAGGTCATATTTCTGTACAATCTCATTGATTTCATCTTGCTGAGGTTCAAAAAGATGGATCCGATCTATATTTCAGAAATTAAGGGTGGTTTTCATGATACATGACTAGACGATAAAGTGAGTAATCATGGCTATGATTAGTGTAACAATGCAATGAGATCATCAGACAATCCATGGTTGGCTATGTAGGCATTCGTCGCTTCTCTCATTCTGGTAAGCTCTTCACCGAACCATTGGGGAGCTACGAATTTTTTGGCATCCCTTTTGGTAGCGAATTCTACTTCAGCGGTTTTGAGCCCTTGGAGATTATCATAAACATCGAGATAGATGATATGTCCTTCATAGGGTAGTTCATAACGTATTTTTTCAATGAAATGATTCTCTACCTGGAATCGGAGCTGGTCGAATTCTGATTTTGTAATATCAGTTTCCATCTCTTCTCTGACGAGTCCATGTCATTTTTTTCTCGTCACTTTATAAGCATCTCAGATATGTCTCACTCTGATGCTTTTGCCACTTGTGGGATCGTTAAGGTATCATTGGATAATTGCCTGATGAGGGAATTGTTCGATATCCATAGGAATATCTTTGATCAGGAATTTCCTTTCGATTTCTAGTATCATGCTAACAACGGGTATGAAAAGATAAAGGGACGGAAAGATGTTGGTACATTAGCTATTCATCTTTCGTTTGTCAATAATGTTCTTATGTCTCTTATATGCAAGGAAATAATGCATTTTGAGGGTAAATGATATGAAGAAGAGAATCCAGCCGACGGTTGCAAAAACAGAAAGATTTCTTAGCTGCTGTTGTTTGCCATCGCTTGGGATAGTGGTCGTCTGTTCATGGGCAGTCATCGAGGTATCTACGCTCGAAATATCACATCAGACTTTTTGGATGATAGATCTGAAATCTTTTTGATAAAATGCATCTGATGTCTTATAGAAATTAGCAAGCACTGCACACTCCGCGGCAGATGCGACTATCTTTTGGGCTTGTAAGGCTATCTGTCTGTACATGAGTGGACCGATGTTTTTTTCGAGGACCATTCAGGTAGCTGATGTGAAACTATAGGTGGTCTGTGCTTTATTGGATCATCCATAAGATTGTTTGTCATTCATGGAAATCTTGAGATCCATTTTGGCATCTATCGGTATCCGTTTGGACGGAGAGAAGGTAAGATAATTTCCATTCCGTTTGAGACTATCGGAACCATAGAAATATTGATCATTATCGAAATCTACTCTGATACTATTTTTGTCGACTCATTTGCCGATATCCTTGATGTCGAAGATGAAATATTGATCTAATCCAATCCTTTGTTGGGTATCTTTGGGATAGATGAGGTTAATGCTCGGAGGGACAATATCAGGTTCACATTCAGGAACTTGAGCGAAATTTAAGGTGAAGATATCGCTGAGAGGAGTGGTAGTAGATGCGGTCGCTACTACAGATCATGTACCTAAGGTAATAAGTTCTTTTCCAACATTATTGCCTTTGAAGATAATCTGGAAGAATTTTTGCTCTTTTTTGAGGTCGGCAAAGATAGGGTTTTTTACTTCCAGGATGATTTTATCGTATTCTATCTTGGAGCTCATCTGGCCTATTCATTCGATAGGAAGGATGCGGAGAATTTCTATGGTAGCAGGATCATAATAGAGGACGATTTTAAATCTTGTGATACTCTGCCCTTGAGGAGCAAAAAGGATATCTGCGGAATTGGTACAGCCGGCATTGAGTTTGTCGGCAGGTTGAAATCTTACATCGGAGTATAATGGCTGCAAGGTGACTTTGGCTCAAAGGACTCATCACATCAATCCGAGGAATGTAATGATTCATCGCTTGAGTATAGTTTTTGTTTTGGTCATCAACTTCGCTAATACAGTAAAATACTGTTTGTAGTATAGAAATACGAGCAAAAATAGCAAATAGAAATGTAATAAAAAAATTGCTTTTTATGGTGAAAGTATATATACTTAAAGATGATGAATCGTGGAAATGCTAAAACGACAATCATCATCGTTTCATCGTTTATCTGGTTCATTATTTAGTTATTTAATCATGTAGATATGAGCGATCTCAAGAAATTTGAAGAGAAGCGTAAGACAAATCTTGCAGATACCATAGGCAACACATTCCGGATGGGAATCGAAGATCTCTCCCGTACCATCAGTGGAACCAAAAAACCTACCGCCAAAGGAGAACGCCTCGCCAAAAACCAGATCTCTAGTGAACTCGATACCTACGAGAATGGAAGGATTAATAAACATAGGAAACAAGCATAAAGACAGGGACCAGGAACCAGGAATTAGGAACCAGGAACCAGATACCGGGAACCAGGAACCAGGGACCAGATACCGGGAACCGGGAACTAGGGAATAGGGACCAGGAATTAGGGACCGGGAACCAGGGACCTTAATTAATTTTGAATTTTGGATGATGAATTTTGGATGAAGGTTTTGTCTTATTATCCACTATTGTATCTTACAATAGTTCATTCTAGCGAATCAAACATTCACTTATTCTCGAAGGGGACAACTCTCCACTCTCAACTCTCCACCTTTTATCATTAGTAACAAACCATGGAAGATATTATCAAGAATATAGTAGAGCACGAGCTGCATTTCCATTTTGCCAAGAGCGGAGGACATGGGGGACAGAATGTAAATAAGAGGGAAACCAAAGCGGAGCTCTATTTTAATATCCACGATTCAGAGCACCTCACTCCCCAGCAGAAAGCGAGACTTATCGAGCTTGGAGGGCATAGAGTCCATCATGAGGAAGGAATTTTGATTATGACCTGTCAGGAAGAACGTTATCAAAATGCGAACAAACAAAAAGTTATCCATCATTTCAAAGAGCTCCTGACCCAGGCACTCGAAGAGCCAAAGGAGAGGATAGCTACCAACCTGCCAGCATCCCAACGCGAAGAACGCATCACCGACAAAAAACACACGAGCAAAATCAAACAGTCGAGACAGACGCCTATCTCAGAAGAATAATTTCTCTAAGAAAAATCTCTGACATCATGCCAAGGGATTTTTTTTATTCCACAAACTCTTCGACCTTCATAAGAGATGCCCCAGGAAAATTAATATTTTTGCTTGATTTTATTTCCTGTTTCTATAGACATTCCTTCAGTGATTTATGATAATATATATAGATATGTGCATTACTAAACGCTCTGTAAAGAACTTTTTTGCCTTCTGTAGATAACAGGGGTTGTTTAGTATATACCAAAAAACAGCAACAACCCCTCCCATCTTTCCGGAGGTTTTTTTTAATCCATTTTTATCCTTTGAGCTACATGACATGAAAATCTATTATCAAGGAATATTGTGAGCATATTCATCTATAGTCGCACAGATGATAGCCGACAAAATGCAGGATATGGAAATTGAATGAGTAGAGAGTTTCGCTACCGTGTGGAAAAATATATCAGAAGATGGTATAGGAGTGCTTCCTATGGAAAATTCTTATGCGGGATCCATCCACGAAAACTTCAAGAAATTTTTGGAGTATGACTGCCAGATAATCTGAGAAACGGAGCTTAAGGTCAACCATTGTCTATTGTCTAAAGAGACAGATATTTCCAAGATCAAAAAAGCGTATTCTCATATCCAAGCGCTGGCACAATGTCAGGATTTCTTGAAAGAACATGATATAGAACCAGTGATACACAATGATACTGCACAGTCGGCAAGGTTCGTGGCGCAAAGCGATGAATCCGGTATAGCAAGCATAGCTTCAGCGATGGCAGGGCAGATATATAATCTCAATGTACTAAAATCACATATACAGGATCAAGACCACAATACGACAAGATTCTTTGTGATTGCCAAAAAACATATCGATGTCCCTATCCTGCCAAAAAACAAAACAACCGTCCTATTTGAGATGCAAGACAAACCGTGATCATTATTGAAATGCTTGAATATATTAGCAAATCATAATATAAACATAACAAAGCTTGAAAGCATCCCAACCCAGAAAAGCTGATTCACCTATTATTTCCGGCTAGATTTGGATGGAAGACTCGATGAGGAAACCAGAGCTCAGCTGCGTGAAAATACCGTGTTTTTCAAAATCCTCTGAGAATACTAAAAAGATAATTTTCTAATTCTTAATTCTCTAAATTCATTATTACCTCTGTCATTGCGAGTTTACCTGCCTGTTCGGAAGGGAACGAAGCAGTCTAGGAAAAAGTACTAGATTATTTTACTATATCTGTCTGCCACAGTCAATTTTTCAATTCTCAACCATCAATTTTCAATTTTGGATGATGGACCTTAATTAATTTTGAATGATGGATGTTAGACTATAATTAATTTTGGATGATGGATGATGGATGATGGATGAAGGTAGTGTCTACTTATGCACTATTGTAAGATACAATAGTTCATTGTAGCAAATCCTACATTAGAAACCTGCCTGCCGCAGGCAAGGTTAGAAATTGAAAATTAGAAATTCGTCTTCCTCTTTTTGCCTTGATAACTATCTACAACTGTATAGTATATTCCGTAGAGGAGCGATGATTGCTGCTCAATGGTTTTATTGTATAGCGAAAGATAATGATAGGAAGATATAAAGAACAATTCGCCCAACTCTTGGCTAAACATACCGGTCTCGAGGTGAAGGAAATCCTGGCGATGGTAGAGATCCCGCCGGAAAATATCCCGGGTGATTTAGCATTCCCGTGTTTTACCTTATCCAAGCAACTCAAAAAAGCTCCGCCCATGATAGCGCAGGAATTGGCACAGACCATGATATCGCCGGAGTTCGACAAATTTGAGGCTATAGGTGGCTATCTCAATGCCCATATCAATAAGAAAACTTTTATAGAACATTTTTTTTCTCCCGACACCAAAAATCCAGAATCCGGACTCCAAAATGCCAAGACGAAAGTCTTGGTCGAATATATGAATGCCAATCCCAATAAACCGCTCCATATCGGTCAAGCGAGGAATGTCTGTATAGGAGATAGCATCATCAGGATGCATGAGAGACTCGGATACGACGTGCACGCCTTCAATTACGGCGACGATAGCGGAGTCAATGTCGGGTACAATATCGTAGGACATCTCTATTACGGATATGCGTTGGATACCGACAAAAAATACGATCACTATTGTGGCAAGATCTACGAACAAATGAGGAAACAGGATGAAGACCCAAAATTCAAACAGCTTCTGTCCCAGACCTTACTCAAGATCGAGGAAGGTACGGACGAACAACTCAAGAAACTCCATTTCGACTATACCAGAAGATGTGCTATTGAGCAGATCAGAACCTGTCGGAGGATGAATGCATTTTTCGATGCAGTTGCATGGGAGACGGATATCCTGCATATTAAATTCTTCGCAGAAGCGATAGATCTCCTCAGAGACAAAGGCGTCATAAAATTCGTCGAGGAAGGCGATGCTAAAGGTTGTCGAGTACTGGATCTCTCCTCATTACCCGAATATGCAAAAGAAGAGAAACAATACCAGATTCTGATCAAATCCGACGGTGTAGCGACCTATATCGCCAAAGATATCGCATTCGCATTACGGAAACTCGGCTATCTCTCCAAAGATTTTGGCTATGATATTCTAATTGAGGACCCGAGAGGGGAGACGATTTTCACCACAAACGCCCATCCCGAGGAGAAATTGACCAAACATCATTTCTGAAACTATGACACCGCAATCACCGTCATCGACAATAGACAGATACCAGCACAGACCATCGTCAAATCTGCATTCACCTTATTGGAATATACTCAGAAACATAAGAGCTATCTTCCGCTTGGCTATGGTGTCGTCTATCTGACACCTTCTACATTAATTAAGCTCTGATATACCCTCAGTCCAGAAGAAACGACAGAAAAAAGACTGCCCTTCGCTAGCAGAAAATGACGGACCGTGACTATAGATGAGATGCTCCAGATGTTACATTCCAAAGCATATTTCGAGACCAAAGAGAGAAATCCCGGAAAACTTGATACTCGATTGGATGACGTCGCCGAAGCGATGGCAGTGTCTGCATTGAGATTTTTTCTCATCAGAGGAGATATCACCAAAGACATTGTCTTTGATCTAGACGAAGCATTGGATATGCAAGGGGAGACCTGAGCATATATTCTCTATACCGGAGCCAGGATGCAGAGTATTATAGATGCCGCATGAGCATTCGATACACCAGCAGTGGACTATGATTTGCTCCAGGAGGAGAGTGAATTCGCATTGGTTAAAAAGATCAGCGGATTCGATGATTTGGTGCTGAAAGCCAAAGAAGATCTCGCTCCTCATTATATCGCAAAATATTGTTTCGATCTCGCTCAGTTGGTCAATAGTTATTATGCGCATGCCAAGATATTAGTGGAGAATGAAGCACTCAAACATGCAAGAATCTCACTTCTCAAAAAGACTCGTGATACCCTCAAACAGGCGATGGAACTCATCGGCATGGTATTTTTGGAAAGGATGTAATCAGACAGAGAAGAATATTCAAAATCATATTTATTTTTTGATACAGCCCGATATGAAGAAATTTTTTTACGGAATATTTTTTTTGCTCATAAGCGTTTGTTCGGCATATACATTAGCGCAGGAAACGTGATTAACGAAACAGATGAGCGGACTTACCAAACAAAAGACCGACATGCAATGACAACATTATGTCCCAGGTGAGATTATCGTAAAATTCAAACCAACGAAGATAAATATGAAATCATCTGCAGCGATGTCGACGATGAACACCTTTGCTACAAATAGAGGGATGGAGGTGAAAGATAAGATAAGTAGCGACAATATAGCAGTTTTCAAAATAGATAAAAATCAGGATTTCAATCAGAGACTATCCGAGCTTCAAACTGATCCGAGTGTCGAATATGCTCAGCCCAATTATATGTATACCTTGATGGCTACTTCATTTAATGATACCAATTCGGGCAATCTACGAGCATTACCGAAGATACATCGATATGAAGCATATGATATGTTTAGTGGAAATGTGAATACGACAGGAACGATAGTCGCTGTCATCGATGCATGAGTCGCCTATGATCATCCAGATCTAGCTGCCAATCTGTGGGATGGATCTAGTTGCAAGGACGAGAATGGAAATAGCTTATGAGGATGTATGCATGGATATGATTATTATGATGACGACAAAGATCCGTATCCCGTAGCATCGTATCATGGTACACATGTGGCTGGTACTATAGCAGCTGAAGCCAACAACAATAAGGGTGTAATAGGAATTAACCCTCATGCGAAAATTATGGCTATCAGAGTAGGAAATAGTATGTTATCAACAGATGCAATTATAAAATGAATAAGTTTCGCAAAAAATAACTGAGCTAGGATTATCAATGCAAGTTTCGGGGGAAGCAGTTATGACACCGCCATGTATGATGCTATAAATAGTTTCAGATCTGCTGGTTGATTATTTATTGCAGCAGCAGGAAATGACGGAGCAAATAATGATACTACACCGACCTATCCATGTAGTTACACCTTGGATAATATCATCTGCGTAGCTGCTAGTGATCAATCAGATGCGCTCGCTAGTTTTTCAAATTCTTGAGTGGTATCAGTAGATGTATGAGCGCCAGGAGTCAGTATATATAGCACAATGGCGACCATAAATTCCACGACACTGTATTCAGAAAACTTTACCAGTACGGCTACATGATCGCTCCCTAGTTGATGGAGTCAGGCATGAACAAATGCTAATGGATGAGTCTTGGATTCACGCATCCCTGCATACGGGAACGCATTGTATGGAGACATGAGGAATCCATATCCTAATAATGTAACCGGCAGAATGGAAAAGAGTAGTAATGCTTCAAGTACGAGCTGAATGAATATAACATTTTGGACACAATGTGATACACAATATGATACCGGTGCCCGGGTTGATTATATGCAACTGGAGATAAGCTCGGATGGAAGCAACTTCGATATCGTTGATAGATGGGATGAAGCATATTTGGATAATGATACGAATTCATGAAATAATATATGATGAGCAACTTCAGGAAATATGAACTATGATATCACCAAACAATATGCTACGGCAAATTTTAAGATAAGATTTACCTGGGTCAGCGATACCTGAGACAATAATTATTCATGATGTTTGGTAGATAATCTCGTGATTACCAAATACACTTCTCCATCGACTGCGACTGAACCTTATGGCGATCTCCAATGAACTTCTATGGCAACTCCTCACGTGGCAGGATTAGCCAGTCTGGCATGGAGCGCTAGACCAAATCTAAGCTATGCCCAAATCAAAAATGTAATCCTCAATAGCGGAGATGCTATAGGATCCCTCGCTGGCAAAACCGTCAGTGGCAAAAGAATCAATGCACAAAATGTCTTGCTGGCGCTCGGATATACGCAACCCTATACATGAATCGATTGGTCACAGATATACACGGCGATAGGAGTATTATTATCCTGACAATGAATACACAATAATCTACATAGCGTCACCACAGGAAATGCAAGCAGTTTCTCATGACTCTATTTCGCAAAGATGTCATGATCGGACGAACTCGGCAGGATAACATTCTTTACAGGGCTTGATCTAACCGATACCGGGACACAGAATTTTCTTTCTGGAACACTACCAAGTTCCTTGTGAATATCTCAATGACAGATCCGATTCACGCCTTGATCAGGATTCGTCGGAAAAAATGCTACACTCCAGATGAATCTCCCAATAAACTTTTCATGAGTTCTCTCTGCTATTAATTCGTGAAGCTTTGCCGTCAGAGACGGAAGTGGAGGAGTAAGTACCGGAAATAATATAATCACTGCAGTCCGCACATGAGTATGCACCAGCACCTGTCCGATATATCTAGATGTAGCGCACTTCACCTCATTTGATCTTAGACCACAATTATTGCAGGTGAATATTCGCTCGGACAATACATGAACTACCAGCTACGCAAAATCATGAACGCTAGTGACCCTAAGCTTTACCGGAAGTGAAGCATTGACCTGAGTGATAGTTACCATCAATGGATTGACGGGAACAAATACCTGATGATGAGTCGGACGGCAATCGACATTTTTGGTGACCTGATCCACGGCTGAGACCGGACTCGTATTCTCCATAGTCTACCAAGATCTCAATAATAATACCGGAGCGAGCGTGACCACTACCACCGAGTGATCTACCGTCAAAGTCGATAGGACCTGACCGTCATTCACAGTGACCTCTCCGGCTACAGCGACAGGATCTACGATTACGATAGGATGAACAGGGAGCGATGCAAATGGAGTGGCTGCTATATATATAAATTGACTGCAAGCGGTAGGTACAGGAACTCGGTCCAAGACAGGAGTCGCATTGATCTGATGAACAAATACTATCAATATCTCTGGTACCGATCTCGCAGGCAATATACGGACCTGAACATTCATAGTCACCAGATTGCCATTGGTAGCAAGCATAAGTGCAGAAGTGCTAAGCGGAACGTCAGTAAGGATAACCTTTACATCAGATATTCTCGCGAGCTGATATATACTCTATGGCACATCATCGCTGAATACTACCAAGACAGGAACGCTGACTACGTGACACAATATAGTCCTGAATGGATTGTCGGACAATGCGACATACGCTTATAAAGTATATGCAATGATAAATGGACTGACAGGTGATATCTCTACTACTTGAACATTCACCACACCAAAAGTTATAGATGCATCAAACGTATTATGAACGACAGTAGTATCATGAGAAGTACAGGTATGATGAGCTAGAGGCACTGGGATAGTATTTTCTACGACCTGAACACTGACGATAAATAATACATGAAATACTAATAATCATTTTCAGATTAATGTGAGCGGCTTCGCTATCCAAACATTAGGGGGGACTCGGGATGGTATATTACATCCACCTACTAATTTGAGCTGATGAGATGCCGGAAATGCTGGTTTCGCCGAAACATGAATCCCAGCTCAGACGGAATGATTGACAACAAGAACCATCCTCCTGACAATCCAAGCATGAGCAACGACAGATTCCTTGATAGCAAGCGGATGATACTTTACGATAAATTTTGTCGTAGCGTGAGGCGCTAGCGGAGATACGATAAAACTCTATAGGTCATCCGATGGATCAACATGGACCGCAAATACTCCTGACGCAAGCTGTACATTAACTAGTAGTCTGGTATGTGGTTTCAGAACGGATCATCTCTCCTATTTTGCAAGTATTAAAGAAACAATAACTAGTTGAGGTTGAGGTAATTGATGATGAGGCGGTTGATGAGCCATGACGCCGAGTTGCACTACCACACAACTGATCTGCACAGGCTGAAAATATATCCTGCTCAGCTGAGCGGATTGCACATCGATAAAGATCGGGCTTGCCTGTACGCTGACAGGAAGCATGCTGACATCAGGTACTATCCTTTCCTGAGCGAAGACAGGAAAGATAACCCGGTCCACCTTTTCGACCGAATTGAATCAGGCCTATCTCTACGCATTCAATATCGGGATAACCACCATGACTACAATAGAAAAAGCAGATATGACGGGCTCGCTCCAAAGGAATCATCTCGCCAAGATGATCAGTAATTTCGTCATCAAACAGTTAGGTAAGACGCCAAATACCTGAATGGTCTGTAATTTTATGGACATGCAGAATGAGAGCACAGAGATGAAATTCTATAGCAGATTAGCATGTCAGCTTGGACTCATGGGAGTAGGGGTGACTAATTTCGATCCCAAGGGGGAAGTCACGAGAGCGCAATTCGGTACCGTACTGTCGAGAGCACTTTGGGGTAATGTATATAATGGAGGGACACCCTACTATCTCCCTCACCTGCAAGCACTCCAACATACCGGCATTATGAACGATATCTCTATGCCGACGATGAATGAACTCAGAGGATATGTGATGCTGATGCTGATGAGAAGCGTGAAATAAAAAAATAGTGATGGGAATGCAAATTCAGTATACATATGTTCTGGATTTGCATTTTTTTGTATTCCAAATATAATGAGAGGTGTTGATTTTATAGGTTATGTACGCATGAGCAGCCAAGTATTTAAGATTATGACTCACAAAGAGAAACAAGCGTACCTGCGTGAACTTTTTTCGACAATCAACAAGAGATTTCCTATCTATACGAAGACCTACGATCTACTAGTCAATCATGAACTCGATGATGATGAACTCGATGATATCTATGATGCAGTCCAAGGGATCCAGGAACTCCGGAAGACGAAGGATGGAGAGACGATAAGAAAGATGCAGGATATCGTCAAACAGAGGGAGCAGGAAGACAGGAAAGATACTAAAAAGGAACTCGAAGATATCGAAAATATTTTATCTGACTAATGACAGCGATGGGAATAGAAAAAACCGACCGCAGTGAACAACCCAAAAGCATGTCGTCAGACCATGAATCACTTTCCCGTATCGATGAAAAATCCGCTCAGTCCAAGCTGTGACCAGTCGTAGACAAGATTATCAGCATGATAAATCCCAAAAATCGGTGAGTGCCGGATTATACCGATAAAAGCGGTTTCGCAGCAGCATACAAGGAAGCGAGAAAAAATTTCAATAAGGAGTTTATGCGAAAGAATGAGAGATATTCGACAAAAAATACCGCATCACAAATGCAACAGCTCTCGATATATGGAAATACGGACAGTCTGTTGAATCTTCCGGTGTCCGATTATACCAAAGGAAAAATCAAGGATGAGGCTGAGTATGGACGAAAGATCGATAAGGAGAAATTGGATAGGCTCATAGAAGTGAATACCTTGGCTGGCAACCCAAGTTATCTTCCGGTATTGGCATCTCCCATCGCTATCGCAGTAGCATATTCGGAAAAAGAGGCTGAAGAGAATAATTTGACGCCGATAGAAAAGATAGCACGTAAAGCCAAGAAACTCCAGGAGATAAGGACTGATACTTCATATATCGAGAGACGAAAAGAGGATTCCAAAAAAAGGTCGATGTTTTTTCCGTTGATAAATAAGATACGTGGAAGTAGTTATACTGCTGAGGAAGCCCATGGATATAGAAATGCTCAGGAAGGATCAGAATTATTAGCGTTCATAAAGAATCGAATCAAGAACCCCTTCGTGAGTGAGAAATGACAAGACAATGGATACAAGAATCCAGAGCATTTTGAATTTGATACACATCAGAATGTGGAACCGGTACTGCAGTCTTATATCGATGGTTATATCGGATCTGAGGAGATCAAGTCTTTGATTGATCAGATGAGGAAAATCTCCAAAGATGATAAGATGATGTTCGCTCCCAAGAAAAATACGATAAGGTCGCTGCAGATAAGGCTCAAAGCAGACGGATATGTCTTACCACACTCTACCAGGGAAGATGGGACGATGGAAGGAGTCTGGAATGAAGAGACCAAACAGGCACTTCAGGATTGGCAGAAGAAGTATGTTGAGAAATCCAGCGAAAAAAAAACCTCCGCTAATACAGCGAAGGTGGGTGAAGTATATAGAGATCAGAAATAGATAACTATACGTTCTTGGGTAGCTATGCGCCGACATAGGACTGCTTTCCGGGGGAATGGATTTGGTCCGTAATTGAGTGCAAGCGGTTCAGCCAAGATTTTGAATCCATAGACCGTGACCGATATGATTTCCTTATTGTTGCTGACCATCATGGAGAGCGGAGTATCATACGAGTAGCTTCTATGAAAATGGTCTTTGACGGATTGCCAATTCATGCCAGAAAAAGACGGTCTGAAGCCAGCATATTTTGGATATGCCAACCAGTGCTCTTCGAAAGCGAAGAGGGATCTCACGGTCTCGTGAGTTTTTGTTGCTGTGTGTTGTGTCATAAAAAAATAATTATTTTTGTTTGGGTAGAAAAATCTAGTGATTTGTAGAGGAATAGCAAGGAATAATTTTTTTGTTGCCTTTGGCACCCTATTTGTTATAAGGTTGATATTTTAGACTATAATTGATTTTGGATGATGGACCTTAATTGATTTTGGATGATGGATGATGGATGATGGATGAATGTATTGTCTAATTATGGACTATGGTAAATTACTATAGTTAGTAATAATACAAAGTCCTACATTAGAAACCTGCCTGCCGCAGGCAAGGTTAGAAATTACCTGTCCTCGAAGGAGGGGAAATTAAAAATTGATATATTCTTTTACTCTATAAAACCCAATACAATGAGCCTTCGTGAATAACGAGAACAGCGCGGATTGATCTACCAATTTTCAGATGAAAAACTTTTTGATCTGTATACGAAATGAGGACAGAAATTCTATATAGGATTCGATCCTTCAGCTGATTCTTTGCAGATAGGAAATATGTTTGCCGTGATGGCAGCTATTCATTTGATGAAATACGGCAACAAATGTTATTTCCTCGTGGGAGGAGCGACAGGTATGATAGGAGATCCTAGCGGCAGAAGTGACGAAAGGAATTTTTTGACGGAAGAGAAACTCAGACACAACGAACAATGTATTTACGATCAGCTCAAGATTTTTTTGGAAAATATCAAAAAGAATTATGATATACAATTTGATTATGAAATGGTGGATAATTTGGACTTTTTCAAGGGCATGGACTATCTAAGTTTCCTCCGTGAAGTGGGGAAATACATGACCGTGAATGTGATGATCAATAAGGAATCTGTGAAGAAAAGAATTGAGGATCCAGATAAATCTATTACCTATGCAGAATTTAGTTATATGCTAATCCAAGGATTTGATTTTCTAACCTTATTTGACAAGCATGGGGTCAAAATGCAGCTGGGAGGTTCAGATCAATGGGGGAATGTGACTACGGGCATGGAATTAATTAGAAAAAAGTTGGATAAAGAATCATTTTGTATGACGATACCTATCATAACTGATGCTAGCGGAGCAAAATATGGGAAATCAGCCGGCAATGCAGTCCGGGTAGATAGGAAGAAGAATAGTCCGTATTTCGTTTATCAGTTTTTTATGAATTCAGAGGATTTTCTGATTGAAAAATTGTTGAAAGTATTTTCACTCAAGTCCTTGGAAGAGATAGGTGCGATAGTTAAAAAACATATGGAGAAGCCAGAAATAAGATACGGACAGAAAGAACTCGCGAGTCGGATAGTGGAAGTAGTATTCGGAAAAGATGCAGTAATTGAAGCACAGAAGATTTCAAGCATCCTCTTTGGAGGAGACAATATTATGGAGACCATCAAAGGATTTACTAAGGAAGATCGTGATGCATTGGCTGCAGAGACCGGTTTTATCGAGATGAACGACAAGGAAGCCAAAGCACTCGATATCTTTACGCTTGCATGATTGACAAGTTCTAATGGTGATGCCAAGAAAATGATCCAATCCTGATCGCTTTTCATCAATGAAGCCAAAGTCGAGGATCCCCAACATAGCATCAAGAAAGAGGATTTTATAAGCGGTATGCTCTTGCTCAGGAAAGGAAAGAAGGTATTTAAGGTAGTAAAAACCGCATAAATATGCGATAATTAGATATTCATCAATTTATCTATATAACCTCCATATGGACAGGGTGAGACAGGGGGGTAAACAGAGAAATCTGTCATCCAGAGAAGAACTCTTCAATAGTATAACGCACGGGGTTGGCGTCATGTTGAGTATAGTCGCGCTTGTAGTATTGATAGTACATGCTGTTACCAAAGGGAATGCTTGGCATGTAGTCAGTTTCTCTATTTTCGGCAGCACACTAATTCTGATGTATCTGTCCTCAGCATTATATCACGGAAGCGTTTCCCAGAGATGGAAAAATGTTTTCATCAGATTCGACCATTCGGTGATTTTCCTACTTATCGCCGGTACCTATACACCATATCTTTTGACGGTCGTGAAGTGATGATTATGATGGGTACTTTTTGGTATCATTCGATTATTGGCAATCATAGGCGTTGTCATACGTTCCATCGCGCCTATGCGTTTTGTCCAATCGATGCTCATCGTATATCTCATGATGGGGTGGATGTTTATAATCGCTATCGTCCCGATGATCAAGAATATGCCGTCTATAAGTTTTATTTTGTTGCTGGTATGAGGAGTTTTGTATTCGATAGGCACGATATTTTATAATCGGCGCTTAATGAGGTTCAGCCATGGAATACGGCATCTCTTTGTTTTGGCAGGAAGCACTGCGCATTTCTTTTCCATCTTATATACCCTCAGATAAGCCATAAGTAGAGGGAGCATACACAGGGACAAATATATTGAATCTGGCTTTTTTTTCCTCTTTGCTTAGGTCTCGACCACGTTGTATACCCCTGATGGTGATTTCTTTTCATCTTGCATTAGCTCCCCAAAAAGATAGAAAAAAGCGTCAAAATATTTTTTGTTATTCTGGAAATTTTATTTATCTTTATGGTTACAGATGAAAATTAGTAAAAAAACGATTTTCACGGTATTGGTCATCGTATCGGCGATATTCGTATTCTTTGTGGGAAGAAATTTCGACCCGCAGACATGAACGAGAAGTTTCATATTCACAGCAAATGGATTATCTCATTTCAGGAAGGGACTCGATGTCTCAGGAGGTACCAAGCTCGTCTACAAGATCTCTTATGATAAATATGAGAAAGTGTATACCAATGCTACAGAGTTGGCTGCCGTCAAGAAGACGATAGAGACCATCATCATGAAAAATATCGATAACAGAATTTCAAAACTCGGTGTGAGTGATTACAAAGCTTACGTCCAGACGCTTGATAACCAAAATTATATCGTCGTGGAAATCGGAGGTATAGCAGATTTGGATCAAGCGAAAGGATTGATTGGAAAGACGCTTGAACTTGAATTCAAACTTCAGAATCCGGAAGCTCCTACAAAAACGACTATCGCAGCGAGAAAAGAGTTAGCGAATAAAGTGTTCGCTGAGGTCATCAAAGATCCAGAAAATATAACTAAATCATTTGAAGGAAGGATGTCCGAGAATATCTATCATAGTATGTATTCAGGAGCGACAGCTGACCAGTTGCCAGATATGTACAAGAAAGATCCGAAATTACTCGCTGAAGCACAGACGGGGAAATTTTATGGATTGATAGAAGGAAACTATACTACCGTCTATTCTCAAGGAGCAAATACGATGTTTAAAGGTACCGGGACAGCATTGGATGGATATACGATGTATCGTGTGCTCGATAGAAAACAAGCAAAAGACCAATCAGGAAATATGGTTTCCGTCTACATCATAGAAGATGTCTTCGTGCAAGATAGGGAGACATGGATAGCAGCTACGGATGGGAAGAATATCCTCAACGGCGCATATTTCAAGTTCGCTAATGCGAGTGCTTCTCAAATGGGAGAGCCGGTCGTTGCTATTAATTTAGATGATCAAGGAAAAGATGTTTTTTGTAAGATCACCGAACAGAACATAGGAAAGCCAATGGCAATTTTCGTAGGAGGGAATCTCCTCACTGCTCCAAATATTCAGAGCAAGATCTGCTGAGGAACTGCAGAGATCAATGGATCATTTACGACAGAGTCAGCTAAACAACTTTCAGATGCTTTAAATGAAGGTACCTTGCCTGCACCGTTGATTCTTATGCAGGAAGAAAAGATAAGTCCTACGCTGGGAGACAATGCATTGACCGGCGCTTTGTTCGCATGATTAGCAGGATTGATAGCTATCATGGTATTGTTGTGTGGAATGTATGGATATAAGAAGATGCTCCTCACAGCTATAGTACTATTATCCTTCCTGATGGTGCTCGCGGCATTTATGAAAATTGTGGATTATGCACTTTCACTCAGTGGAATAGCTGTTATTATCCTCTCTATAGGTATGGGAGTAGATGCAAATATCTTGATTTATGAGAGGCTTCGCGAAGAACTCAAGGATGGTAAGAGCATGGCATGAGCAATTGATCATGCGAAAGACAGAAGCCGAACGGCAATCAGAGATGGTCAGATAAGCGCAGGGTTGATTGCATTTGTACTTTTCTCCATGGGAACCAATGTATTCAAAGGATTCGGATCCATGATGATCGTCACGGTGTTACTTACCTTGTTATTCAATGTACCATTGACCAAATTATTACTCCATGAATTCTATAGTAAAAAATCAGTATAAATCACAAGCCCAAGGTCCCTGGTCCCCATTTCCTGGTTCCTGATTTCAGACATCCAACCTTTTACTCTTTTACTCTAGCGGTCAATGAAACAAAAGATCTTCTTGATCATCGGTATCTTCATGCTCAGTTTCCTTTGAGTGTCGATATTCAATGAATTTATGGCGAACCACACGTATTATCAGACAATGCTTGCAAGCCGGGCAAACCGGAAATTAATACTCCGGACTATTGTTTCCGTGCTTATCCCTATCGTCTATATTATCAAAGCGAAATCTTTCGATGTGAAGAAATTCTTTGTATATATCATCCCTCTCGCATTGGTAGTGGATTCGATAGCTATGATTCTCGTCAAAGATAGTATCATAGGAGGATCCGCAGGATTGCTTATCCTGATACTCAATACCTTGATTATCTATTTCCTAGGTATGTATATGATTGTGGGATTGGCAGCTTTCGGGACACGGATATCCAAGAAAATTATAAAATTCAAGGAGACAAGATGGCAGGAAATGCTGATAAATTTTGGACTCGGACTCGGTATCTTTTTGCTCATCATCTATCTCTTCGCTATGGTTCATTTGATCCGGGGTATAGTTATCTGGATATTGTTCCTAGGTCTAGGATATATGGTCCGATATATGAAGTCAGATATGCTTCCTTACAAAGAGATTATCAGTGAGATAACACATGAGTTCAGAAGTGATAAACTCAGAGTAAATCGGTGGAAATGGATAGGTATCGTCTTGTTGGCGATTTCGCTCATCTATTATTTCTATGGATTCCAATTATCGTATATCCCATATTCGACAGCTCGGGATGCAAATCATGCATATATGTATATCCCTAAGGTACTTGCAGAGAATCATGGTGTGATGTGGAGTGATGTCTGATGACCAGCACAAATGGTACCAGGACTCCGACATATGTTCATTACCTTCTTCTTTGCACTTATCCAGCCTATCAAGAGCTGGTTCCGGATAGGACCGGACACGGTAGCCGTAGCGATGAATTTCTTGAGCGGAGTATTCGTGCTTATTTTCTGAATAGGACTTATTAAAGAAGCGATAGAATATTTCTCTCCAAAAAAAGATGAAGAGGGTGTTATGGAGAGCTTCGGTGTCTATATAGGATGGACCATGCTGCTCTTCCGGCTTACGAGCTGAATGGGTGCATTCTTAGTATTTGTAGATAATAAGACGGATCTCGGGGTAATGTCATTGACGATTCTCGCCGTACTTTCTGGATTCATATTTCTCAAACATATCCTGGATACCCGTGAACACGGACTCAGACTCCATCGGGATTCATTGAAATATATCATTATCTCGTGAGTGATGTTCGCATGGGCGCTTATGGCTAAACCGACCGCCTTCATCGATATCGCATTATTCGGATTATTACTCATCGGACTGTGGATAGATAGTATCATAGCTATCGGACTCGGTATTATGACGGTAGGAATGATGGGTGTCCTCCAGATTGCCAACGCACCGGATATGATGACACCGGCAGCCGGAAAATATATAATGATCATCGGATTGCTAGTAGCTGTTCTTGGTCTCATAAAGATGATCATAAACAAGAATAAATCACAAGGGAAATTGGTAGATAAAAAAAGATTGTTCACCTATATCCTTATATGGGGAGCTGCGTTGGTGGCAACCGTACTAGTCTTCAAAGGACCGAATGTTTTGATTAATCAGATTAATGCAGGCACCTTTGCTCCAGGGACATTTATCAAGAGCGTATTATTAGTGCGTAACGATACCAAGCAGAAAATTTTCTTAGCAGCAAATGATGCCACAGGCTTGGTACTCCAAAACGCTATAGATACGCAAGTCTTGAGTACGAGTACGCTTTCATTAGCGCAATGCAAACAGACACCATTCACCAAAGGAGAGCTCGATGCAAATCTCAAGAAAGCGGTAGCAGGAAATGAAGATGTAGGAAGATATGTAGGATATGGATGGAAAGAGCTCGATCAAGGCAAAGGGCTCAATCTCGGTTATGGTTTTTTGAGACGATTTACTATAAAGAATAATGTTTGTTACGGATGGGTAAGATCAGCAAAACTGCTCTGCAACAACGCCCAGGCGATAGATAACTTCAATGTACCGACGCTCAAATCATTGTTCGCACAAATGAAGCAGGGGACCCAGGCATATGATTTTCTAAGCGGAGCACTCACAGCATATGCTATCAAAGGAAGTGGCACGGTCGTTAATCCCGCTGAGTTTAAAGATCAGATAGTTACCTTGAGGCAGTATTATCAAAACAATACTATCAAGACCGAAGCAGGTAAGATATATATTCCCTATAGATATCTCGTACCGTTCAACGTAGTCTTCAACCGATCATTGCAGAACCTTAGCAGTTATTATACTGATATCGGATTCGTCTGGCTGCTGATATTGATGCTCTTAGTCCTAGGTTTTATATATACACTCTTCAACCAGAAACGTTTCAAGGAACATATTGACCTTACGGTGCTCTCAGGGGTGACACTTATCTGACGAGTAATACGGCGAATCATAGGATGAGGTATCGTTTGGTACGGAATGGGACTCATTGTCCGGACTGTAATATCAGTGACAATGATTATCAAGGATATGTTCGAGCATTCCGAGCAGGAACAGGACAAAACGATGATGTATATCATACTCTTCCTCTTCGTCGTCCGAGGTATCATTCAGTTCGTACTTAATTTCGTCAGGATATCCTCCCAAGGCGGTGGCTGACCATTCCTCCGATACAGAATGAATAATGGAAAAGTGACAGAGGTAAGTTCTACACTCCAGCAGCAGGAAACCGTAAAAGCTGGTTATGGTCAGAAAGATGTATTTGATCTCCAGTTCCCTCATTACAATAAATTCATCGACTATGTCAAAAACAGAAAAAATACTGATGGGGTATTAATCGCAGGAACCTATATGCAGTACTGGTTAGACAACCAGTATAATATCAAGTGAGATGGCATGCTTAACCGATTCCGAGAGGAGATGAGCGACGGCAATCTATGTAAATCGTATCAGAGACTTCAAGAGAGTAATCTTAAATATCTCGTCATAGATCCAAATATCGGAACCGTCGTGATGGGGGAAGGAAACGAATCACTCTTCAATAGATTCTTCGCAAAGAGAGATGCTGTTAGCGGAAAGATCCAAGAAGACGGAGCAATTAGCTCTTTAGTAAAACTTCGGAAAGCAGGATATATCAAACTCTTCTCTACCAATAATCTTGGTGCAAAATATGCATTCGAACTGACCGATCAAGATCTTATCACAAAGTTCTGAACGATGTCCGAAGATGATATAATATTCTTGAGAGCTAAGCTCTCCATCGCAAGATATTTTCCAGACGCACAGACGCTGTTGAATTATATAGGAGAGACCTTCGATAGCAGAATCAAGAACGGAAAAGCAGTAGGAGATATCGCAGACGTCATGGGAAAGACCATCGATGAGGCGAAGACACTCAGTGTTTCTAGAAAATTAATCCAAGAACAATGAGCTCCTTCGGAAGCATTGAAGAAAGAGATTGAAGGACTGACAAATGATGAACGCATGATTATGCTTCAGTATGTAGGACTTTTGAATCTTGCTACGAGCTGAAATGCACAATATCAGGAATATCTCAACAGTATCCTGGGCCAAAGTTTGGGAGGAGGAAGTCAGCTTATCGTATTTGAATTAAATTAATACGATGAGAAAAATCGTAAAAAGTATATCAGACTAAATATTTTAATAGATTAATCGTGGAATCATGAAGTTAGATGTATCAGAAATCAAGAAGAATACTATCCTCGAAATCGATGGTCAGTTATTCAAAGTAGTGGATTTTTCTTTTATGCAGATGCAGCAAAGACAAGGAAGCTATAGTTATAAAATGAAAAATCTTATCACCGGAGGTGTGCAGACATTTACCTACAAATCAGGAACCGTTCTGGAAAAGGGAGATGTAACTACTAAAAATGCAGTCTTCTTGTATACTGCAGGAGATACTTATACCTTTATGGAAAACGATACCGGGGAAATGTATGATCTCAACAAATCCATGGTCGACGATATCACAGGATATCTCAAAGAGAATATGGACTGTTTCGTGATGGTCTACAAGGGGAATGTGATAAGCGTCATATTGCCTCCGACCGTTTCTTACAAGATTGCTTCAACCGTTCCAGGAGTGAAAGGTGATAGGGCACAAGCAGGCAAGAAACCGGCGACGATAGAAACCGGCATGGAAATTATGATCCCGCTTCATAAGAACGAAGGCGATACCGTAACACTCAATACCATTACCGGAGAGACCAACTAATCACGCTATGTATATAAAGAAAAAAAGAGCCATCATCAGCTCTTTTTTTACAATATATAATAATTGCCTGATTTTTATATTTCTCCTCTCTGTCATCCTGAGCAGTGTCGAAGGATAGAGTAATATTACGTATATCTTTCATGGAACTTGTCCCACAAGGCGGGATTCAGGATGACAATAGTCTCAGGGATTCGTCATTAGTCATTCTCCACCTTTCCATATGATGAAGTTATTTATTTCTTTTCAAACAGCTCGATATTCCACTTTCCTTCAGGCAAGGAATTACTCATAATCCGAGGGTTTAGTTTCTTTACCTCATAATAGCTCGCATCATGGGCTGTGGCCCGAGCCACGAGATCAGGAATATTCTTTTCGCTGATATTTCTAGTGACGAAAGGACGGTACATATCGCCAAGACTATCGCGGTCGAAGAAATCATTCTTATGCTCCCATACATATTTCATAGCAAGCAATCTGAAGATATATCTCGAGGTCTCATTATTCATCCGCAGGTCGTAGAAATTATCGGTTCATTGACTCTTCATAGCTGATTGTAATCCTGCAGCGCCTCTGTTGTAGGCGGCGGCGACAAGGGTATGTTGCTTGAAAATCGAACTCAGCCCTTTGAGATGATCGATGGCCGCCGCCGTAGACTTAGCGACATCGTATCTCTCATCTACCCCACTAGTAACGATCACTCCGTATCTTTGGGCAGTTGCTGGCATCAATTGCCACAATCATGCAGCCCCGGCAGAACTAGATACATTCTCCCTCAGCGCACTTTCAATGATCGGGATATATTTGAAGTCATCAGGGAGACCTGCCTTCTTCAATTGTTTTTCTATCATTGGGATAATCAGATTCCATCTTTTATAGATCATAATAAATTGGGCTGCGTTGATTTCAAGCAAAGCAACCTCCCTATCAAATCTTTCGATATTCATCTGATATCTCCCTCCTATGGGCATCGTTTCACCTGCAAACGAGAGTACCTGGCTTGTTGCGATATTTGCCCTTCATTGTGAACCACTCATGAGGAAAATGATGATAAGAACAAGAACAATCGCAATGATACTTCTTCGGAAAAATCATTTGTCGGTATAGTATTTCTGGAGCTGTGCTCGCATAGATAAGACGAAAAGATAAAAGGCATAAGATATATACTATATACTGACTGTAGAGTCTTTTTCAAACGCAAAAATATGGTTTACTCTAGGACCTAAATCGCTATACCTACTACGATACGCTCATTTACCATGTAAAAATGTATGTGGCATGATTATTGTCTGAATCACGTGAACGCTCGGTGCGGGTAAAGGGACTATCGTCGAATATCTCGTCCAGCACAAGGGATTCATTCATTATTCCGTGAGGGCATTCCTGATTGAGGAGATAGAGAAGCAAGGGATGCCAATCAATAGAGATGCTATGGTCCATGTAGGCAACGAACTACGTGCCGAGCATGGATCTTCCTATATCGTTGAACAACTCTACGAACAAGCAAGATCAGGTGGAAGACACGCAATCATAGAAAGCATAAGAAATCCCGGGGAAGTGCAAGCACTCAAAGCCAAAGCAGCTCAGGAGAATGGTGATTTTACCCTCCTAGCCATCGATGCAGATCCCAAGATAAGATATGAGAGGATAATGGAAAGAGGGAGCGAGACTGACCACGTCGGATACCAGGAATTCATTATGAATGAACAAAGGGAGATGACCAATACCGACCCAAACAAACAGAATGTAGGTGCCTGCATTGCCCTCGCTGACTATAGATTGACCAATAATGGTACTATCGAAGAATTACATGAACAGATAGAGAAAGTGCTTACTAAGATACATATCTAATTGAAACCAAGGGACCAGATATCAGTGACCAGGATCCATTTTATCGTTTAATGATGTAATTATGAGAATCCCTATTGGTAGTAGTAATAGACACGTGCATCTTGCTCCAAGCGACATGGAGAAGCTTTTCGGTAAAGGATATGAAATCACCAAGTTTAGAGATATTTCTCAGCCAGGACAATATGCAGCACAAGAACTAGTGACTCTCGTGGGAGAAAAAGGTAAGATAGAGAAAGTAAGAGTGGTAGGGCCCAATAGAAAAACAACTCAAGTAGAGATTATGCTCGGAGATACCTTCACCTTATGAATCACTGCACCGATAAAAGTTTCCGGAGACACCAAAGATTTGTGATATATCAAAATCGTCTGACCAGTAGGGGAGGTCTATGGTCCTTTCGCTATGGTAGCCCAGAGACATTTACATTGCACCGTCAAAGAGGCACAAGAAATGGGAATCAAGGATGGTGATGATATCAATTTACATGTCTGAGGAATCAGAGGAGTTGTATTTGAAAATGTAGCAGTCAGAGCAAGAGATGATTATGCATTAGATTTTCATATTGATCTCGAAGAGGCAAATGCCGCAGGAGTAAAGCCAGGAGATTGGGCTGAAATGAGTAAATAAATAATATTAAATGTTGAATGCAGGACTTACTAAAATGAACTATTGTATAGTACAATAGATTATAATAAGACACTACCTTCATCCAAAATCCATCATCCATCATCCAAAATTAATTAAGGTCCATCATCTAAAATTTATACATAACAAACCTTTCTATGCCCATACTCTCATCACTCAAAAATCTCATTCCTTGAAACAATAAAAAATACACCCTCGTTATTTCCTGAGGAGGGACGAGAGGTTTCTATGCATTAGGAATCCTAAAGTGATTGGAGGAACTCGGCTACAAAGACAAAATCCAGGCAATCTACGGCGTAAGTGCGTGAGCATTGATAGGAAGCTATCGAGCAGCAGGGTATTCAGCACAGGAGATCTACGATATCTATTTCGGTGTAAACCCTTTTGGACTTGCTTCCATAAACATTTTTTCCAAAGAAAGTATATTAAATCTCGATTATTTTGAAGAAAAATTTACCAAAGATTTGCCAAAAAAAATCACCGACCTCAAGATAAAGACCTATATCTGAACGACCGACGTCAAAAAAGGGACATTCTTGCTCTTGGATACCGGAGACCTGACGCCTATTCTTCTCGGTAGCGTTTCGATGCCAGGGATATTTCCGGTGAGAAAATATCAAAATCACCTCCTGATGGATGGGGGAGCGACCAATAATTTTCCTGTAGAGTTTGCAAAAAAAAGCTATCCAGATAATGAGATCATCGGGATCGCCCTCAATAAATTCCAAGAAAATCAGGTGATAGAAACGATATTTGATAACCTCTCAGTCTCGTTTGAAATCTTACTCAGACATCATACCGTAGAAAATATGTGAGCTGTTACGCATTTATTTTATAAGAGTCTCAATCTCAAAGTCCTCGATGTCAGCAACGATAAGATGCACAAAGCCTATCTCGACGGCTACAAAGACTGTATCGCTCATTTCAAAAAATAATTTCTGATTCTATTAGCGACCATTTTTTCTTCATATACATCCTGATGATTTTAACATCAGAGGTTGACTTTAGACATAAAAAATATATAGTATTTGAACAAACAAAAAATAGGTAAATATGCAAAAGTACACACAAATGGCAGTGAGAGAAATCTTTTCCACTGCAGAGAGAATATTCTATTCAATCAATGCCCAGAAGGGCGGATATCTCGCATTATGCCAGAGAAACGATGATAGTATGCAGTTGCTGCAGTTGAGTATGCTGGGGGAAATTCCCTACCAGAAGGATCCAGAATATGGGACGAAACAACTCAAATATCGTGCCTACGCAGAGATGAAATGTCAGGCGATATTCTATCGGCCTGGTGCCATCACAAGCGGAACGACTCCCTTCGGGATCAAAGGCGCAATCAAGCTCAATGACTCCTTATTCTTAGGATTCAGTGGACTAAGCCAGGACGAAGATGAGGCAATTGTTATCGCGACAAGCGTAGGGTTGCCAGATTTTTTCCAGGAAGAGAATGCACTTTTCGGAGATGGTCATTGGATCACCTTGAAGGAATTCAAGAGAGTCACGGTAAATGAATTACTCCAAAAAAAGATAATTCAGACCGTTATCCGGGGATTGTAAAAACTATGTACATGTATCAAGGAGGTGGGATTTCCCCCCTCTTTTTTTTGCGAGATGAATTGTAATCCAAATCGAATATTTATAGAAAGTATGGAATACTATATTCATTGAAAGAGGAGGACCCCGCAGGACTGCGGAGTGGGAGATTTTACTAAAGTACTGAAAATCCTCCGACCTTCGGTCACCTCCTTTCAGAAAAGGAGGAATATCTAATAAGACGTAGGTCAGACTCTGCTCCCTGCTCCCTGTCTTCTATTCCCCGGTCCCCTCATTCCGGCGATAAGCTTTGCGGCCGGAATCCATACCCATATAGTTTTAAAGCATGGATTCCGGCACCAATCCGGTACGCCGGAATGAGGTATACGAGTAACTATGGATTCCTTGGACCCGTTCCCTGTTTCCTATTCCCTGTTCCCCATTCCCCGGTCCCCTCATTCCGGCGATAAGCTTTGCGGCCGGAATCCATACCACATATAGCTTTAAAGCATGGATTCCGGCACCAATCCGGTACGCCGGAATGAGGTATACGAGTAACTATGGATTCCTTGGACCCGTTCCCTGTTTCCTATTCCCTCATTCCTATTCCCTGATTTTCTTATTTCCTAATCTCACAATGCTGGACATATCTTTCCGCTATCTCTTTGAAATGCAAAAGTTCTTCATCATTGAACGGTGTGCCTCAGAAGTCAGGATCGAGAGTATTGCCTCAGATATAATTCTGCAGATAATAGTTTTTTGCACCTCTGATATACACCGCCATATTCTCTATATCATCAGCGGTATGTAGCCCCTTGGCAACCGTAGTCCTGTATTCATAATCTATCTTACTCTCCAATAAAAGCTGTAAGAGTTTCTGATAACTATTATAAAATTCAGGGGGTTGAGCAACGCCTATTGCGTCTTCATAGCTATGCAGCGAATGCTTCAAATCCACAGCGACATAATCCAAAATTTTATCCTGGATCATTCTTGTGACGGTATGATAATCTCTTCCGTTCGTATCCAACTTGACTAAGAATCCCATATCTTTTATCTTCTTGGCGAAGTCGTAGAGGTCAGCATGTATGGTAGGTTCTCCACCGCAGATGCTTACGCCATCTAGGAGTCATCTTCTGGCTTTGAGGAAATTAAAGAAGGCATCTTCTGGGATAAGATCATTCTGAAATAACATCATTTTTTCAGGCAACACACATTCGGGATTATGACAGAAACTGCAGCGAAAATTACATCACTGGGTAAAGACCACACAAGCAATCTTGCCTGGATAGTCTATCATCGTACTCTGCTGTATCCCCGCTATTTTCACCCTGGATTGCTTATATGCTAAAATATTGAAATGCTCATGCCACAGTGGTCCCTCATTCCTGTGATAAGGTTTGGAAGAAGGAATCCATACTGGGCAAACTGGATTCCGGCCGCAACACATGACGCCGGAATGAGGTTAAGGGAATGATTCCATCTTTCCATTCTCCATTCTCCACGTTTTCAAGTCTTATTCTCCCTCGAACTCTACCAGCGTAAAACATTTGTACCCTGCATCTTCCAGCTTCTTCTTGCCTCCGAGATCAGGCAGATCGACGATGAAACAACATTCGTGGATAGAGGCGCCGAGCTTCTTTACGAGATTGCAGGCAGCTATCATGGTTCCTCCGGTGGCCAGAAGATCATCAACCAAAAGCACAGTATCTCATGGTGTGAGTGCATCCTTATGAATCTCTATGATGTCTGTCCCATATTCCAGGGCATATTCTTCCGCGATAACGTCTGCAGGCAATTTTCATTTTTTCCTGATAGGAATGAAGGCGAGTTTCAGCGTATGTGCCAATGCTGCACCGATGATAAATCCTCTGGATTCTATACCGACGATAGCATCAATCTTGGTCTGCTTATATCTGTCTGTTAAGATGTCGATGGTTTGTTGGAAGCCATGGACGTCTTTGAGTAAGGTAGTGATATCCCTAAACATAATCCCTGGTTTTGGCCGGTTGGGGACAGTCCTAATGACGGATTTGATATACGCTTTTTCTAAGATAGTCATGAAATCTTCGGTATAGTATATAAAAGCAATTGGATAACTTTATCTGCATTCTCTCTAAATATCTCCAATATCCTTTCTCGTGTAACGGGTTCCTCATCCGTTTTCCGACAATCATAATCGGTGCTCATCGCGATAGCAGCATAGGGTATTCCTGCTTCGTTAGCTAAGATTGCTTCGGGAGCGATAGACATATTGATGATATCTGCTCCTCGCATCCTAAACATAGTGCTTTCTGCTCTCGTAGAAAATCTCGCTCCTTCTATAGTAATAACCGTTCCTGTCGGATGGTGAGGGATGTTCAGCTCGCTAGCACTCGCAATACACAAGGTCCTAAGCTCTTGGGAAAATGGGTCTGCCATAGGCGTATGGAGAGGTGTATGTGGTGCAAAAGTCTCATAAAAACTCACTTCTCTTCTTCTGGTGAAATCGATGAACTGATCCGGGAATACCAAATCGCCTCTTTGGATTTCTTCTCTCAGACTTCCTACTGCGGTAGTCGCAAGGATATGGGTGCATCAGATATTTTTGAGTGCCATGATGTTCGCTCTATAATTCACCTGGGTAGGAGGGATGGTATGTTCTCTTCCATGTCTCGCTAAGAGGACGACCTCAACTCCTGCTATAGTTCCCGTTTTGAGGAGAGAACTTGGTTGTCCATACTCAGTAGTGATTTCGATATCTTTGGGATTTTTCAAGATATCTGGATTATCCAGTCCTGATCATCAAATGATTCAAATCTTGATAGGAGTTTCGTTCATGGTTTGGAAAGATAAATAAAAAGCCAAGTTACTCCAAGACAGCATAATGATGCTGCTGTCTTCTACGGTCACTTGACTGTTAATATTCATGCATTGCTCTTCCATGGATTAGTCGCATCCACATGCTCATCCACCTACGAATACTTGCGCTCCAAATTGTCTGACAAACGTTGAATTAGCGGTCTTTCCTTCATCGAAATATTTTCTGCTATAGAATTCGGATTTTTTTCCAATGTTGTAATGACTGACCGGTCTAAGATATCCCATAACGCGAGTAAATACTTGGCAAGGAGTCCTATGGATTTCCTGTCCGTCTTTGTTGTAGAATGTTTGCATGGCGACAAAACTGTTAAGAAGATAAAAAGGGATTATTATGTAGGATTAGTCTTGAAATTGTTTTTCTGCTATAACTCTGAGTTTTTCTGGATCTGACGTATGTTTCTTTCTGACATCTACATTGAACTCACCTCCGACATATCCAACTTCTCTATCACATTTTGGACAATAATCGTGTTCTCCTATGACATATCCATGTTTTGGACAGATGGAGAAGGTCGGTGATATGGTGATGTATGGT
>CAYXBC010000023.1:0-42092 GCA_964463255.1 uncultured Candidatus Peribacteria bacterium | reverse complement strand
GATGAAGAGCTGCTGAAGAAATCTTTTTCGGTGCGGACAATATCACTACGGGAGCTTCAAATGATTTTGAAAAAGCTACGGATATTATCACCAATATGATCGTAAAATATGGTATGGACAAGGAGCTTTGAACGGTTACCTATCTCGAACACAACAAGAATGAATATAGTATGTTTAGAGGATACAGTGAAAAGACAGCTCAGATTATCGATGAGAAGATCAAAAAATATATGAGTGATTGTTATGAACAATCCAAAAAACTTATCGTACAAAACAAAGCGTTGATTCAAAAGCTTTCTGTTGTGCTTTTGGACAAAGAATATCTTAGTAAAGAAGAATTTGAATCTATGATTTCTAATTTTTCTACATGAAAGAGGCAAACAGTCACAAAATCTATAAAGAAATAACTATCTTTTATCTTTTTGAATATGGTGATGGTCAACAAAGCCTATGTATTGGATCGATATACTAATAAGAATGTTTTAATTAATAACATCAATGATGATACGTTTGCTACCCTCAAAGCTGGGGATAAAATTGTCTATACTTCGGTGGATCAGACGTGAGTCAGTAAACAGACCGTAGGTACGTATCTGGGACATGAGATAGCGACGGATAGGCAAGGATCTTTTCAGAAAGTATTGCAAGGTGAGGATAAAGATTTTTTCCAGGAACAGCAGGCTCTTGCTTTAGATATCTTTCCGCTTTTCAAGAAATTATTCAAGAAGAATTTTAAGGATTCAATCCCCGTTACAGCTAGATACCAGATATTTGCTGATCAACTCTACTTCTACTTCTATTCCGAAGAGAGATATGTGTTTACTGATTTCGTCAAGGAATTTAGGCAAGAGATAGGGAAAAATATATTTCTATTCCAGATAGGAGCAAGAGATATGATTAAGATGTCTCCTGGTACGGATTGTCTTGTCTGATGTAACGGTATAAATCTCTGCTGTAAGAGTTCTAGAGCTTTACCGAGTGTAGAGATAGAGAATATCGTACTTCAAAACCTTGAATGAAGAGATATCGAGAAGTTGAAATGAAGGTGCTGAAAGCTTAAATGTTCATTGATTTATGAACTTGATACCTATATAGAGGATAGCAAGAAGTTTCCTCCTAAATGATCATATGTAGAAAATAACTGATGTGAAGTATGTTGAACGGTTTTCTCTTTCAATATTATGAATTGAGATGTTACGATAAAAACTAAAGAAGGTGGTATGATAGTTAGAATCCCGTATACTACCATCAAAAACGTTAAATTGCCCAATTCTCCTGCAGAGCCCTTCAAGGAAATTGCTGCTAATGGATCTTGACCTAGCAAACAACCATATAAAGGCAAACCGCATACAAGATAATTTTCCTTTGATAAAAAATATTTACTCTGTTATATATAACTATGTTGAAGATATCAGTATTGCTCCGACTGTTGTTGACTATCATCCTTGTTTGATTGTCTATATCAATCATAGCATTATTATTTTCCATGAAGATTTTCAGAAAACTAGCTGTACTGTTTGCTAAGATAGATACGTTTGATGCGTTGCAGAGATTTAGAAAAAAGTTTGTACATCTCTATACTTCTAAACTTTTAGATTTAGGTTCCCGTCTCCATAAGCAAAAACCTAATTATACTGTCGAACAACCTCAATCTATGGAAACTACGATAGAAGATATTATCAGGCCTTCTGTATCGATGTCTAGTTCTCCTGATATTGATATGATGGAATCTGATGAAGAATACAAAACCACCATCATTAAAAGAAGGAAACTGCTTGAGAAAATCATCTATGATGCATTATGACTAAGGAAAGATGGTAAGCTTGATGAATATGAGAAAAAAATCATTGAATGACTGGCTATCGATCAAGAGGATAAAGAATTGAATAAACTATTGGCTGATCTGTATTTTACTATGAGTAACCATAAGAAAGCTTTACCAATCCTCAAAAAAATCGTGGATTTGGATCCTAAAGATCATAAAGCTATATGGCAGATAGGCGAAATCTATCTCACTTCTGCAGACTTCTCTATAGCAGAAATGCTCATACAAAAAGCGATTACTATCAATCCCACTAATCCTAAATACTATATTAGTATGGTAGAACTGCTCTATAATACTGATAGGAAATCTGATGCTATCAATGAGCTGGAAAAAGTCATCAAACTAAGGCCTACCAATTCTGCATATATGCTAACGTTGGCTGATCTCTACCAGGAAATCAGTGATCTCGATAATGCTAAGAAATATTTTTTCAGGGTTTTGGAATATGAGCCATCCAATGAACAAGCTAAGAAGAAATTGAAGGAACTTGTCATTGAATCATAATAATGCATTTAGGGATATTACAAATATATTGTCAGAATCCTGTCAAATTCTTGTTAAAAACATAGTTCTTACCTATGTTTTCTTGTTATTTGCTCTTGCAATAAAAAATTAAATATATACATCTTAGATAGATTTATCCTTTTTTTGTGTATATAATGGAATATCTTGCTCGTTATCCGTTATCTTCTCTGGAACAGGATATTATCAAGAAAGCTCGCCAGTACTTCTTTACTATGATAGAGAATAATCCAGATGATGAATTCTGATGTGATCGTTTTGGTCTTAAGAATCATCTTGAACAACTTCAAAAATGGGCTATCTTCGCCTTAGATAATCATGAAGGTATGGATTCTTTTGTGTTGTTTCTTTCTATCTGGTTTCATGATATCGGTCATTATCCGGTGGATGAAGAAGATCATGCAATCAAATGATCAACTCTTACTCAAAAAATTCTAGAATCTGAATGAATCGCGCCTGATATCATAGAAAAAGTCGTTCATTGTGTCAGGTCTCATAGGAATCGTGATGTGGTTCCTGAAACTTCGGAAGCCAAAATGATGGCATGTATAGATTCTGCTAGTCACTTCACTGATCCTCTGATGTATATGTCAATCCTCAGTGTCGGTAAATTTGATTATCTTGAAGGCAAGATTGAGAGAGATTACAGGGATGTACAGTGATTCCCTAAAATACTTAGTAAGATTACACCCTTTTATGAGACCTATAAAAAAATTATTGCAGAACATAAACAATTTACTTTCTAAAAGATGTATACTATGGTGAGTCTCGAAGATATCAAATTACCTCCGCATAATATCGATGCTGAAAAATGATCGCTCGGATGAGTGTTGATGGATAATGAACTGATGTACTATTATGATGGATTATGACTTGTTCCTGAAGATTTTTATAATAGAGAGCATTTCTATATCTATCAAGGAATCAAAAATCTTCGATCATCCCGTAAGACTATAGATGTTGTTACTTTGGCTGATCAGCTGACCAAAGATGCTGTCCTTGACGCTATAGGCGGTACTGATTATCTTTATGAACTTTCCAGCTATTTGTTAAGTACTTCTTCATGTCCGGAATATGTCAAAATTGTGAAGGAGAAATCCGTACTCAGGAATATCCTCAAGACTTCCCAGAAGATTATCGGTGATGTCTATGAACAAAAAGATACTCTTCTTGTTTTGCAGGATATCGAGAAGAGAATCTATGACCTTACTCAGAGTAATGTTTCGGAAAAGGTTCATTCTATCTGAGAGATTTTGAATAAAAGAGTAGAGGAGTATATGGATATTGTTGATCATCCAGAAAAAGCAAATCTCAAAAAAGTATTTTCTGGCTATCATGGATTGGATGAAATGCTTGGTTGATTTAAACCTGCTGAGCTTATTATCCTTGCAGCTCGTCCGAGTATGGGTAAGACAGCTTTTGCATTGAATATATTGAAAAATATGGCAGTGGATCAGAAAAAAAGTGTTGCATTGTTTTCTTTGGAAATGAGTTCTGAGCAAATTGCAGATAGAGTATTGTCTATGGTTTCTGGTATCCCTATGGGAAAAATTGCCAAAGGACAACTTGATACTGAGGATTTTACCATAATGGGAGAATCTATGGAATTACTTTCTGAGACAAATATATTTATAGATGATAAATGATCTACTACGATTCCAGAATTGAAATCAAAAATCAGAAGACTGAAGATAGAAAAGACTACACTTGACCTCGTCATTATCGATTATCTCCAGTTGATGAGCTGATCGAATTCATGATATTCTGGTAATAGGGTCCAGGAAATCTCTGAAATTTCTAGAGGTCTCAAAGAACTTGCGAGAGAACTTGAAATCCCTATTATGGCATTGTCACAACTTTCTCGTGAAGTAGAGAAAAGAGTTGATAAAAAGCCTCAGTTGTCTGACTTGAGAGAGTCTGGAGCGATTGAACAAGATGCTGATGGAGTAATTATGCTTCATAGAGAAGATTACTATGATCCTGATACTGATAAGAAAGGATTGACTGATATCTGTGTGAGAAAAAATAGAAATGGACCTGTCGGCGAATCAGAGCTCTATTTTGAAAAGACTATTATGAAATTCACGGAGATTAAATCCAAATCGGATGGAACATACTAAACCGCTTTCAGCGGAATTTTAAATTTTGAATTTTGAATAATGGAAGTCAAAATTCTGGATGGTGCAAATATGGATATAGATCTTATTTCGGCAGATCAGACTTCATGGAGGCAAATGCAATGCCCTTGGAATCAAGCTGATGAAACTAATACCCATAAATGTGCAGTAAAAAATACTTCTATTTGTGAATATTTTTGTGGTGTCCAATATTTGGATACTGTTGTCTGTTGTTATCCGGATAAAAATACCTCAATTGATAATAAACAACAACAATAATTCTTTGTGGATTTTATATTGTACTCATTGTATGTTAAAATCTATTGCGAAAAGTCTACTATTCATATCTTTGCTTTGAGTAGTTTATGGATTTACTATCCCAAACTATGAATGATATATTACTGATAAAGTCGGAGTCTTTTCCGAAACACAAAAAGCTGATCTGAATGCTAAAATCCAAGAGATAGAACAAGCTACGAGTATCGAAATAGCTATATTGGTAGTTCCAACTGTCGATGATGATATCAATCTTGCGGCGGTAGATGTGGGGAATCAATGGTGAGTAGGAAAAAAAGGTCAGAATAATGGGTTGATGCTTTTGATAGCGGTTGATGATAAAAAGTGGTCTATCCAGGTAGGATATGGATTAGAGGGAATACTTCCTGATCTTACTACCAAGAGGATAGGCGAAGCTCGCTTTCCTCCAAACTTTAAACAAGGTGATTATTATCAAGGTATCCTGCAAATGCTTGATGATGTCTTATGATATATAAAACAAGATCCGGCTCTATTGCAAGCTTATTCCCAAGAAACCTCAAAAACATCTAATACTTCTTTTTCTGATAAATCTATGATATATATTTTTTTCCTATTTGTTTTCCTCATATCGGCTTTTGGTCGTCGGATTACTATTCCTTCTCTCACAGGAAAATGAAGAAAAATGAGAAAATATGGGCGATTCATTTATGCTGGAGTAGGCATTATCCTTTCTTTCTTCGTCACTTGGATTATCGCTAGTTTCGTTATTTCGCTAGTTGTATCATACGTCATTTTGTTATTTGGTATTTTGATGTGATTATATGGTAAAACGGGTATTGGCTGATGACCTCTATGGTTTGGTTGAGGTTCTGGTTTCTGATGAGGTTCAAGTTTCTGATGATTTGGTGGCGGTAGTTTCGGAGGTGGTTGATCCTCTTGAAGCCGATAATTTATCTTCCTATTATTTTCTATCTTTTGTTTATCCTTTTACTTGCTCTTTATGACTATCAAAAAACTTCAACGTATTCTCGATGTATTGAAAGATTGATTACTCTCTATCTATCTCTATCAAAAAGGAATTCATGAAATACCAGTCTTGATTGTCAATGATGTCAATTTTGTTTCCTTTGATGCTATAAGACATCTCTTGGTTCATGAGAAATTTATTATATTGACACAAGATGACATTTCTGAAGGTCATGATGTCTTTTGTCTGAAACTATTGGATATTAAAAATCATTCATCATTATTCTATGGAAATGATATACTGTTGTCTATATCTATTAACTTTTCTGACCTTAGATCCGCTCTTGAACTGGAAATTCGCAATAAACGCATTCAGTTGAGAGAGGAATATCTTTCTCAGCGTCATGGAAGGGATTTTCTTACATATATCTTGCCATGAATGCAAGTCATATGGGAATGAGCAATGTTATTGAAATATCCTGAGATGCAGTTGCCTTCTGATATCAAAGAATTAATTTCTCTCTTCGATGATGCTTGGTCTTGTAATAGTCAGAGTTTTTATTATCTTTTGGATGATAGGGTAGAGGATCGTAAGATACCTTCGCTTATCCATGATGTACATCACTATCTTTCTGAAGTGTGTACTAAAATCAATAATTTTACCTTATAAAAAATCTGTTTCATGAAAAAGACATGGCTTATTATCTTAGCTATTATTGTTGTCGTCATTCTTTTCTCCGTCGGCAAATATAATACTCTAGTACAATATGACGAGGCAGTCAAAACTGCATGGTCTCAAGTAGAAAATGTTTACCAGAGAAGATTGGATCTTATCCCGAATCTCGTTAATACTGTCAAAGGTGCAGCTGCACAAGAGAGCGGTGTTTTGATCGCTGTAGTAAATGCTAGAGCAAACGCAACCAAAATCACTGTCGATATCAAGGATGCTAAATCACTCGCTGCATTCCAACAAGCTCAAGGAGAGGTAACATCTTCACTTTCTAAATTGTTGGCGGTTGTCGAAAGTTATCCTACGCTCCAATCTATCCAAGCATTCCGTGACTTGATGACGCAGCTTGAAGGTACAGAAAATAGGATTACTGTGGAAAGAAAGAATTTCAATGATGCAGTCAATACTTTGAATGTATATATCCGCAGATTTCCTGCAAATATCGTCGCTTCATTGTTTAATTTCGAGAAGGCTGAACAATTTGAAGCCAATGTGTGAGCTGACGTTGCTCCTACGGTAGATTTCTGAGCTACTTCTCCAGCTACCGCAGATACTATTCCTACAGAAGCAACAGAATAAAATCCTAAGAAAAATCTTAATATATTAGGTCAAGACTTATGTCTTGGCCTTTTTTTGTATATTATAATATAATAATTATTAGTTTTTGACAATATACTTAGTGTTTTCTTTTACATCTTGTGCTAACGAATGGATAGAGGATAATCGTACTATCTGTTTGTTTTCTTGTGTTGCTCTCTTATATTCTAGACGTAAACAAAAAAACACCACTAAACAAAAATGAGTTATGTCACTTGGACCTGTTATTACCATCAATGCAATCATTTCAAATCTCTTAGTATTCTAAGGATTTGTCCGCAAGTATCAGTACCTTACCAAAGCGAACGGCTTGCATTCCATTAGAGACGGCTTTTGAATTTATTTGGCATACAAAATGAGTAGATGAGTTTACTTATTCTGTACGCCTAATAGATAATAGGCACGGCCGTCTCTTAACAGACGGCTACCTGATTATGTATCAGGTAGTTTTTTTTAAAAAAAATAAGGTGATCTCAAATAACAAAAAAAGAGGGCAAGATACACAAGCCCTCTTATACCGCATTATGTTAATTCGAAATCTTTCATTGCGCTGTGAAAGGTTCGATGTTTGTGATGGCAATTCCTTGCCCGCATTTGATTCCAAATTTTTTACAATTTGGATTGATTATTGATTGTTGGGGGACCATCACTTCGATGATGTGCATCTTTTTTCCTTTGAGTGCCTTATTGGCTCCAAGTAAAGAGATAAGATCATCTTTCTGGTAGAATATTCCACCACGACCTACATCCATTCTCATGGTCTGAGAAAATTGTTTTTTTTCTTCTTCGTCTAGCACAACGAAGTAGCCTGAAATAGGCTCGATTGCTACATTAGTGTCTGGCATTTTTGATTGTTTTTTGATGATTAATCATTTGATTTTTGAGACTAGACTTATACCCATTTTTCGATAAAAATCAATATCAATTAGTATAAGTTAAACTGAGTAATTTTTCTGAAAGACTTGAAATTATCCCGATAATATCTTATAAGGTTTCTATAAGAAGTGTATTTTTATTGTTTATTGTCTCTCTATGGAAAAAGGAATCTCGTTGGTGTATATGGTTGCTTGAATGTCGTCTCGTTTCGGTGGAAAGGTAAAACAATTTGCAAAGGTCTGACCCAATGATTCAACGCTTATCGAATATTCTCTTTATCAAGCTTTGCCCGCAGGATTCTCTAAGATAATATTTATCGTCGGTAAAATGACGGAACTACCGTTCAAAGAAATGTTTGGAGATAGCTATCAATGAATTCCCGTGGAATACGCCATACAGCAATTTGATGATGCTGTGAGAGATAGACCACGATGAACAGTAGATGCTCTCTGTAGCGCAAAACAACTTATAGATTGATCTTTTGTCGTCTGTAATGGTGATGATATCTATTGAGCTCATTCATTTAAATTATTGTTTGATCATTTACAGCATTCGGACGAATCTGTTTCTCTTGGATATGTTCTTGAAAATGTGATCCCTGAGGTTTGATCTACTAATAGATGAATTTTTACCGTAGATGGGGGAGGGTATATCCAGGATATTAAAGAATGTTTGTGAATAGAAAAAAATAAATTATCAGAAATCTGATTGAAAAAAGATGATTTGTGTAGTATGAATATGTTTGGATTAACCCTTGATATCTTACATTTCCTCGATGAGGTATTATCAAAATTCAAAAAAGACCATCCTTGAGATAGGAAAATAGAGTGTTATCTTCCTTTGGAGCTATCAAATCTGATAAAAAACGAGTGAGTCAAAATAAAATTATATCCAACTCCTGATCAATGGTTTGGGGTTACTAATCATGATGATGAAGAAATAGTAAAAAAACAGATTCAAGAATATGAAAATAATAAACGTTAATTGAAACATTGAAAAGTTGAAATATGGAAAAATTGAAAGTCAAAAAAAGTTTTTTAGAATAGAGGAGTACTCCTCCACTAAAATATAGAAAACACTGGTTTAAAACTGGTGTTTTTTGCTACTCTGTGGCACTAAGTACCACTTAGATCTAAAAATATGGCTTAAAATTTCGTCAAAAACATGTATTTTCTTGATTTTTGTCTTTTTGGGGTGTTTTTTGTTAGTTGTGTGTTTGCTGTCTCTATAGATGCATATTAAATTTTTTATACCACAGTATATTTGTTTTAATAATTATATTTAAAATGCTTATACTACCTGCATTATCACACAACGAACTTTGCACAAGATATATTGTGTATCATTGCAATTGTATTTTCTGCAAGGTTATGGTTAGACTAATTGTGCTTTGTGTTAATGTACTAAACCGCTTTGGAAACCTGCCTACCGCAGGCAGGTCTCAAATTCTTTCACTTCATTCATAATTTAAGTTTCCGCAGACGGTAAGTATAACTCTCGCATCCAAAAGAACCTCGTTTTACTTGTTCTTTTGGCGGTCGACTATATCCTTACAGATCTGATAAAATTCATTTTGAGAAAGTATATTCTTCATTTTATTGGCTATAGTACAACAGAGGACAATATTTTCTTTTTCATATCCCCTATTATTATCCAATCTATCACATGATAACTGCCATTTTGCTTTGTCGGCTTCTTTTCCTTCTTTGTAATATATACATCAATATTCCATATCATATCATGTATAATAACATTTACCACCTTGTTTTTCCCGTAGAGCTAACAAATCGTCGACTGATATATTAAAATCTATCTTTCTGTTTTTTGCTCATTGTTGTAGTTGCTTTATGATGATATTTATAGCTCAATCTATGGTTTCTCTATCTTTATCTCTTTTTTTGTAAATCCTATTTTTTTTGCATTCTTTACATTCATAGAGATAACGATATTTTCCAACTCGATAATTGTCTAATCGTTGAACGACAAAATCTTTTGGATCTTTAAGTTTTCAGCATTTTATACATTTGTATGGTGTATCACCAAAAACTAGCTTTTCCCGTTTCTGTTTGGTAGCTTCAGCCATCTGTTTCTGGAGTTCCGGATTGTCTAGATACATAACTCTTAGGGGAAATAAAAGATAATTGGATTATAACATTATATGTTGTTATATCAAGAAAATAAAAAATAATAGAGGATTGCTCCTCTACTCTGTTTGTTTTAAACAATCCCCGTTGTGTGCCGCATCGTATATGTCCATAGTTTCATTTATATTCTTGTAATAGTATGGTTTTCTATCAAAGCTATTCAAAATGTAGTCCTCTACCCTGTTATAATTTTTCTAAATCAATAAATGATCATCTGTTATCTATTGTATAGCATCATTTTCTGTACCTTATCTAAATCTATAATCATGCAGCCTTCTTTCATCCTTTTCCCTTCTTTTTCATAGGCAGCTAATGCTTGATTCAATGAACTTGGTTGTTTCGGATCTTTGTCTTTGATAATATATTGCTCTTTGAACTCATTATAGTCTCATTCTATAGGTGTATTTGCCAGTCTTCATTGCTTCGCTAAATAATTTCTCGTCTCATCATATACTTTTATGATGTTTGATGTCTTGTCTTTTTGATTCTCTTGTAATCGTTTTCTGAAATACTCTATGAATTCACTATTTTGGAGCCGACCTAATGCAATACAATATCTGATTTTCTCTTTGGGTTTATAGGTATCTAGAAATACTTTCATCTTGTATAGTATTTCCGTCATCTCCGACAGATCTACTCCTATATCTCTATGTAATCTCATGAATCGATCTCATTTTTTGATGTTGTTTATATTCGTAACTGTTTCTAATTCCTTTTTATTGATTCGATTGATATCCTTGAATTCTCATAATTCCATCTTGAAATGTTTTCAGAATTTTGATCAGAATAAAAATCTTTCTCATTTACTCAACTGTCTTATTCTGCTGATTTCATTGTTGTCTATATCAATGTCTGCGTCTAAAATACTTTCTATATATTGTTTAGCATTCTTTTTGCATTCTTGCAGTTGTGGGGTATCTCACATCCTTGCTAATTTTTCATATGTTTTGTTACATACCATCAGATAGTCCTTTATGAGCTCCTCATCGAAAGCAGCCAAATTATCTTTTCTGTCGTTCAGATTTTCAAATATTTCTTTTTTCTTTTGTTCACCAAAACCTTGTCCTTTATCAGACATTATTTCATCTTTCTGCTCATTTTTCTGATTCTTCTTATTAATCATGTGATAAGTATAATCAGAACCGTTGGAAAAGTCAAAAATGATTCCTCTCCTCTACTGAACCGTTGATTTTTTTATTAAAAAAATGGAGAGTCAAAACAACTCCCCATCGAATATCTTATTTATCAGTCTTTTTGATAAACCAAGATACCATTTGATAAAAAATCCCATCACAAAATATACCGTAGCATAATCTGTGATCATATTCCACGTCAGCTTGATATCTTGCTTATAGAGGTAAATCAAGGTGATTTCCATATACGGTATGCTACACAGGACATACACTATTACTTCCATGAACCAATGATTTATCACTATAGTGATCCGCCTGCCATACATAATAGCTATGATATTCGGGACTGTTACTAATAATGACTTTATGAGACAGAAAATTATGATACTAATTTCCATTTTCAATAGTGCCATCTGGACTATCAAGGTAGCTATTATTATCGATACATATAGGCTTATGTATTCTACCCAGAAATCTCTTGTCTTAATTGCTTTTACAAATTTTTTGGTCATATGTAGGTTTTTGTTTTTAGGTATCTCTTATACTATCTTTTTCACCCCGATTTTCAAAGCAATTTTCTTTCTAAAGATTATCATTAGGATACGTCTATTCATACGGTTTTGCCTAGTTCATCTATGATGATAGAGGCATAAGATCATGATGGTAAGGTAAAATTCAGTAAAATATCGTCTTGTTGGAAAGTTTCGCTCATATGTAATGGGAATACCCGAAGTGGTCTTCTGATTCAGAATATCTTATATTGTTTGCATAATTTTATGGTTTTTTCTGTGATTCCATTTTTTTGCAATAAACCTTGTTCTTTGTGTCATGCTTCACTTTCTTTTGGAGCCAATAGGATGTTATATCAGATGACTGGTCATGTTATGGTCATGGTCTCACGATCGAATGGTAATTCGTTTTTTGTCGCATTCGGATAACGGAAAAATTGATCATTTTTTTTGCTATCATCAAATATTTTGATGGTATTTGTTTTCGCTTGGTATATACCAAATCCATTTTCTCCATTTTTCTCTCTATGCAGCACTATATCTCCGTCTAGGATTTGTAGTCATTTTTTTGATCTAGATTGGAGATATTCATTGAATATTTTGCTTGCATATGCCTGTATCTTGAAGACTATCTCTTTTTTGTCTCTTATGTGTGACCTTCATTGCAAGATATCACTTCCTTGTTTGGGATTTATCCCGCTTATTCAGAATCTCTGGTTTCAAAATAGGTTAGGAAATCATTTTTTGAAGATGCTTTCAATCTTTCTACTGGAGATGTCCCTTTCTTCCCTGCTAAGTTTTTTATTGGCTCTTAGTCTTATATAAAAACCATTCTTTATGGGTGTACTCATACCTATCGGCTGTGTATGCCATCATGTTTTGAGTACTTTTACCACTTCTTCTATGCTTTCCAAAAATGCTCTCTCTCATCAGATTTTCTTCAATGCACTTTTGTAAATACATATTCGCTGTCTGGTTATCGCTTTCTTGTCCTTTAATCATGCTATTCCAAGCGTTAGTCTGGAAATATCGAATGAAGTGCAGAGATGATTCACTACATCCATAGTATTTAGATTTCTTTTTTCGAAAAACACGAAGAATACTTCCCCCTCTCCTTTGAGAGCAAATGGTAATTCTTCCGTCACTATGAAATCTTGTGATTTCTGTTTGAATGAGAATAGTTGATGATCCATGGGTATCATTATCTGATAAATGTTATTTTATCCCTTTTCTATTGTATTCTCTGCATAGATTGGCTAATGGCTGCATATCTTTGTCCAAAATCTCTTGTAAAGCCTTGGATATATCTGATAGGTATGCTGATACCTGAGGATGATTGAGCTCTTTGTCATGTATAGCGTCTTTTGCGAATTTTTTCGTCAGGACAGTAAAGAGTTCCACTAATGCATCATACTCCAGATTTCAAATATCTTCCCCTAATTCATGCATCGATCCTGCATATTTTTCTATAGTTTCCTTATGATTCATGTCTGATGGTGGTAATCTCATAAAAAAATGGATATACGCCCTAAATTTGCAAAATTTAGCCATTTGAATATACTTATTCGGTACTTATAAACAAGCATTTATACTTCCCCGCATACCTCATGCAATTGACGAATATCAGGATATCCAATCTCTTGAGTTATCCTTATCAAGCTGATCTTTCCACCCATGAAGGGATAAAATTTTATAATAGGGAAAATAATAATGTAAATGTCCTTATCTGACCAAATGGTGCTGGAAAGAGCTGATTTCTTCATATTTTCAGGCAGATTTTCAAGGTTGCTATCCTCAATGATTATATCTACGATAGACAGAGCATACTTACGAACAAAAAGAACGTGATAATTATCAATGAACAGCACACCCAATGACTCCGTTCTCATTTCACGACTCCGGATAAATCATCACAGGTCATCGTCCATTTTACCTTGACCCAACATGATTATGATAATATGCAATATATCTCCGATCATGCAGATATTCTCAATAGGCTTGTAAGTACCTATAGTACTTTGAATATTTCCTACCCAAACTTTTCTTCCCATGAGATACAGTCTATCCCGAAAGATTTTATTTTGGCATGTACATTCGATATAAAATCCCAGAGAGTATCTATTGATGAAACATGATTCTCGCTTCAAGAAAAATTCGTTCTCCTCTATCTCCAGACTACGGAACTCATCCAGATATTTATAGATATCTATAATGATCATGAAAGGCCTAATCATGAAGAACCTTTGATACCTCTTGCCAACTGTATAGGTATAATAGGTGAAAACAGAAGTATGAGGAATGTCTCAAATACCGTCAATCCCCATGCATGGAATCATTTTATCTGAGATAAATTTTCTTCTGAATTCCGTTCATATATCTGATTCTATCTCTGTGCGAAAAAAGTCCGAAATATTATCTCTAATCATTCTACCTTGGATATGAGTGAGCAGGATATCGTTGAATATCTTGAGAAATTGGGGAAATCAGATTTCTATACCAGTCTTGTGGGTGCAATCAATAAATATCTCAATAAGACCTTACATATAGAATATGCTGATACTCTGCTGACTTTTGTTCTTACGAATCAATTCGGTCAGCGTATCACCTTTGCTGAGTTGAGTGATTGAGAGCAATCTTTGCTTTCCATGATATTCACTATGTATGGATATGATCTCAATCATGGAATTATCATCGTCGATGAGCCTGAGATGCACTTTCATCCCCAGATGCAGAGAAGTTTTTCTAGAATGATAGAAAAAATGAACCATCATATCGGGACTCAATTTATTATTTCCACCTATTCTCCTCTTTTCATCAATGAATCTAATATAGGAAATGTTTATAGATTCTCGAATATCGATGGATCTACTCATGTAAAAAATCCTTTTGTCACTCTATCTTCTGATGAAGCTACTTTGGTGCATCTCCTTAAATTCGAAAATCTTTCTAAGATATTTTTTGTGAATAATATCATCATGGTCGAAGGAGATACAGATTCATATTTCTTTGAATTCTATCTTAATTACCTTCATACATTCCCTGAATGGAAGGATAAGCTGACTGATTACGAAATCATCAATATCAATGGCAAATGAAGCTATAAGGTCCGAAGCAGATTCCTTGCAAGATTCGGTTTGTCATCATTCTTTGTAGGAGATTGGGATAATATCGTAGATTACGGTTTTATGACACAAGATGATCTTTCTTATTATTATAAGCAGACTAAGAGTCATTATCTCGGCCTCAGAAAAAGCGGAAAAACACATCGTCATTATAACAAGCTCGTTGATACTATTATGACGTTATTCCCTCAGAAATATAACTATCTCGTCAGAAACATAGATAATCTCTATACAAGCAATGTATTTATCCTCAAGAAATGAGATATCGAGACCTATCTTGGTATGCCGGAGAAATGATTAGAAAATATGGTAAAATTCTGTCATTATGACTTTAAAAAATGGTTGGAAAATATTAACTTCGATTTCTGTAGGAAGGAATTTGCTGAGATATTCTCCCATATCTTCAAATAATATTTTCCCTTCTTACCAGAGATTCACTATCAGAATACCTACTCCTAACAATATCATGATGATGATTCAAAATATCAATATCGATATACTCTTTTTTTCATGCTTTATCTTTTTTTCTATCTCTGATAACGCTTGTTCATTGTTTTTTCATATCTCGTCTTCAGCTTCTGTCTTTAACTCATACAGTTCCGTTTGAATATCATCTAATTCCCTCTCCAAATCATCGATATTTTTGTTTTCCTGTTCATATCTCTCCATCTGTAATCCATATTCAGCTTCTTTGACCCTTTGCTGGAGTTCCTGAATAATCTTATCCTTCTGATTTATCGTGTTTTGTCTATCTCTATAGATTGCAATGAACTTCGTGATGTTCTGATTCATTATTCTGACCTGTTCTCTGTGAAGTATCTTTTCATTGTTTTCTTCATATGACGGATAGAATGTCTGTCATCATTCCATATCTTTTATGGCATTATATTCTCTTTCATAGGATACAGTTTCTCGTTTTCTCATCTCTTTGGGTTCATGTATTTCTTGCCTGATTGCATGTATTTCATCTCTAATCTTTTCTATTGTATCGACCATATATTCTTCCATTTCTCCTCTTTCTTGACTGTCTATTGTCCCGTTAATCCTCTCCATTAATGGTTTCCTCATCTGCATCAATTTCTTCACTATTTTTTTCTTTTCTAGCAGATATATCGTAGCGTACATCATATAGAGAAAACTCGGGATGAACATCATCCCTGAAATGATTAGTCTCTTATATTGCCCCAGCATTTCTATCATTGCACCATATTTTAACATCTTTAAAATATATGTTAGTTAATATACTAATAATAACCCATAAGTCAATAAAAATTTATTAAATAAAAAAATTCCGGGCCATATAACCGGAATCTTATGGTGTAGAGAAATTCGGATTATCCTTTTAATATGAAGAATCCAGCAACTACGATGAAAATAAGGGAAAGTCACATGAAAATAAGGTTTATGCGTTTTTCACTTTTTATCATTCCCTTGAGTTGTCCTATCTTTTCCTCTAATTTTTGCTTCTCTATGATAGCCTCTTGTTTCTCTTTGTTGTAATCAGGTAATGCTATCATATGTTGTATCTTGCTTTCAAGTTCAGAGACTCTTTGTTGGAGTACGAAAATGACTTTATTCTTCTCTTCTAGCATCTTCTCTTTTTCTTTGAAAATCAAGAAGAATTTTTCTACTTTTTGATCAATGGCATTTTCCAGATCATTTTTGTTGGATAATCCTGAAGAATTTGTATCACCTGTTTGATTGATGATTTCTGTGTTTAGTTCTTGATGGAGTGTAGCGAACTCTTGTTTCAATGAGATTACTTCTTCTTTCGCTAACAACACTTTGTTGGCGATCTTCTTATACGATAACTTCCCACTCTTGATATATCTATCAATGGTCCTTGTAGAGATATTCAAAGATTTTGATGCGACCTCCCTGGTCACATTGTACGTTTTGCTCATAATCACCTTTCATTAATAATTTAAAATACGCATACAATTACCTACCTGTATGAGATAAGATATTCAGTTTACTCCTCTATTTTTTTTGTTTATTGGTTGAGATCAAATTTCGTAGGTTCACTATCTTTGAGGTCTCTCAATCGTGATTCGATAAATATTGTCAGTATCACTCAGAAAATTATTCAGAGAGTCATTATATATAGGTAAGCTGTTGGAAAGCTGTTCATTGTATAATATCACATGAAAAACGAGATTCCTGATGTCGATGGGCCTGCTCATGCATTCTGGATGTATGGGATTACGATCATTATAAACAGGATGACTACTACCCACATAAGAAAGAATGTTTTTTTTCTCATTTTATATTATTTTTTTAATTAAAAAGTATATTGCGCTGATAATTACTGATAATATGATTGTTTGGGTCAAAGCTCATAATTGTACCGTAATGCCTAAATCTAAGTAATTTACTGTCCACTCAAAGATATACAGTACTACGATATTTACTACCAATGATGACAATCATAATGTTATTAATCTGACGGGTAATGTTAGGATATTGAGTATTTGTTTGAGGACTGAATTTATAAGTCGGAATACTATCCCTAATATGCCGAAGATAATGTATGTATCTTTATAAATTGACTGTATCTTGAATCAAAGCTCTGGTATATAGTGCACGATGACATACAGCACTGCTCCATTGAGAATGATATTGACTAGAAGATGCTTAATCGACTTCATATCAAATGCTAAATGCTAAATAGTTGATATTTGATTGTATGCTATATATTTGTCTACTGTTTTCAATATCAATTTTATGTGCTTTTTAACAGACTTTTCTCATTTTTTGTTAAAAAAATGTCAATTCATATACACTTCTGTCTCAATTAGTCCTCTATCAAATCTCCGAATGTGTCTTCTTTACCATCTTTTATATATGTATGAATCGCATTTCTTGTCGCTAATATGGCAATAACTCCTGCTCTTTTTCTTCTTGGAGATACTTCAAATCCATGATCTACCATGGTCTGATAATTTCGATGGAGAATATCTTCAATAGCTTCTCCTTTGATAAATTCCGATAGATAGCTAGCTGCAGCGGTAGTGATGTTTGAACAATTTCCGTCAAAGCTATACTCCGCTATCTTATTGTCTTTGATATCTAAATATACGACAATATCGTCTCAACAGATAAAATTCCCTTCTTGTTGCTTGATTGTGTATTTTTCCATAGCAAAATTCTGAAGAGGGTTTTTGGCATATTCCTGTATCATGAGACTGTGTTGTTCGTCCATACGCTCGTCGCTAAAGTCTAAAGTCTGTAAAGTCTCTAAAGTCCGACCTTATGTGCCTTTGACTTGATGACTTTTGATAGTATATTAGTCTGTTCTATATCGAAGATGTTCAACCAATTTTCTGATCATAAGTATAATTTTGTTTGATATCTCTATGAATCATTTGGTGGCTATGATTTCGAAGCTTTCTATATGGTCTGCAATATTTTGCATTGTTATAAGAAATTTATTCGAATTTATCTCTAAGACCACATCATATCATCCATTTCCGTTGTCTGTGAACGTAGCGCGAACGTTGTCGAGCGACACTCTCTTTTGTAATATGTCGGTTGGTGTGATGAGGTTCATCTGATTCATCGTATGCTATAATATAAAAAAGTTTGGGTAAGTCTTCTTTTATAGTTTTAAAAAATAAATGCAATAGAAAAACTGTTTGAATTTTTGTGGAAAAAACGTCTTGATTTTTTTGTACAAAACATTATTTTTTTTTGTAATCATTTTATAGGTACTTACTACTATATGGCAAATAAGATTTTTGACAATCTTGTCAGAAGACTGATAAAATATAAATGAAAGCTTATCGATGGTGATAAGATAGCAGGATTGCTCAAGACTTCATTGGGTGATGATTACTCTGTGCAGAAAATGTATAAGTCTATCTATTATCTGAAAATCAGGTGATATCTTGAAAATCTCAAAAAGAATATCTTTTTCGTCAAAGATCCTGAACATAGCTATAGCAAGGAGGAAATCCTAGTTCTTTTCTATCGGACTATTGTCAAAAAGCATTGCACGGAGTTTCTTAGGGGAAATCGGTATATCTGAGGTCTCAAAGCTCTTGAACTCAATCTTTCCTCGTTTGATATCCCTGATGAACTTTCTATCGTTAATCAGTACAAACAAGCTACTGAAGTCGTTATGTTTGATAAACAGATTGTTTTTAAAACTTATGCCAAGAATAAGACTGATAATCTTTTTAGATTCTTCCGAAAATTAACAAAAAAAGCCAATATCGGGAATCTTAGTTTTCCTATTGCTGGTCTTGAGCTCTCTCTCTTGGAAAGTCTGTATAACCCTGGCATGATATCGCACGGATATATCAATGAGTTGGTTAAAAAAACATTAAGAAAATATCATAGCACCCTCGATATACAGATCTTTGAGGCTATCCTCAAAAAAAATAAGCATAATACCAGTATAAATAGGTTATATGCCCTTGCAAAGACTATAGATCCTGTCTTTTCGGAAAAGCTGAAGCATCTCATCAAGAAATACGGGTATTTCGTTTAATGTGTTTCAATTTCTTGATTTTCAATATCTGTTTTCAGTCTCTTGATAATATTTTCTGCTTCCCTCTTCTTTGTTATATCGCCTTCTAGAAAGTTATATACTAACTGTTTTTCTCATTTTGTTAGTATTCTCTCCATGCTTTCATAAATCCTCTGGAGTAGCATCTTTTTCGTTGTCTCTTCCTCATTAAAAATAAGCAATTCTTCTGGATTTAGCGAATCTCTATCTTTGATCTCTTTTTTTATTCTATTTCTTCTTGTTGTCTCAGAAGGTACTTTCAATAAGCGATCATACGCATATCTATGTCTGAATGTATCGATAATGTCCTTATCATTCAATACTTTATGAATAATGAAGATTCGATCTATCTTTCCTCTTTCATCTCTATATTTCTTTCCTAGTCGTTTCAGATATTGTGGTTTATAGGTAAAGAGTGAATCTGGAGACCGTGTTCCTGTATATTTTTTTCCCAAGAGCTCTTGTAAGTCTTTGTTGATATTTTCTATGCTGATTGGTGTGCGGATAGGCGCTTTCCTTATGAATGTACATCCTAGATTTTCCAGTTCATAGTCTTTTTCAAATTTTTCTCGATCAACTTTTTGTCTATTCTGATGTCAATATTGATTGGATAAAGTTATCACAAGTGATTGATTCCACTCTTCAAGATCTGATGTGCTCCAAGTAAGCTTTCATTTCTCTTTCTGAATAGCAAAAAATTCCTTGAATGCATTGGTGATTCATATCTTGTCATATACATTCGTATGTTTGAATCCGTTCTTTTTTTCTTTTGGGACAAAATGTTCGAGAATGTATTCCCGATTTATCTTGTTGTCGTCATTTTTATAATTGGCGCATAATACATTATATATCGATTGCTGATATTTTTTGAAATCGCTTGATCTCCATGTTTCTCTTTCGAAATCAGTGAAAAAAGCCTCAAAGCTTTCCTTAATCTTCTCTTCTCTCTTATGTTGTTTCTCCATTATTTCACCATACTATTTTACTTAAAGAAACATGTTTTTATTTCTTTACTGCCTTTTTTATTTCGTTGAGTATCTTTAGTTGTCCTTCTTGGAGCTTGAACATTTTTTCCATTTGCTCGATGATAAGGATATTTATCTTTTCATCTATATTACTAATCTGTGTCTCTGCTTTGAGATTGATGATATAATCGTTTTCTGCTCTTTTACGATCTATTTCTTCTTTCCTATTTTGGCTCATCATAATGATGGGTGCTTGAATCGCTGCTAGACATGATAGAATTAGGTTTAGCAGAATGAATGGATAGGGATCAAATCATTTATTCAGCAAAAATATCGCGTTGAGTAGTATCCATGAAACGAGAATGACACCAAAGATTATAATAAATCTCCGACTTCATCCAAATGAAGCAACGCCATCAGCCATTTTTTGTCCTAGGGTTAGGTTGTTTGCATTTGTTTCTACTAATGTCTCTGTGATGCTTTCATTATTTTTGATGGCATCTGCCACCAGTTGATTCATCTTTTTGATCTTCATATTTTCTTGGTTTACGAATCTAGCAAGAGGTTTCTTTCTCATATACATAGCATAAAATGTAAAATTATCTTGTAGATATCATTATTACATTATCCTATAGATCCTTCCATTTCTAGCTCTACTAATTTATTCAATTCTCCTGCGTATTCCATAGGGAGTTTTTTGATAACGGAAGAAAAGAATCCGTTGACAATCATCGTGGTGGCTTTGTCCTTTGTTAGTCAGCGAGCCATGAGGTAGAAAAGTTCAGATTCATCTATCTTTCATGCACTGGCTTCATGTGCTACGATTGCGCTCTCATTATCTGATTGGATTTTTGGAATAGTATTGGATATCGAAGTATCATCGAAGAGTAATGCATCACATTGCGTATTATTCGTTGCATATGCTGCTCATCTTCCGATAGCGACTAGTCAACGATAGGTATTTATTCATCATCTTCTGGAGATGGATTTTGCTACGATATTTGACGAGGTGTATTTGCCTATATGAATGACTTTGGATCATGTATCCTGATGTTGTCACTGTCCTGCTACTGCTATCCCGAGCATATCTGTCTTGCTGTAATCTCATTTAAGTATCGAGCACGGATAGAGCATAGTCGTGCAGGATCCAAGATTACCATTGACCCATTCCATATAGCCATGCTCCTCTACCACTGCTCTTTTGGTATTTAGATTATAGGTATTGGTCGATCGATTTTCTACGGACGAATATTTCATCTTAGCATTTTTTCCGACAAATATCTCTACTAATCAGGCGTGTAATGATGCTTTATCAAACTTTGGCGCTGAGCATCCTTCTATATAACTTCCTTCAGCATCATCTTCTATGATGATCATCGTATGCTCGAATTGTCCTCCTGCGTAGGTATTCATACGGAAGTATGCTTGTAAGGGGTCGGTGAGTTTAACTCCTTTCGGTACATAAATGAATGTCCCTCAGCTCCAGACAGCACCGTGCAATGCCGCAAACATATGGTCGTTGGCAGGCACTAATTTCATGAAATGTTTCTTTACAAGCTGTGGGTATTTGATGACTGCTTGTGGCATATCTTCGAAAATAATTCCTTGTTTTGATCGTTTCTCCTGTATCTGATGATAGACATTCAATGAATCATATTGTCCTCCTGCTCCTGCTAGATACTTTGCTTCTGCTTCGGGTATTCAGAGTCTTTTAAATTTATCTTTGATTTCCGTTGGTACATCTTCCCAATTGTTTGCGTATCATTCATGGTCTTTGTGCGGCTTGGCATAGTAGACAATATCATCGAGATTGAGTCCGGAAAGATCTGGTCATCGTGTCGGTATTTTCATCTTATTGAATATATTGAGAGATTCCAAACGGTGGTCCAGCATCCGCTGTGGTTCTTTTTGTTCGGCAGAAATTTTCCTAACGGTATCTTCGGTAAGACCTTTTAGGTAGAGTTCGTATTTGATATTGTCTGATGATTCTAGTGTGGATTTGAGTGACATTATTTTTTTTATAATTAAAATCCTGACTGTAATTCTATCATTCTGTAATAGATTCACCTTTTTTTCAAAAGTTCTTGATGATTTCCGCTTTCGACTATTTTTCCTCCTTTATTTAATACATGGATGATGTCTGCTTGTTTCACGGTCTGTAATCTGTGAGCTACTACGATAACTGTCCTTCCTTTGAAGAGATCAGTGAATGCCTGGGCGATGTTTTCTTCTGAAAAGCTATCTAGTGAGCTTGTCGGTTCGTCTAAGAATATTATTTTAGGATTTTTGAGGAAGAGTTTTGCTATAGCGAGTCTCTGTTTCTGTCCACCAGAAAGCCTTACTCATTTTTCTCCTATCTGTGTCTCTACTCCGTCTTTGAATGTATGGATAAATTCGCATCTTGATAATTTGATTGCTTCATCTATCTGTTTCTTGGTTGGTTTACTGCTTGTACCGTAGAGCAAATTGTCTCGTATGCTACCATCAAAGACATTTGGATCCTGAGTCAGATATCAGATATGTTTGTAATATTCCTTGAGGGCTACGGTACTTACTATCTGCTTATCTACTATAATATTTCCCTTATCTGGATGAACATATCATGCAATCAATTTTAATAAGGTCGTTTTTCCTGATCCACTTTCTCCTACAAACGCCGTCCTTTTTCATCATTGGATATGTAATGAGAAATTCTGTAATACATTCTTGTCTCCGTAATTGAAAGAAACTTTATCCAATACAATTTCTCCATTTCCTAATCTGAATTTATTTCCCTCTTCGTATCATTTTAATTCTGGTATCTCATCGAATGTTTTTCGTAGCTTTTCTACAAAAACTATTTGTCCATAATAATTTCCCATGATATCATTGATTTCAAACAATGTTCAAGTGATTTGATTCATTAACATTCGTATCAAAGTGAATTCCGCGAATCCTGCGGTTCCATTAAAAATTTGCATACCATACCGGAATACCAATCATACTTTGGCAAAATCCAACAATCATCTAGGAATGTCGCTTGCTATTATAAATCATGTACTTTCTTTCTTGTCCCGATACATGAGCTTCATAAATGAATCTTTTATTATTTTTAGTTCTTTTATTATTTTGGTGTTTTGAAGTATTTCAAATTTTGACATAATTATCTTTACGATAAATCTGTCAGTTTGTATAAAGACATCTCTTCTGCTATTCCTTAGTCCTCTCATAAGTTTATTTCCTCGTCGTGCAAATCCCATCATGAAGATGAATATCATTGTTACTATGCCAAATGTTCATCGTCAAAGATTGGTTATGATGATTACAAAAATTAAGAGTATGTTTATTCCATTTCTTACAATAGGTCATAGAATAATATCATGTACAATGTTTCTCCGATTGTCACATCATTTTTGGAGAATACTATTGGATTGTCATGTTCATAATGTTTCTATGATATTGTTATCTGCTTTGAGGTATTTGCTGAGATAGGTATTGTATGTTTGTTCCTGAAATAATCTTATGGTAACTTTTCTTGATGTCCTGATAAAGTAGTTTGTTCCATAGTTGATGATGGTCAATACCAAAAATATTATGAAATAGTTTTTAAACATATGATAATCTCTAATCTCTATCCCCTTCATCGCTTTACTTATTAGTAATGCATTGATCGGTCGGAGTATTCCAAATCGTGCTGATGTTATGATAAACCGGAAATAATTCCGTTTGAAATATTTTATAGGTGATAATAATTTTTTGAGTGTCTGCATTACTTATTTTCTATATCGATAAATCATTCTTTTTTTATTACTTCAATTAATTCCTGATTTCCTTCTCTGATAAGTTTTCCCTGTTCTAGAATATAGACGTGATCTACGGGGATATGTTTCAATATATCGAAGATATGGGTAATGATGATAAATGTATTTCCCTCATGATTGAGTTGTGACATCATTTGGACTACGGATTTGAATGCATCCACATCTAATCCGCTATCTATCTCATCCAGAAAAATATATTTTGGTTCTAATAACTTTAATTGTACTATTTCTATCTTTCTTCTCTCTCCTCCACTGAATCCTACATTGAGATCTCTTCGTAGGAATTCCATAGATATTCATAGTTCATTCATAATAGGTTCTACAATCTTTTTGAAACTGAGAAATGATTCTGTTTGTCCCGTTTTTGCATCGTAAATTGATTTCAAGAATTCGAAAAGCTTAATGCCTTTTATTTCGGGTATATGCTGGAATGCTACAAAAATACCGATTTTTGCTCTTTCGTGAGGATTGAGACTCTTAAGGTCAATGTTTTCTCCTTCGAGGACAAACAATTCTCAATTGGTAATTTGATATTTGGGATGCCCCATGATGGTCATTGCGAGTGAAGATTTTCCTGATCAGTTCTTCCCAATCACACAATAGTTTTTTCCTACTTCAAAATCCATGGATATATTGTCCAAAATTATCTTATCTTCTACTTGTACTGAGAGATTTTTGAGTGATAGCATGATTACAAATGAGATAATTAAAATTTTTTGTTAATCGCTTAGGCGGATACTATCCGCCCCTACATTTTTACTTATGAAGATTTATAAAATCTCCTGAATTGCCATAGAAGCCATTGAAGATTTCATTGATATATCTTTCTGCATCATAATTCCCTTTTCCCCTGATGTCGAGTATTTTTTCTATCCGAGATTTGTTGGTAGTATTGATTTCTTCTAATGCTTTTTTTTCTTCTTGATTGAAGAAATCTTTATATTCCTCTTTATTTGTATTTTTTGTCATCTCATTATTTTCTCATGTTTTTTCTTTGAGCTTCTGAAATAATTCTTGGAGTGCTTCATCAATTCCTTGGTTTATCTGTGCATCGTTTTTGGATTGGTCACATAGCTGGCTTATAATTTCGTTATCATCGCTTTTGAGTGCTTCGACGGTATTGATGTGTTGCTCGTGATATCCATCCAGTCATTCTTTTGCTTTGCTTATGGAAGGAATGATATTGTTGAATGGTGTATCGATACATATGGATGGATCCGTCATTCTTTCGGATATAGCATGACGATATTCGGTTATATTTGATTGTATCTGCGATCAAAGCGAACTGATCTGGGCATAACTCATGTCTACTATTTTTGTTAGTCTTTCTCTGCAATTATCTGGAAGCATTCATGATTTCTGATCCAGATATCATCTTTCTTGATTTAATGTATCTTTCGTCTTGTATATTGTTGTCATGATTCAGTTGAGTCCTATAATGCTGTTCTGTCATATGCCGTAGCATGATTTGATATCTACAACCGTGGATAGCGAATCGATGGTATTCTGATTTTTTATGACAGCTTCTGAAATCGATACCGAATCTGATAATCTCCCTGCCGCATCAAAATTCTTCTGAGCCTGAGCTAATAATATCCTGGCATGATCTATTCATGATAGTGTTTCATGCAGTGCATTATCATATGCTAATAGTGTCTGAATTACTCCGCGATTATAATAATCTGTTACCTTGTTTCCGCTGGAAAGTGCTAATGCTTTTTCATACTCTTTTTTTTGTATTGCTTCATCGGCCTTGATGGTACGCTTTATTTCCATCGTCTTTTTAGCTTTATCCGTATATTTATCTATATTTCTTCTTCCTGATACTCCATCTAACAATAAAGAGTCATTGAAAGCTCTGATGATAATCATACTGCAAAATATCAATCATATGCTTGCAATGATTGTCCCTATACCATAGTTTTTATGTTTGCTCTCTGATATGTTCATATCTCTCTCCTTACCTTGATAAGATGACTATCAAGATAGGGTATCTATTTGATTGAAAAATTCAATGATTTGTTTGTTATTATTCTTTTGTTATAGTGCGTATTGTTTTAGTAATGCATCGATTTTGTTTAAGTCTGGCAAGATATTATTTTTGAATATTTCAAAATTCTTTGTTATTGTGTCCTGTTTCTCGAAGAGTAAATCATATTTTTTTTGAAGTAATCCTAAGTAAAATACTAATTTCTGGGCTAAACCTACCTTTGCATTGTATTGAATTCTATTTTCCGTGGCACATTTTTCGTATCAGATTGATTCATTCAGAGCTATTTCCATGATATTTTGATCATAATTTGATAGAGCATCGAAATATTGTTTGTCACTCATACTTTTTTGATTGATACATGATTGCATATCATCTTTGAGTAGTACCATCTCTTGTTTCATATACGCTGATATACTTTCTCATTTCTGAAGATTTTCTTGGCAATTTGCAAGATATCTCGCCAATGCCTCTTTTTTGTCTGTGGATGTGTCTAATAATCCTATGATATCAGTATTTGTGAGCTCTTCTAAATTTTTAATTACTGTCATAGTCTCTGATCAATAAGGATTATTTTGTATCTCTTTGCCTGCTATCCCTATATGTAATCTTATGATATCAAAACTTATTTCATCTATTATGAATCCATGCGATATATCTCCAGGCGTTTGCGTATCATATATTACATCACCTAATCATACTTGTTCTTCCTCCATACTTTGTGCTTCTACCTGCATAGACCCCGAAGGAGACTGGAATCCTATTATTGTGAACCCCATGAGTGCTATCATGATGATTTTTTTCATCGATTGCTGTACGAAATAAAACTATTGGATGACACTTATCATGGCTGCCATAGGCAAGAAAATAGATGCTACAATAAGTCCTATGATGACTGCGATGAATGCTAACATCAACGGTTGTATCAAATCCATCAGGATATCTATCTTTGTCTTTAGCATATCACTGTAGAAATTAGCCATCTTCTTGAGTACTTCAGTTATGTTTCAGGTATCTTCTCCTACATGGATAATCTGTACCAATATCGGATCGAATAACGTTGAACCTTCCATCGATTCTCCGAATGTAAATCATGCATTTAGATTCTCTCTAATTTCCATAACCTTTTTTTTGTAAAAGAAATTACCGAAAGTATTTCCCATAAGTTCCAATGAAAGTATCGGGTTTACTCATGCATTGTATAACTGACCTAGAATTTTTGTAAATCTGTACATATAATATGTTTTCATTACTTTGGATATCGTTGGCAGTATTAATAACATTTTGTCGATGAGCATTTTGAATGGCAAGAAATATTCGTATGATACTCTGATAGCTATTATCAGTCATGTGATGACAATAACAAGAACATATCGCATCTTTTGTAAGAAAGCTGATATCATCATCATAATCCTGGTTAATTCTGGTAAGCTTTCTAAATCTGGAAACATCGATACAATAGAAGGCATCACGTATACTAACAATATTACGATAGCTACAATGGCGAATACCAATAATATTACGGGGTAGGTCATAGCTTTTTTTATGGTCTGGTTCATTTTTTCGGAGTTTTCCAATTCTGTCGCTATTTCATCAAGGACTTCAGGAAGATTTCCCATAATTTCTGCTGATTTTATCAATGCCATCTCCTCTTCTTTGAAAAAGTATGAATGCATTCTCATTGCTTCGGAAAGCGTCTCTCATTCTGTCAATTGGTCAATCAGACTCTGGATGATGATTAATAACCCCTGATTTGTCTCTGATTTTTTGATGGATATCAATGCATCTCTGAGTCATAGTCCTGATCTTTGTGCCAATGCTAATAATCTAAAAAAATTCGTCTTCTGCTTAAGTTTGGGAGCAAAAAATTTCTTCATAATCATACTTTCTATACTTCCCAATTTATTTGTATTCATACTTATCTCCTCAGGTAAAATATCTTTTTATCTATCAAATCTTGCTTTTACATACCTATAGACTTCGTCCAGCGTCGTCATTCCTTTGATGATTTTGAATACCCCATCTCTTTCAAGGTTTATCATTCATCTCTGTAGTGCAATTATCTCGATTTCAAATGATGATTTCCCTTCCAAAAGTAAATTCTTTATCTCGTCCGTATAATCCATCATTTCAAAGAGACCAACTCTTCACTTATATCCGCTTCATCAGCACTTCTTGCATCTTTCTCCTGTGAGAGCATCTTTTCCGCTGCCTATGGATATTACTGCGTTAGTAATGAAATCATTCCATTGCTGCTGATTTATCCCTCTGCTGAGAATCTCTTTTTTGAGTGCTTCCTTATCGAAATTTCTGAAACTATCTCTGGCATATTTATATTTCGGATCGTTTTTTACTGATGTCTGTACATTGCAATGATCGCATACTTTCCTTGCTAACCTCTCAGCCATTACGAGATTGAATGTTCCCACAATCATGTAGGGTTTTGCTCAGAGATTATATACTCTCGTAATCGTTTCCGCTGATGAATTTGTATGTACGGTCGAGAAGACCAAATGTCATGTCATGGCTGATTCCATCGCCATATCTAATGTTTCTCTATCACGAATTTCTCATACCATCATAATATCCGGATCCTGTCTTAATCATCCTCTTAGTCCGTTTGCGAAAGTGAATCCAATATCTCATCTTATCTGTGCCTGATTGAGTCCAGCCATTTTGTTTTCCACTGGATCTTCGTAGGTAATGATATTTACTTCCGTAGTGTTGACATAATCTAGACAAGCATACAGTGTAGTTGTTTTACCTGAACCTGTAGGTCATGTCATCAGAATAATCCCATTTGGATATTTCAAATGTCTGAAAATGATATCTTTATTACTTCCTTCGATACCTAGTTCTTCTAGTGGTGGAATCTTTATCGATTTATCCACGATACGCATTACTAAGCATTCTCATCGTACTGTAGGAAGTGTGTTTGCACGAAGATCTATCTCTTTGTTGGTGAGTGTTGTGCTTGAAACTCTGGCATCTTGCGGAACTCTTTTTTCGTCCGGTCTCATCTGTCCTGATTCTATCTTGAATTTGGAGATGATACTTTCGTGGAGGTTCTTGGGATATTGTACCAATTCTTGAAGAATTCCATCTATTCTAATCCTCATTCTGCAATAGCTTTCCAATGCTTCAATATGAATATCTGATGCTCATCTTTCTACGGCTACGGTCAGGAGATTATCGAAAATCCTTACTACATCTGATTGTAGTACTGCTTCATCAAGTTTCGCTTTGTAATCAACTTCTACCATTATCATCCTTTGAGAACTAAAATGCTCATCATTCCTTTTGTCTTCGATGGTATTCGATATTATGTTCAAGCATAGCTCATTATATCCGAAAATCCCAAAAAATGCAAAAAATCTTTCTATCAAATGTGTTCTTTCTGTTTGTTTTTCTATTTCTGCTTATTTCTTATCTATAATGTATTGACATAATATAAATTCTTATATTTTTATCTATTTTTTTTCGTCTCCATATCTATAAAAATATTTTGACTCTGATGTTTCTTTATCTATTTACTCTCTTTTTATGAAGCCTGATCTCTGATTGATCATTCTCTGAATTATCATCTGACTCTTTGTTGGTTATCTCATTGCAAAACTCTACTTCATGATTAAAATTAAACAACAAAGAAGCGATGCAGTCAGTAGATCCCGTAATGTCGTTCTCGGACATGTCCATGAGAAGATAGCTCCTCTACTTCCAAATTTCCCTTACCATTATAAGGATTTGGTCTTTTTGGGAAAATGATTCGATTATCTTGTCTTCGATGGTCTCTCAAAAGGTAATCTGGAGAGAATTATCTTTTTGGAAATTAAAAGCTGAACTTCTACCCTCAATAGGAATGAACAGATGGTGAGGGATTGTGTCTCTCAGAAACGTGTGAGCTATGAGATATGGAAGCAATAATGCGTGGGTATGATGCGACATAAGAAAATGATTGATATTTTGAGGAGATTTATTATATTCATCGTGCTGTTGTGCATATACAACGGTATAGTTATTTTTGTACTTGCTGTTTCTTTGTAAAAGTCTGGGGTGATGTTCTCGTCGTGGAATGCCTTTCTCCCCTCTTATAGCGAGATATGTCATATAGGATCATAGTGAAATGGTATCACACTGGTCTCTCCCGCTACAGCGGGATAAACTCCGCCAGTCAATACATAGGATCATAGTGAAATGGTATCACGTCGGTCTCTCCCGCTACAGCGGGATAAACTCCGCCAGTCAATACATAGGGTCGTGGTGAAATGGTATCACACTGGTCTCCGAAGCCAGTAGCGTAGGTTCGATTCCTACCGACCCTGAACTCCGTATTTTTGCTCAAATAATATATTATACCTCATATATTCTCAATGAATAAAAAATTACCTATTATATTTGATTATCTCAAGGAATTATTTCCTAATCCCGAAACGGAGTTGCATTACTCCACTCCTTTCCAGTTCGTGGTAGCTGTGATGCTTTCTGCTCAGGCAACCGACCTGCAAGTCAATAAAGTCACCGATTCAATCTTCAAAAAGATTAGCAAGCCTCAAGATATGCTACATATGTGATTCATCCCTTTTGAACGTAGTATCAGATCTATCAATTATTTCCATACTAAGGCAAAACACATACGGTGAACTGCAGAACTTTTGCAGAAATGGAAAGCTATCCCTCAGGATCTCGAAACTCTCTTAGTGTTGCCATGAGTAGGCATCAAGACTGCTAAACTTATCGCTCATGTCTTGTATGATAAACCATTTATTGCGGTCGATACGCATATCCATAGGGTCAGTAATAGATTATGATTGGTAAAAACTACAGCACCGGAAAAGACTTCAGAACTTCTTGAAAAACGTATACCTGATGCATACAAAGATCTTGCACATCATGCATTAGTACTATTCGGTCGTTATTATTGTAAAGCGCAAAGACCTCTCTGTGAGAACTGTAAATTACAAGATATCTGTTTATATTATAAGAAAAATCATGATTAAGATTACTGAACCTCAGCGATGAGTAACTCTCTTGAAATCATTATTTGCTTGGATGCAAGCTAGTGTGTTCCGGTCGTATCGGATTCCCATCTTGGCTGATGTTTTCGTCCTCACTTATCCTGTCTATCTTCTTGCTTTGTATGTCTATGGATGGGCGAAAAAGAATATCTATTATAAGATATCTGCTTTGTATATCCTCGCTGGTGTCGCTCTAAGTTTTATCGTCAATATCATCATCCAGTTCTTTATAGATAAGGTCAGGCCTAATGTTATTCTCTGATTGCCTGATCTTAAACATGAGACTATCCTCAATAGCTTTATGCCTACGAGCAGTTTTCCTTCCGATCATGCCGCGGTGAGTATGAGTATTGCTATGATGTCCCTCTTTCGAGGGATACAACATAATGATAAAAAATTCCTCCGGTTTGGAGGAATACTGATTATATTTTCTCTGATAACTTCATTTGCAAGGGTAACTTCCGGCGTCCATCGGCCGACTGATATTATCGCATGAAGCCTTATCTGAATTGTTGTGCCCCTCATTCTCATGTGAAAACCTATCTACAGGTTTGGGACAAAAATAGCTGAATGGATTGCTAAAATTATTTAGCCTCAGCTGGTGTCGCTGGTGTTGTTTGGGATATCGCTTTTCGTTCTGTTTTCAAATTTATTTTGTCGTCTTTAGTCTCTTGTGAGAGAGTGACGGTTCCTTTTTCTGCGATAGTCATTACGATATTTCCGTTGTCTATTTTTATTGTTGTATTTTTTGCCTCCTTTAGTTTATCTATGATATCAGCGTTAGTTGTCTTATCTATCATAGTGAGCATATTTGTAAGATGTATTGGGTCAGTGAATATTCGATCATATTGTTTTGTCGTATCTTGAGAAAGATTTTTTGTCAGTATTGGAAGCTGGTCTTTATCGGTCATGATTGTTTTTAATGTATTTAGTATATTGTCCTGGTAATCTTTTTGGTCTCCTGTCGCATCTGCATTATACTCGAAATTATTACTATAGTCGAATGTTCAATATGTTGTTTTTTCTTTGTCTAATTTCTTATCGTTTTTTATTGCATTCCGATTTTCGGTAAATTTTTCTTCAGGTTTTTTTGTTACTATGTCCTTGTTTTCAATAGTTTCGTCGTTATGTAGTTGGTTTTCTGTCATTACGAACCCTAAGTCTTTGTCAGAGAAAAGTGATGCGGTCAGATATCTTGCGATGTCGTTCTGGCTTTGGATTATATATTTTTTTGTCTCATCTGCATCAAGCGAAAGTCATTGAATATCTTCATTTATAATTTTATCTTTGTCTTTTGTCGGTGTTTGTATCTCTTTGTTTGCGCTCGCTATGTTTGTCCGTGTCTTTTCATTGTCCATTCGGTTTGTAATTATCTCTTTGAATTCCTTCGTATCCTTGATATCTTTTATTGTTTCTTTTTTTGTCTCTCCGTCCATGGTTGTTGTGACTATATCACTCATTTTGATCGATTGTTTTTTGTCTTTATTGTAGTTATCCAATGCGTTTTGAAGGACAGATACATTCATGTATTTATAATGATCACCTTCCGTGAGTCTCTTTATATACTTCGTTTTCTTCGTTTCATCGAATTTTTTCTGTAATTCTTCTCATGAATATGGTCTTAATGATAGATTGAATGACTTCGATGAGAATTGTTCTTTTCCTTCCTTCTTTTCGACTTCATTTCCATTCACAATTTCTTCAAGATGTGTTTTTTGTCCTGTAGATAATTTATATTCTTTGGAGAACATTTCGTTTATCTTTTCTCTGAATTTTTCATTGTCTCAGAATCTTTTCAATAATGTTCATTTGCTGATGCCAAGTAATCTCATTATGCTGAAAATCAATGGTCAGAACTTCTCTATTACTGAATCAAATCATTTCGATAAACTCTCTTCTCGATTTTTTGGACTTACGTTCTTGATCACTACTCATTTGAGTTGCTCTAATTTTTTTCCGTTATCGCTTTTGGGGTCTATGGTTCGTTTCGCCACAATCTTATTAAAATTTCTTGTCTGTGCTTCGCCATTTGATCATAGATATTCCGTATGTAGAGCATTTCCTACAATCACATGGTTGAGATATGTTGTCAACAATCATTCATCTTGTTTCTCGGCGATGTATCCTAAAATAACTCCATAATAGCCATCCGCCTTATTGTTCCTGTCTATAGGTGCTTTGAATCCGTCTATCGTTTCCAAGAGGTTTTTCCCCAAGAGATCTTTGAGAAATGCTGTAGGGTCTGTCTGTGTTCTCAATATATTATCAAAGGTGGCATAGCTTCATTTTCCATCAATAGTTTTGAGATTGTTTGTGATGATTGTTTTGTCTATATCTTCGGGTTTTATGGGGTTTCCGTCAGTATCTACTATTTTTCTTTCTGATTCTCGTTTTGCTTCTGATTTGTATGCTTCTGCTCTGGCTCTATGTATTCCCTCTGTCGAACTTCAGAACATGAATTCGTTTTTTTCTCCTTTATCATTTTTCGCTTCCAGATAGGTGTATTTTGGATCTCGATTGTTTATATTTTCTGTAGTATTCATATAATTTTTTCGTCCGTAGCTTTTGTATTCTCCAGCATAAAGTTTCAATAATTCTTCAAAATTATTTTGTTGAGTTGTTTTGTTTGTGTCCGTAGAATTCCGATTTTTTTTGATTAATGCATCTCGGGCTTCTTTATTAGTTTCAAATAATTGTTTAGCAATCTCATTGGATGGTGGGGAATTGAGTAATATTTCAAGTTTATCTTTTTCTTTATCTTCGTTTGCTTTCATGCCTTCTGAAATTTCCTTTCCTATCTTATCTTTTGTAGCTCATGTTTGCTCTAGTGTTGGTGATTTTTGGAGATTTTCTAATTGTATCTTATCTAACGTCTTTGCATATCCTGGAATCGTTTCAATCTTTTTGAGCTCTATCTGTGTTTTGAATTCTTTGATGTTTGTGTCTAATAATAACATATTATTGTTCCCTGCTGTGACTTCTGTATAGAAAGGTTTATTTTTAAATCCTGCTATATCTTCTTCAAATGCTTTTTTTGCTTCATCCAATGTATCTATGTCGGTTTTCTTTAATTTCTCAAAATTGGATACTATGTTTTTCGTAATTGCATCTATCATAGCTGGTGCATTGTTGATAAATGCGACCATCGTAGCCTTCTCCATCTGCGTTATCTCTCTATTTTCATATTTTTTGTCTATTTCTTCCTTACGTTGCCATGTCTCATTTATGCTTTGTGCTTTCACTTCTCTTTTTTCTTTTTTTTCTTTTTGCCTGTTCTCTTCTTTGTTTTCTTTTCCTGCGTCTTTTGCTGCTTCTTTCAGTGTTTTGATAAAATTATCTACTGATTTTACTGTTTCTGGTGAAACCGTATTTTCTCATGCCTCTCCTTTGGCTTTTTTGAGCGCATCTTTGTGTTGTTCTACTTTTAGGTTCTCAACCATCTTTATGTGATAATTATATAAATCTTATATATTTTTTAACATATCATCAAGCATAGATATCGATCTTTCATCCTTGATATATGATTCTTTCTCAATTGTCTTGAGCTTTTCTAAGAATTCTTTTGATTTTTCTAATTTCCTTTTTGTCTCATTGTCTTCTATATCATCTATCGTCTTCTGTAGTATCTTAACTATGGTATCTATAACGCCTTCATTAACCGTCTCGCTATTCATCATAATCTTGAGCCCCCTCGCAAGTGGAAAAAATCCTTGTATCGCATCAAGCACTTTGATGATATACTCTTTTTTCGTCATCTTAGGTCGGACAATATAAAAATATTCATATTCCATTGTATTCCTATCTCTTGGAAATTACAAAAAAACTCCGCTGTAGCGGAGCATATTACTTGACATATCTTATTTATTATCTTTTGATAATCATTATTTTTCTTCCTACGTGTTGTCAGCTTCTTCCATACACTTCAGGAATCCCATCTATATGGAGTCATATTTTGGTTCCATAGTCTGAAATCTTCTTTTCAAGGGTATTTTCCTGTCCACTATATCGTGGTATAGTGAACACAGCTGTCGGGCATCAGAGATTCTTAATCATTTCCAAAAACTCTGTATAGACTTTCTCCACCTGATTCTGAAATTTTTTGATATCTTGTTGGGGAGTTGTCTTGCTGACAATAGGGCCAAGCCGTCCCTCGGTTACGATAATCATATCATTGGCTTTCTCTTTGATCTCCCTTCTTTCCATCTTTTGGGTGATGTCATGATCGAATACTAAAAATTCACGATCGTCCCTGTAGAATTTTGTGGTTTTTCGCCATGCAAGATTTTGTATTATATATTTTGTCTTGATGTCTGAACCGATAAAATTGAGTCTCATCGCATTGGCTTGGAATCCTGTGGTTCAGGAACCTACGAATGGGTCGTAGATTACGCAATTTGTTTTGTCTGTACTTTGCTGTAATCAAATATCAACCATGATGTGTGCTAATTTTGCGGGCATCATACCCATGTCCATACTGCGTCACGGTTTGCCGAAATCTATCGCTTCATAGAGCTCGATGTCTTGGTATCGCTCCACTAATCCGTAGATTCCGTTTTCGAGATTTATGATTTCTTTGCCTTTGCTCTTGATCTCCTTGTCTGTATGAATGATATCTACTAGTTTATATCTCTTGATACCTATCGTCCTCTTCAGATGTTTGCCATTCGCTTCGTTTTGTATGCCGACAATTTTTGCATTTTCCAATATTCATTTTAGCTCCTTTTCTTTTACGACTTCACCGCTTTTTATGATTCCTCCTAGCTTTGGCAGCAGTTCTGGAAATTTCGTATCAAACACCATTATCCCTTTTTTTGGATAACTAATTTTTTCCGGCTTGACCAATTGGATTTCGGCTTCGCTTATTCCTGGATTTTTTCATAAGACTGCAAAATACATACGGACTCACTAATAATGTAAAACTCATACCTAACAATATCGGAATTGGCTTGGTATGAACTATACTGAAATTGTTTTTGTATTCAAAAGAAAAAACCTGACTTTTATATCAGGTCCTTTCTCCCTTTTATATCTCTTATTATATACTCGGCTATGCTATCTGTAGCATTTTCTTGAGCTGGATGTCTGCATTTATCTTTTCCAATTTCATCAATGCTTTCTCTATCTCTTCTATACTTCATTCGCTTTTGAGTCTTTTGATCCTCTCTTCGATTGTTTTCCTATCCTGAAGTAATTCATTTTCTGATCTTTCAGGGATAAGTGTTGCATCATTGCTGACTATGCGGACTATTTTTCCATCAATGAATGCCATTCATTTCGCTATGCTCATCAGTATTTCATTTCCTACTTGGTAGCGATTTTTCATGGGTCGAAGTTTTATGAGGCCTGGTTTTATCGACGTGACCATAGGTGCATGACCATCCATCACTTTGAGATTCCCGTTTTCTGTAGGGATTGATATCTTTTCGATATCTCCTTGATACATAACTCTGGCGGGTGTTGAGATTTTTAATTTCATAGGATCGCTTATGGTATAAAGCTACAATAATTATACTCTCTCTGTCATAAGAATTCAATAAACTCCGGTTCAATGTTCTTAATTTGCTTGACAAATCAAATATATAATCATGATCCACTAGTATAATATTGATAAGTGTGTATTTACATGATCCTGGTGTGTGTTGGTGATGCTACGTCTATCATTATGATGTTTTCTTGTTGAGTGATCTTCTTATGAATGCAGGAGTCTCTAAATCCTCTGTTTGATCAACTTCTTCGATTTTCTTTTCTTGGACAATATCTTTCATCCCTCTCATAATGAAATTTTCAGATTCCCTTCTTGTTGGTATCGTAGGTCTTCCTAAGATATCCCTTTTGGGTTGTTTCAATATATCTTCTTTGCTCTGTTCTTCGAATCCAGTAGCGATGATAGTGACTTTGACTTCATCGTCCATATTTTCATCTAATGTCATTCCCCGGTAGAAATTAACGTCTGGATCTATGATCTCTTCAACGACTGCTGCTGCTTCTCTTACTTCTGCAGGAGTCAAATCGTGTCATCATGATACTGCAAATATGATATTTTTTGCTCCGTCGAGATTCTCTTCCAATAATGGGTTTTCGATAGCTTTTCTTGCTGCTTCCACTGCCCTTTTCTCTCCTGCTCCGTATCCTATTCCAAGTAATGCATTTCCAGAATCTGTCATCACTGCTTTCACATCGGCGAAATCGATATTGATATCTCCTGGTTTGATAATTAGATCAGAGATTCCTTGAACTCCGAGATATAAGATTTTGTCTATCATAGTAAATGCCTGTTTGAATGTTGTCTTCTTGTCGATGACATTGAATATTTTATCATTAGGAATAACAATGAGTGTATCCACTTCTGCTTTGATTTTCTTGAGTCCATCATCAGCATTTGTCCCTCTTCTGTTTCCTTCGAAGCTAAAAGGTTTGGTGATGATTGCTACTGTCAGGATTCACATTCCTTTTGCAATATTTGCGATGACTGGTGCAGCTCATGTTCCTGTTCATCCTCACATTCAACAGGTAATGAATACCATGTCTGTATCCTGGAGCATATTCTTAATTTCGCTTTCGCTTTCTTCAGCTGCTTTTCTTCCTATTTCAGGGTTTCCTCATGCCCCTAGTCACTTGGTAAGATTAAGTCCGATATTTATTTTCTTTTCGGCCAAATTTGTCGCAAGATCTTGTGCGTCGGTATTGATGGCTACGAAGCTTACTCCATCTAAACCTTCGGAGACCATCCTATTTAGTGCTTTATTTCCGCAACCTCCTATTCATATTACTTTTATTTTCGCTCCTGGGATGAATTCTGGATTGATTTCGTGAATGACCATTTTACCATAAATTACAAATTAAAAAAATATAATGTTGTATTTCAGATTGTTTAGAAGAGGTCTTTGAAAAAGGTTCATATCTTGCCCATGAAGTCGAAATTAAATTTCAATCCTGTCCCTTTCCTTCATTCAGAATATTTGTTCGATCGTACATATGTCCCTAAAACATTGATGAATTGAATATTTGATGATATGTCTCAGAGATTTAGAATATTGTCTTTTCCATAGAATGTCGCTAGCTTGAAAATATCTTTGGAAAGCATATCTAGGTTTGGCATTCTAGCACCTCATCCTATCAGTAGTACTCATCCTGCTAATCTTCAATCTCTTTCAATACTTTTGAGATGATTGTTTATTTTTATGAATATTTCTTCGTATCTAGCATTGATTACATCTGAAAGGAAAAGACTGTCTATACTGCTATCATCTGTCGTTCTCTCTTTCTGTATTATTGCTGATCCATGGCTTCTCTTGATTTCTTCAGCTTCTTTGATGTCTACTTGCATGCCGATTGATATATCCTTGGTGACGTCTTCGCTTCCTATTGCCAGTGTTCCGTATCAGAGTGGATATCCATCTTCGTAGATGACATAGCTTGTCTGATTTTTGCCGATATCTACGAGTATAGTTCCTAAATCTCTGCGATCGTAATCCAAAGCCACTTCGCTTGCTGCTATGATATTTGGCACGATATCTACGATATTCAATCAAACTTTATCAAATGCATCTATGACTCAATTATAGATATTTTTGGGTATCATGAAGACATCTGCTATAAGTTCCAGTTTTTTTCCTTTCATACCGATTGGATCTTTTTCTCTTTTTGTCTCATCGACGAGAAAATGCACTGGTACTATCTTGATTGTCTCGAAATTACTTTTTGTAGATATTTCTGCTATCACTCTAGAGAGATGATCTACATCCTCTGGTCCGATTTCTTCGGTCATAATCCTTTTTTGTTCGATGATTCTGGTGACAATCATTTCTGGATGAGATATTCCGACGAATACTTCTTCTATATAATCGCCTCCCAGTTTCTTGATGAAAGATTCTGTAATCTTGTTTATCGTATTTATGAATGCTTCTGTGTCGAGAATCTTACCTTTGCGCATTCCTTGGGTAGGTTCCATTTGTTTCGCAAGAATGATTTCCTTGCCATCATCATCTGCGAAAATTACTCATTTGATGACATCATTTCCGATATCGAAGACTGCTTTGATGTCTTTCATGCTTATTTGTCTATTAGAGAGATAAAATGTTTACTGTTATTTTCTATTTATTGATGTAGTAATACTGGAACAAAAAACAAACCGATTTATATTGATTGTGATATATAATGGTTATCAGTTAGATATGTTAGCTAAATCCTGCTGATAATATATGGTTATCAGACATTAAAATTAGCTTCTAATCTTCGTTAAATCGATTAAAAAAACGCTACTTTTGGTAGCGTGACTTTATTTTTTGGTTATTTGTATATATTGGATTTATCTCTGTCTGTTTATTTTTCTTTTGTGCATTATATAGAGTAGATGAATTTTTTTTCTTATATCTCTATGAAATTTAAGGATATTGTCATTGACTATCACCCCCCACCCTTTTCCCTTCAATTTCTTCGTCTTGAAGAGAACGATTGGCAATCGAAGAAATCTGATAAAGATTTCTATACCTTTGCCTAAGATTCATCCGGATATGAATTCTATAGTTTTTTTGAAATTTGATTTTCCGTATCAAACAGTCAGTCAGATATCAATGCAGTGTCTTCATGGAAAATTTGGCAGTGCGCTTTGTAGTCGTGTATTTTGTTTATAGATATTTTCTTGTCGCTCTTGGTAGAGCGGCACCAAATGTGCCAATCGATAGATGAAATAGATATCGTTTTGCGGTAGCATGATATCATAAAGATTCTGATGGTCATGCGTCACATAGAAACTTAGGCAAAATTTTTTTTTGCTGCCTCGTATTTTTCCTCTCTTGAGCCCGAATAGAAAAAAAAGCCCTACGCTCCATAATCTTGCACGTCGAATCGCTCATTTTTTTGCCACTATGAAAATATCTATGTCGGAATCTTGATGTAAGGCATTGAATGTGATAGAATTACACAGGTATATAGATTGGATAAATGGTATGGATCTATAGAGCCATCTATACTTTTTTATCAATGCTATAAAGTCATCCATATTCGGATTTTTTTTTTCTCGAGAAAATTTGCTTTCATCAGGAGGAAATTCTTGATTCCTCACTATCTCTTCACCCTTTTTCCATCATTTTTTCTCAAAAAGGAAATAGCTTGAATGATGAGGTACCTCATATCTCATCAAATGATAGAAAATCAGATGTTGTTGATCATCCAAGGTATTGGTTATATGATTTGCATATTTTTCGGTCATATACTCTCTATAGTAAATTTTCTGAAATATCTATAATGGTTCCTTTTTATATATCTATACCTAATTATCTCGTCCGCTTCCTCCGGCGCAAGTCAATGCGGCTCCTGTATCTGAAAAATCTAGACATATTTGTTTTCTGATGCTGATGGTTCTGGTATCGCTCTCGAAACGTCCTATATATATACATCATGTTCCGTCTTTGTCACATTGGATGAATTTTGTCTCTCAGGTATACATGAATTTCGAACCTGTAAGATAGAACATCTGCATGTTTATTTCCTCAAGTCCTTTATTGATGTATCAGGTATAACTGTCCCCGCTCAATTTTATCATATATTTCTCGCTGCTGCAATAGGCGATGTTACTATTTCCGCTCAGAGAGATGGTTTTGTATGTTTGTACTACCCCACCCGAATTGTATAATAAGGTAATTTTCTGCCCTAAGGTACTGAAGTTGAAAATATATTGGTCCGGGAAAATTTTTCCGCCGGTTGTGGTATATAGTGATTTGCTGCTTATTCATGCGTGCATGAAATTATTTACTTGTCCATAGATATTTTCTATGCATGCTTGTCCATAAAGGATATCCTTGTTTTTGATCTGGAAGGAAGATTTTAAGGAAACCATGAGGATGCTTATGATAATAATTACGATTACTAATTCTAATAGCGTAAATCCTTTTTTATTGGAAAAAACAGGAACATGCGGACATCGTCAAATATATGCCTTATTCCTTTGGTTTCCCACCATCTGCATCTTTATGTATATAAATGCTTCTACGCGTTTATGAGCGGTCTGACGACATATCTGTATGTGGAATCATCTTTATCAACTAATATCAATGGTTTCTGATTGTCAATGACATTGAATATTAATTCTTCACCCTTGATAATTTTGATGAAATCCGTGATGTATTTCCCATTTATTCCAAAACTTTGTGCAGGTCCCTCGATAATAGCAGGGATAGTCGTGGTTCATGCTCCTTTTTCCGTTTTGCCGGATGAAATGATGATACTGTCTTTGGTTGTCTCTATCTGGATATAATTATTTATATCTCTCGTAAGTATTCCTATCTTTCTGATTGCTTTCTCGCAGAGATTCTTATCTACCAGAATTTTTGAATTGAACGATCTCGGCATGATCTCTTCTCTGTCGTATTCTGGGAAATTACCTTGAATGAGTAAAGAAGTTGCCAATATCTTCATATCTTTGGCCTGGACTTGGAAGGCGATTAAATTCTCTGAATATTTTATAGTTAGTTCTTCTGATTCATTGCTCAATGCGAATTCCGATATCTTCTGGATATCTGTCATAGTGACTTTTGGCACTATCAAGGCGAAATCATTTCCTTTAGCTCCTGATTTTGCTTTAAATTCAGCTAGTCTGAATGAGTCTGTACCTACAAAGATTAATGTGTCCTCTTTGGTTTTTAGTAGCACTCATGTCAATACGGGACTGAAATTTTTCTCGGTAACTGCATACTCTACTTTCGCTACGCCTTCGGCGAACATCTGGTTGTCTACGGAAATTGTATTTTCATTTGGGACTTCAGGCAATGCAACATATTCGCTTGCTGAGATACCATTGATATCGAAATTATCTTTTGCTGATTTTATAGTCATAACTTGAGATTTCTGGTCTACACTTATCTCCACGTCCTTCTCTTCTATGCTTTTGATGATATCGGAAAACATCCTTGCATTTACGGTGATGGCTCATTCCATAATCACTTTGCATGGAAGTTCTATCTCTATATATTTTTCCATATCAGTTGCTCTCAGCATCAACCCGTCTATAGCTGC
>CAYXBC010000022.1:0-11437 GCA_964463255.1 uncultured Candidatus Peribacteria bacterium | reverse complement strand
GATACAGAAATACTAGCATTACAAGATAAATTAAACAAAAAACCAAGAAAAATATTAAAATATACCACTCCTTACGAACTTTTTCATGGCATAAAAATAGATTACTTTAGCCATATGTGCGTTTCGAAGTAAAATTCAGTTTTCTTAAGGAAGATGTTTATAAAAAAACTCCGGAACAAAACGTCCGGAGCTATAGAGATTTTAGGATGATAATTCGGGTCAAAACATCATGGACCCTTCATCATCCCATTTGGTGTAGACATGGCAGTCTGGCCTTAGGACCAAGTATTTCACCTGGTTTTTGATCTCATCGGGATTTGAGTTCATGCAGTCGTCATCGACGACACACGACATCCCGTGTACTGAATATCTGATAGCGCCGAAGGGAAGTCTTTCGAGCGGTCGACCATGCTTTTTGATGTAAGCATTGATATTTTCGACGACGCTATCATCGGCACGGTGCTCGAGAATCCAGTCATTGATACTTTTTTCTCCTGCCGTCTGTGGCTCGTCGATATTATACAATACGCGGAAGGTAATCTGATTCGCGCCTAGCTGTTTGGCTCGCGCAAATATCTGCTCCGTGGGTATGGTATTGTAGGCATCATAGAGATTGAGCGAAAGCCGGAGTCCGAAATTGTACTTTTTGATAGCTACACAGGTTCTCTCCACATCAACGAATGCCTTAGCATTTTTTGGACGGAGACACTTCTCATTCTCCTTCGAATCGAAGGGATTGAAAACACTCAAAGAAACAATCTTGACCCGTACATAATCCCGCAACCATCTCAGGTTCTTTTCTCCGCCGTTATCGGCTTTTTCCAAGAGGAATACGCCGGATGTCTGGATCTCACTCCAGCGAAAAGGTTTGTCGAGCTGTTTATTGAGCTCTACGACCTTGCGGATGAAATTTTTGTTCATGAGGGGTTCACCGTCTCCAGTATACATCATAACATTACATCCGTTGTCTCTGGCAAATTCTAAAGCATCTTTGTAATCCTGGGAATATAATGCTTCGAATTGATAGTTATCCTCAAGTTGATTCTGATAGCTATCAGTATCACTATGAAGCTTAGATACGCAGCATGCGCAGCTATTTGGGCATCCGCCCGGTACAAGGATCGACACAGATTGAATTTCCATACAATAGTATTTAATGATTTTATTTTTATATACTATATATATTTAAACATATAAGTCAAGTAATAATATCAGAGATGATATCTGTCTCTATGGTATACTTATTGTTATTTTTACATTTTCTCTTGCAATCACTTAGAAATTGTTTATTATACAATTACTCACGAGTAAGAACAACATCCAGTAACGTGTATCTGCGACGGATCGCAAGAGCGATAGTGGAGAGGCTTCACGAAGCCATAGCATCTTCTCACGAGTGCTACTATATATGGGACTTTATACGAAGGAAGTCCTTATCGATTACAATCTAGTTATTGTAATTTATACAAGTTCATTAGCAGTCATACACCAATAAAAAATAAACTATTATGAAACAACTCGAAAAATTCCAAATTGCCGGAGCTTCGGTTCTAGGCGCACGCCATCTCAAGATAGGCAAGAACAACCAGGATTGCACGCTCTGGCTCCGAAACACGGACTATATCATCGCTCTCGTGAGTGATGGATGCAGCAGTGGTCCTCATAGCGAGGTCGGCAGCAAGATCATAGCTCCGATATTTGCCAAGGTTCTTGCATCTTATCTTGCCAGACCACATGCTAGCCTAAGTGACGAGAATCTTTTCCGTCATGATTGGCTATGGGAGAATGTCCGGCAGGATGTGCTTGCCCATGTACGTCTCCTTGCACAGAGCATGGATGATAATCTGATAGCTACTATCTGTCAGTATTTTCTCTGCACTATCCTAGGAGTCGTTATCACTCCATCCAGCACCTGTATATTTGGCTGTGGAGATGGACTCTATTCAATCAACGGCGATCTGCATGTACTCGGTCCCTTTCCAGGGAATAAACCACCGTATCTGTGTTATGGTATCACCGGTAGTGATGTGACCAATACCAATCCTTCACTTCTGGGAATCCAGCGACATCTTATTTGTCCTACCGATGAGGTGAAAACCTTACTGATAGGGACGGATGGGGTGGCTGATCTGATCAATAGTGCAGAGCAAAATCTACCAGGCAGGGAAGAGAAGATAGGTGATATCAGCCAATTTTGGACTGATGCTATCTACTTCACCAACCCTGGATGGCTGCGTAATGTATTGACTACTATCAATACAGAGAAGCGTAAACCCGTATGGGAAGAGCGGACAATTATGAAGTATCAGGGCCTATTGCCTGACGATACTTCGCTTATCGCAATAAGAAACAACTAAAACTATCTGACTATGAAAACTGTGTACCTCAATGGCCAAGCGATCCGACTCACCAAAGAGATCGGGGCAGGCCAGGAAGCTGTAGTGTATGATATAGGTCATGGTCAGGTAGCGAAAGTGTATCGTCTCCCGGCCGACCCCTATTATGCGCAATCTCCTGATGAGCAGAAAGCTGCAACAGCGAGACTCACCATGCACCAGAAGAAACTCTCGATGTATCCTGCTGGATTACCTAGCAACGTCATCATTCCTTATGAACTCTTGAGAGACAGACAGGGGATGATTATCGGATATGTCATGCGGTTTATTACGGGTGCAGAAACATTACTTACCTATGGAGATATGGGATTCAGGCAATCCATGAATATCACTAACAATGAAATCAGGGATATCTTCCTGCATCTCCATGCTACGCTCAAATCATTGCACGCCAAAAACATCATCATCGGCGATTTCAATGATCTCAACATCCTCGTCAAGGATAGGAACGTCTATATGATAGATACGGACTCCTACCAATTCGGTCCCTTTGTCAGTACTATGTATACGGAAAAATTCATCGATCCTTTGCTCTGTGATACTGTACTCAAAAACCAGACTCCCTTATGGACTATGATGAGAAATCATAGCTATACAGGAGATTGGTATGCATTCTCTACGCTGCTGTTTAAGTCATTATTGTTCGTAGATCCCTATGGAGGTATCTATAAGCCCAAGGACGTAAACAAAAAGATCAAGCAGCAATTGCGTGCATCCAAACGGATAAATGTCTTTGACCCTGAAGTGATCTATCCCAAGCATGCGTATCCTTACAAGGTATTGGATCCGAAGATGCTCAAGTATTTCAAGGAGGTATTCACCAAGGATATGAGAGGCGAATTCCCTCATGCATTATTGCAGACCATGCAGTGGAAAACCTGCAATGCATGTGGCATCCAGTTCGCTACTTCCTCATGCCCTGTCTGTACTCTAGGACATGTGCATAGTATAGCACCTATGTCGGTGAGTGGAAATCTCCAAATCAGAGAAGTATTTGTGACAGATGGGACCATCGTCTTTGCTGATATACAGCAAGGAAAGTTACTCTACGTCTATCACAACAAAGATGAGTATCGTCGTGAAAACGAGAGGATAGTATTTTCCGGACCATTGTCCAGGACACTCCATATCGCTATCAACGGCACATCTACCGTACTCAGCCAGTCACATACTATGGCAGTAGTGGATGATTCCGGAGCTGCTCAGAAACTCTTTATTGATTGTGTAGGCACACGTCCTGTATGTGTTGCTGACGATCATCAGATATTCTGGGTGGAAAATGGAAATATCTACAAATCCAATCCTTTCGGATTGGGGTATTCACCTATCGCTATCGGTCAAGCAATCATAGACAATACCTTGCTCTGGAAAGGACCAAACTTCGGTTTCGGTCTCTACAAAGCAGGCGATATTCTCCAGGGATTTATGTTTGATAATCAGAGTAAGGTGATAAATGACAATGTGCATCTTCCTTTCATCAAGGGTCAGATTATCGATGTGAAGACATATATCAGCGACCATCTTGCCTGGTGTATGATTGCCGTCAAGGACCAATCCAAGTATATCAACCACTGCATAGTGATCGATACACAAGGAAAGATTCTGACGCATATCGATAACGAGACGATTGATGAACCCTGGCTCTCCCATATCAAAGGAAAATCTGCTTCGGGCACCTATCTTTTCTGTCCGACAGATGATGGTATCATGAGAGTAGGGATGACTCCTTCCGGGGATATAGAGACAAAAGTGTTTGAAGGCACGGAGTCCATTGTCAACGAACATGCCAATCTTCTTGTCAGTCCGGCAGGGATATACGTAATAAAAAAGAATAAAATTCTTCTCGTTTCTATAAAGTAATAAACAATTAAAACTCTTGTATCATGAAAAAATTTGAAACACCAAAGCATTATGATGCTTCCAAAGCTGATCAGGTCTATAGAATCGGCTACCAGAATCTAGCAAGCGACGCACTGGCGTACAAAACAGTACATGCACTCACCGACGCAGCCACCGACAAATTCAAGATTGCGCTGATGCCGATCGATGTGCAGAACACCTTTTGTATTCCCGGTTTCGAACTCTTCGTAGGAGGCGCTCCGGATGACAGCAGACGTCTTGCACAGTTCATGTACGCCAACCTCGGCAGGATCACCAAGATTTTTCCGACGATGGACACCCACAAAGCCATGCAGATTTTTCACTCGCTCTTCTTTTTGGACGCGAAGGGGAATCCTGTTCCGGCCAATACGATGATTTCTTCCAGTGAATTGATTAACGACACCTACAATATCAATCCGGGTGTTGCCGCATCGCTGGGAGTATCGTATACAGCACTCAAAAAGCATGCTATCCACTATGCTCAGTCATTGGAGCGCAAAGGTAAGTATCGTCTGACAATATGGCCATATCATGCCATGCTCGGTGGTATCGGACACGCACTGGTATCGATTATCGAGGAAGCAATTTTCTTCCATACGGTAGCGAGAAACAGTGAATCCGGAACCGAGATTAAAGGAGGCAATCCGTTGACAGAAAACTATTCGGTGCTCAGTCCTGAGGTTGTGGATACCTTCAATGGTACCGCAATCGCTCAGCGAAATGCGAGCTTTATCCAGAAACTGCTGGATTATGATATGCTTATTATCACCGGTCAGGCCAAGTCACATTGTGTGGCATGGAGTATCGATGACTTATTGACTGATATCATGGCCAAGGATCCCTCGCTGGCACGCAAAGTCTATCTTTTGGAAGACTGTACATCACCGGTCGTGATTCCTGGTATCGTGGATTTTACCGACGAAGGCAACAAGGCATTCGAAAAATTTCGCAACGCTGGTATGCATGTCGTCCAAAGTACGGTTCCTATGGAGCAGTGGCCGGATGTAGATTCCAGTAAATTAATGTAAAAACGCAAAAAAAATTAGGAGGAAAAATTATGTCAACACAAGCAAACAATCTCGGATTATTGAATACTGCTCACGAAGACGGTGACCTTAGCAGCGGTTCTTTGAACGCGCTCACCAAGATTCCCGATATCGGGGCGATCATTCAGCAAGGGCTTGGCGTACCGATAGATTCGGTGCGTTCGAGCGAAGTCATTCTGCTCAATATCCTGGTCGATGACTCCGGGTCTATCAGATTTGCTGGTAATGCCCAACCCATCAGGGACGGGCACAATATGCTTATCCAAGCATTGCTTGAGAGCAAACAGCAGGACAATATCGAAGTGATCAATAGGTATCTCAATGGGACGGTCTTATATCCATATACACCACTTTCCCTAGTTCCCAAGATGGATTCCAATAACTATGATGCGAATGGCGGCACACCGCTTTTCGATGAGACAGCCAAATTATTAGCCACCGTCATAGCTAAGACTCAGGACTTCAAGAATAATGGGATCCAGGTAAGGACGATTACGCTGATCATGACCGACGGTGATGACTGTCATTCACACACCAGCACCTCTGTTGATGTCAAAAAGATTGTCACAGATATGCTAAGGAGCGAGGACCATATTATCGCCGCTATGGGATTCGATAATGGATCCTGTAGTTTTAAACAGGTATTTAGCGAGATGGGTATCCCCGATCGCTGGGTACTTACGGCAAACGCAAATCCGAGCGAGATTAGGAAAGCGTTTCAGGTATTTAGCCAGAGTGCTGTACGTGCAAGCCAAAGTGCTGCGCATTTCAGTCAGACCAGCCTCGGAGGATTTGGAGGTTGATGGGGGAGTTTTCTCTCTCAGGTAGTATAAATATTGCTATGCCCGTACGGTTTTTCCGTGCGGGTTTTTGTTATTGTAAAAAATACAATTATCTCTTGCAATCACTTAGAAATTGTTTATTATACAATTACTCAAGGAAAGCTAATCCATACAAAAGATGTTTTATCCCTTGACCAACATACTCATGCTCACCGCAAAACAATCATTCGACATGCTCCAAAACATGTCTGCAGAGGAAAGGCTTGAAGCATTGCAGCACAAAGTCAGTGAAAAGACAAAAAGTGCTCTTGATGAAAAAATCCGCGAAACCGTCGCTGCGTATGAAAGAGAGATCTCAATGGTTTTAAAAGCAGATGTCTGCACAGATCCCGACAAAGACATTTCTGCTTTGCTCAAGGGGCTATGATACGCAAACGTCAAAGTAACGTCAGACTTTCCTGGCTATAACGAAAGCTACGATGGTACGACCACTATCAAATTTTCTATCCCATAATCATTATTTTCATATCATCCTCCAAAAATAGAATTCATTTTTGATTGAATGATATGTAGTTATTACCTCAATAATTGTTTGGGTAATAATCTATTCTCTTCTACTTATTGTAATATATACAATTATATACTTATTTATTTTTTACCACTAACCCATGGAAACAATGACTATCTCAAAACCTCAGACCAAGGAATACTTAGTAAAGGACATCACGCTTGAACAATGCAACGATGTAGAGGATATCGCAATGATTAGCGTGGATAATACGCAGACCTTTGAAAACAAAGACCTCAATGAACTCTATGTAAACGAAGGCGAGCAAGCAGCTCAAGCGACCAAGAAGATTATAGAAGCATGCAAGTATTATGGCATTTCGACCATAAATATCCTGGAAGAACACCCCATCGGACATGTCTCGCTAGCTGCAAATTACAAAAATAAACAAGCATTTGATCTTCTGAGTTACGAAGAAGTGAAAGAGCGAACAGCCGAAAATAACGGCATAGGAAGCAGAGCACAATTCACATTAGCAGAACTCAAAAGATTCTTATCGGAAGTAGGATCCCAGATGCTCCGACCCGATCATGGAATCGTAGGAACCCCATGAGTGGAGCTAACCCAACCTTTAGAGGAATCAGATTTCGACCAGAAAATAATCAAATGAACCAATCCAGCGAGAGAGGCATACAGCGGATTTGATGAGACGACACTTGATCAAGAACTTAGCAAGCAAAAGAAAAAGATATTGCTCATCTGAGGAGTAGCGACTGATTACTGTGTAGGCAATACTGCACGTGATGCACAGGAAAAAGGGTATCAGGTCTATCTCATCACGGAAGCAATCAGAGGTGTAGCAAAGGAAACAACTGATAGTATGCTAGCGACATTGCAAGGCAGAGGCGTCAGGAATATATCTTCTGCAGAGCTCTATACGATCTTAGACAAGAATTTCGCGTAACCACACAATTTAAAATTGATTTTGAATGATGGATTTTGGATTAAGGTAATGTCTTATTACAATCTATTGTGATAAACAATAGTTCATTCTAGCCCATCAAACATTCAACATTTAGAATTCAAAATTCAACATTTATTTTGTTCTCTTTACCTTCTCACCCCCTACCATCATGACACCATTCGATACAAAAGCTTACAAGGCGAGATTACAGGAGTTTCCTGAAATCAGCTTCGAGGAGTATCAGCAAATCACCGACCTTCAGATTAGGAGAGATATTGCCAAGAAGAATAAGATCATCCAGACAGACGCCTACAATAGGACGATGAATTTTCTCAAAGGAGAGAAATCTTCCAAGAGAGAGACATTTTCTTTGTCATTCAGGAGATCGCCTAATAAGCAATATGTCGTGGTAGATGGAATCAGAAGTACCCTAAAAGATATTTTATGAATTAAGATCACTCAGGCAGAATTGGATTTTGCCCAAGCATTTTATCATGACCAAAAAATAAGAGGAGGCAACGGATATTTCGATGCGAAGATGCGACAGGAAGTAGTGGATAAGGGATGATTCATACCATTGGATATCAAAGCCGTCGAAGATGGCACCGTCCTCAAACCAAAGGAGCCAGCTATGCTCGTAAGTGGTCCAGCAGAACTAGCAGCTGTCTACGAACCAATCTTCCTCAGAGCATTTTTCAAATCCATCGTAGCGACGGATGCACAGTATCTGGAAGAGATTATAGGCCAGGGAAGAGTCGCGGAATTCGGCAAGAGAGCTGCTGCTAATGAAGACGTTCACTTGGATGCGGTCGAAGCAAATATTGTCGGCGGAGGACTAACCAACACCTCAAACGATACCGCAGCTTTGGTCTATCCCCAGGTACTCAGCTGAGGAACGACAGCGCATAGATATTTCGCGTGTTATCCTACCGAGAACGAAGCATTCGTCAATGCCATAGAAAAATCCGATAAGATAGCATTGCTCGTAGATCTTGTAGATTCTTACAAAGGGATAGACAAAATCGTAGCATTGAAAAAGAAATATAGGACCAGCTGAAAAATTATCGGCATGAGATTGGATAGTGGAGACTTAGCAGATCAAGCGGTTTATGCACTCAAAAAACTTCAAAAGGAGAATATGTTGGATCCTAAAATCGACAAAATCGTAGTAGCAGATATCTCTACGGTTGATGATGTAAGACGTGTGGAAGAAGCAGTTACTGCTGCAGGATTCACCCCAAAAGATTTTATCCAATACGGATTAGGATGATTACTGGTAGCGAGAAATAAGACGAGAGATGCACTTTCTGCAGCATATAAACTTACCAATACCGAAGATGGAGCTACCGGCAAACTTTCCAATGATATCGATAAAGAACCCATACCAGGCGATACGAATATCGAACTCAGAGATGGCGTAAGAGTTATCGTACAAGAAGACGAAGAGGTCCAAGGAGAGAGATTACTCAAAAACGTTTATAGCCAGGGTACATTACAGTATGATGATAATGATCTCGAAGCAGTGAATGCTGCAAGGCAACAATTGCTCAAAACGTTCGAGATGAGTAAACGGGAGACGAGAGAGAGTGAAAAGACGGAAAAAATCCATGCAGACGTGAGAGAAAGATTATTGAGCAATCTGGAAGATCATATCTCTACCAAAAGACTCTATGATCAAGGAGAAGAGACCTTCGGCGAAAAAGAGAAATTCCAGTCATGGTTGAAACATCCCAATCGGGCTATGGGAGGTCAGGTTCCTTATGAGATGTTGCAGAATGAGGAATGAAGAAAAGGGGTATATGAAGAGCTTATGAGAATAGAATACGGGATATTCTGTTAAACCACAAAGTATTGACTTTTTATGACAAATATATATAAAATTTTCTGATGAAAACAGATAATTAACACAAAAATAAACTAAAAACAAAAGACGTATGAAAAAAACAATGATGGTTATGATGATGGCGGTGATAAGCCTTTGGACGTTCGCGTTCGATATCCCGCCCAAACCCGAGCCCAATCGCTTGGTAAATGATTACATCGGGCTGTTGAGACCTCAGGAAACCCAGGCATTGGAATCCAGACTTGTAGCGTTCAACAATACTACAAGTATCCAGATTGCTGTAGTAATCATGGATGATTTGGGTGGAGAAGAAGCTCAGCAAGTCGCTACAGACATCGGCCAGAAATGGGGTGTCGGCCAAAAAGGTATCGACAACGGAATTATATTTCTGATTGTAAAATACAGCGAGAACGCTCGTGAGAAGTATTCTCTTCAGAAACATGGTGATTGGTTTATCGCTACGGGATATGGATTAGAACCCTATATCACGGACTTAGAAGCCAAACAAATCGGTGAGACCAGGTTCATCCCTTATGCAAGAGAGGACCGATATTTCGTTGGAATCGATGAAACCATTGTCGCACTTATGGAATCATTGGGTGAGATCGGTTGGCAGCAACGCCAGGAACTCGAAGCCCAAAGAAAAGCCAAGAAAGCCGAGGATATGCATAATTTTGTGATGGGAGTGCTAGGTATTCTCCTGCTCGGACTGATAATAGGATTAATCATCTGGGCGATACATAGCTACAAAGCAGCAGAAGAGCTCAAGAAACGCAAACAAGCATTGAAGAAGAGTTTCGACGAAGCTGATGCAGAATACCTGCAGCTATTGCTCAAAATTCCTGGTGAGTTTACTGGGTATCCCCTCTGGGCCATGGACCAGCACACCAGGATTCTCAAAGACATCGATGATAAGATCGAACCTAACATCAAATGGTTGGAGAGTGAATTTTCTGAGAGCGTAGAAACCAATATGGTAGATGCTTCAGAGATCATAGGCAAGCTAAGGGAGCAAAACAAGAAGCTCGCTTCTGAGGTCAACCTCTTATTACAGATTCCCAAAGAAATCAAGAAGTATCAAGATGAGTCGCTACAACAGATTGCCAAGGCAAAAGAATTAATTCAGAAAATCAAATCTAGTGTAGTGATATTACAGGTGAAAGGATATCTGCTCCCAGAGTATCCAATATTGATAGATAGATGTACCGTTGAGTGTCTAGCCATCGAAGCGGATGTTCATGGAAACCAGATAGACCACAAAAAAATCTATGAAGATGCTCAGAAATTATCTGAAGAGATAAACTCATTTCAAAAACAGTTGGATATCTATCTCGCCAGTCAAAAAAGTGCTATGGATATTATCAAAAAATTGGATTTCATAGGCATTTCAAAGACTATTGCGTTGACGCAAGGAGTAGTAGATGAGATGAAAGCTCAGCACCCCAAAGCAAACTGGGAAGATGTAGAAAAAGATTTTCTGACTATTCCGACATTGCTGGAAGTGGGCAAAAAACTCCAAAAATCTGCCAGCGACAATAACTCGATGACCGTACAGAAGTTTACTGAAGCGGAAAAATTCGCTCAGCAAGCCGAGGAACGACAGAAAAAAATCCTAAGCTTCTGTGCCAATGTCAACGAACGCAGCAAAGATATCTCTGATGCAAAAAGGGATTACGATGCAATGGTGAAAGAAGTCCAGCAACAGATTAACAAGGCCAAGACCAAGACATCAGATTCCGATGTAGAGGAAGGCGCCAAAACCAAACTCTCCAATGCTACTAAGAAACTCGAAGAAGCGAAATCGAAAACATCCGAATCGTCAATCGATTGGTTACTGGTAAGTGCACTCTTGGCAAGCGCCAAGACAATGGCGAGTGAAGCCTACACCCAAGCAGTGAACGATATCGATGAAGCCGAAGCATATCGGAGAAGGAAACATGAAGAGGAAGAAAGAGCGCGGAAGAGTCGCGAAGAAGAAGCGGCAGCAAGCCAGAGAAGATCCTGTCTCTTATACACA
>CAYXBC010000021.1:0-10651 GCA_964463255.1 uncultured Candidatus Peribacteria bacterium | reverse complement strand
CCTTACAAAAACATATTTTGTTTTTTTCTTGAAGATTGCATAGTCAATACTTCAACAATTCCTCGATTATATTATCTTTGGAATTGTCTGATTGCTAACTATAATAGATTTATAGAATAGTAAATCAAGCATTTTTCTACAAACCATGTCCGGTATCATACTATGTATTTTTTCTCTGTTTGCAAATTATTTTTTATCCTGATAATTGCTGCTGCTGCTACTGGAATATTGCTGATGAATACAGACATATATTTCTCTATATAAATAGTAGTTGAAAAAAAACCTCGAATGATTAGTACAAGCATGTGTGCATTTATCATGCCCCTTGTGAATGATTAGATCAATCTCTCATTATAAAAATTTCGATCAGAAACTCGAACATTGGTTGCAGACCAGGACCTTCCTCAGGTATATCAAAGTGACTAAGGAAGTCTATCTGCTCTCATTTTTTTGATTCCTTTTTTTTATACTTATCTTGAGATTGTTCTTTCTCCAGATTATTAATCATGGGTATTATGATTCGTTGCTCAATCAACAACATGTGAGTGAGACTTCGCTCATAGCGAAAAGAGGAAATATTTTTGCTGATGATAAAGCTGAGAAACATATCCAGCTTACCGATAATATCAGTATGTACAATATCTTCGTCGATCCGAAATTTATCCGGAATAAAGAAAAATTTATAGATCTTATCACTCCTGTCGTCTACAAGCATTTCTGCGAACTCTATGGTATGACGGAGGTCACTCCCGTGGAATGCATCCGTAATATCGAACAATTCGTTCAGACCCAAATCATTCCTATCAAACCTCAATTCTTCTATTATGGTAGCGGCATCGTTTCCTCATGATATACAACTTTTGATCAGACGGGATATGATCTCCAGGTCCAGCAGATATTGAGTGGTTTCAATAGTAATGCTGCTGAAAATCTCATCAAGACCAAACTCAATCAGATGATATATATCTGAATCAAACAGAAAAATTATCTCGGTTTCTTCTCTAATACTAATTTTCTTTCTGATCTCGCTAAACTCAATCTCAATTTCATTGATATCCAAAATAAAAATTATGTTTACGTAATTCCTAATACTATCGGCAATGTTAGCAAGGATACCCTTCAGCTCAAAAAACTCCTGGATAGATACTGATATCTCGATGATTTTCCTAATCTGGAAAATGTTTTCTATAAACAAGAGAATAGGTATGTGAAGATTATTTCTAATGCAAATCCACTTATCGCTCAGCAAATCAAAGATCTCAAACTCCAATATTATCAAACCCGTTCCAAGGATAGAATTCCTCTCCTTCATGGACTGGGTATGGAATCTTATATCAAAAGGTATTATCAGTATGGATCTTTTCTTTCCAATGTTATGGGATTTGTAGATAAGAACAATACCGCATTCTACGGTGTAGAGCAATATTTTGATAATATCCTTCGTGGAAAGGATGGTAAAATCGTATGACGTGCTTCAAGTTGGATGGGCCCTGTGGGTGCCAACGAATTCCAAATCGATGAAGTGCAGGATGGAAATGATGTCTATCTTACTATAGATATCGGAATCCAGAAAGAGGCTGAAAGTCTTATCAAAAAGTATCATGATATGCTCAAGGATGATTCCATAAGTGTTCTTGTCTATGATCCCTTCAATGGGCAGGTCAAAGCATCTGCAAGCTATCCTTCATACAATCCCAATAATTATAATGATGCCTTTACCTTGCAACCTCTTGCTCCTCAATATGGGTATATGGTTGATGATCTGAGTTATATCGAGAATCCTCTCTATATCATGACATGATGAGAATATATGCTCGCTACTAGCTATGAGAGAATAGATACCGCTATCCCCAAATATATCGCCAAAAATATCTATGGTCCTCAGGTCTTGGTAGATAAAAATACTGCCATGGCTTATGAGCCATGAAGCGTCTTCAAAGCATTTACCGTGGCGATATGACTTGATACCGATGAAATTAGATTCTATGATCCTTATAATGATCCCGGGCAAGTTAAAGTAGGCCAATTCACGATAAAAAATGCCGATGATGCCTGTATGGGTGACTGGAATTTTCTGCATTCTTTTGTCCGATCATGCAATGTCGGAATGGTTAGAATAGCTCAGAAACTTGGGAAGGAGATATTCTATAATTATCTCGATAAACTTGCATTTGGTAAAATCACATGACTGGAAGTAGCAAATGAGGATCCTTGATATGTCGAGTGAGTCACTACGGTTTCTGATGCAAGATTTTTTAATAATGCGTTTGGTCAATGACTTCTGGTGACGCCTATACAGCTTGCGGCTTGATATGGTGCTGTAGTCAATTGATGATATTATGTCAAACCCACCATCGTCAAATGAATATTTGATAGAAAGACGGATACCTATCGTGCTACCACTACGCAGATTACTAAACAAATATTTAGGCCGGAGACTGCTGCTGCGCTCAAAGAATGATTATTTAGCGTCATGGAACAAAATCCAGAATTGAAATATGCAAAAGTCGAAGGATATAAACTCTGAGGGAAGACATGAACCTCACAGATTTCCTATAAAGGTAAATATATGAAAGGCATCTGATGGACTAACTGATCCTTCGTCTGAATTATCACCAAGGATGATCCGCAATATGTGGTAGTTATCCAGGTGCGCAGACCAAGACAGAATATGCGGTGATTTGCAACTGCAGGGAAGATATTTTGAGATTTGGCAAAATTCATCATCAATTATTCGTTGATTGAAAAATAGATAGAGGAAATGAGATTTGTTGTAGGGATGTTGATTGGGTTGAAAAAAGAATCGGATTCTCTACATTGTTGTGGAGTATTTTATATTGTTATATCATCAGTATGTTTGGAAAATTATGAGAAATGAAAAAAATGTACGATAAGTACAAGACTCTGCAAAAGGCACTTAAAAATCTCGTCATCAGAGGTAAGGAAGGAAAATTTATCTGATCTGATTGATCTGAACATGATGCGATAATTGTCGATATCAGCTGAGAGATGAAATTGAGGGAATTACATATCAATGACGAATCATTATTGGATCCTTCCAAAAAATCACATCTCGAAAATCTTATCATCAATTGTTTTCAAAAGGCTCAGACTAAGGCACAAGAAATTGTTGGCGAGAAAACCAAAGAGATTCTTTGAGTCGATCCTTCGGATATGGCAGGTATGCTTTGATGAGGAGGACTTCCTGGAATGAACTAATCTTATGTAAAAAACCCATAAAGGAAGGTTGAGGATGTCTCTCAACCTTTTTTCTATTATTTAAGTAGTACTACTGCGAGCGAATATCCTGCTATCGTGAGATACATGAGTAATGATCGTAACCGTGAGATTTTTCGTTTGCGGACTATCCGATATACTATCGCAGTTATTATTCACCAAGAAAGATAATTTGTCCATGGAGCTGTCAGTATATGGCTTCATGTCCACGTTCGGTAGTTCATCAGGGTAGCGAAAGGTTCGAGGATGATATCAAGCACTACCACCATTATTATTGTTCATCGTCGGCTCTTTGTTATATTGCTTGCTATGCTTATGATTAATAATCGGGAGCATGCTATAAATATAGGGATATTCAGTATACCTCGTGTCGTCCATGGAAGTTGGTATGTATATTCTCCGAATGGTATATGCGTCGTATGTCCAATCCATTCAATGCATCGCATGCCGGCGATGAAGAGTATTTTTTTCCATCGATTTTTTCCGGATACTATTATCGGTAGTGTTGCTATCACAAATATCGCTGTCGTGATACCTGGTAGCTCACGAATAGAAGTATCTATATTGAGTATATACCCTATTATACTGAGTATAAATAATCATGTTATCGTTATCCATATGCTACGGTGTCGTAACGGAATTTTTTTTCGTAATGTTGTAACGAATACTTTTGTCTTTTCCTGTAAGGTGGTTGTATTGGAAGTAGCAAAAACCTTGTATTCTTTTGATTCTATTTTGTCTAAAATCGCTTCATACATATGTGAAGCCATCAGTACTGGTAGCTCCCCTTCTTCTTCAAGATGCACTATAGTTGTCTCTGCTTCTTTGTAGAGTATTCTGGTTCTCGCTATCTGTGCTTTCATAAAGGTTCCCCATTGGTTAGGAAGATTTCCTTCGTGTGTACAAAATGTCTGGATATCTGTCTGTGTCAATCCATATTTTTTGAGTTCTTCTTCTGGTATATAGATACGTCCGTAGATATTCCAATCTTCCTTGATATCTCTTAAAAAATTTGTGTATTGCATCGCTTCCGCAAGTTTCTTGGCTCATATGATAGTCTCATCTTCGTGTGTGGTATTATATCCTATAATCTTTAGCATCATCAACCCTATCACTTCTGCACTTCCATACATATATTCTTTGAGTTCTTCGTATGTCTGATAATTTTTTTTTCTCGTATCGGTTTGCATCGCATCCAGGAATGCATCGATCCAGTTTTTCTGAATACCTTTTTGGCGTGCAAGCTGCATTCGTTCATAGATAATCTGTATGGTTCATCTTTTTCCTTCTCGAGCTTCATCGGCTTCTTTACGATATCAGATTATGAGTATCTCATCTTTTGTATCATCTGTAGATGGATGGTCTACGATATCATCGAAAAAACGTACGAATGCATATAATGTCATAACTTCGGATTTTATGCTTCTAGGAAATAATATCGATGCCAAAAAATATGAAGTTCCGCGAGTACGCATAATGTGAGAATAATTCATATTTCTCTATTTAGAATAAATCCTTTTTTAAGGGTATAGGTAAACTCATATCTTTTTCAAATCCGTTTCTCTTTTTTTTGGAAGAACACCTTGTAAGATTTATTGCTATCTCTATATTGTAGAGGAATTTATCCGCTATAGAGTATATGGAAAAAACTATCGTCATCTGAGCATGAGTTGGTTGACTCGCCTCTGCAATATTGCTTGCTAAAAAATGATATCATGTCACTGTCCTTGAAAAAAATGATACACCATGATGACGTCTTAATCTTCTTGAACTTCAATGATTCAAATGGGATATGTGACCTAGTTGGTATCTGATGCCTGATATCTTCGAAAATTTTTTCTTATCTATCGGTAAACGTCTCGAGGATTATCTGAAATTAATCAAACTCACTCCTAATTATAGAGTATATTTTGCAGGAGGACATCAAGATCCTTCCAAACTCTTGCCTCCATATCTGGATGTCTTCTCAGATATAAAAAAGACTCAACAGCAGTTTGAACTATTCGAACCTTGAAGTGGAGTGCAACTAGAAAAATATCTTGATAATGCACGTCGTAATTATGCTACTGCTATGAATACCTTTGTTTTTAAAGAATATGAGTCTGTCTTTGAACTTATGCATCTTGATATTCTCAAACAAGCAATTTCTTTGCATGTCTTTTCAACACTCTATCGCCATGTCTCCCATTATCTTAAGAATGAAGATCTCAAAAAGATACTCCTCTATACTACCGTCTTTTTGGGCACTTCACCTTATGAAGCATCTGCTGCTTATAATATCATGTCTCACTTGGATTTTAATGAAGGCGTTTTCTATCCTCAATGAGGCCTTTTTGAAATTAGCAAAGCTATGGAATCGATTGCTTATGAATTTGGTGTGCAAATTATCTACCATACTCCAGTTGATAAAATACTCGTAGAGAACTGAAAAACCGTAGGCGTCCAATCAGGAGAAACTATGTATCCTGCTGATATCGTTATTTCCAATGCTGATATGCGATATACGGAAACTAAACTGCTTGAACCTCAATATCAGACTTATCCAGAGTCTTTCCGAAAGAAAAAAGTCTTGAGTCCTTCAGGATTTATTATGTATCTTGGTGTCGATGGAACGCTTCCTCAACTCCTTCATCATACCCTGGTTTTCGCTAATGATTGGAAAAGCTGATTTGATCATATCTTCCATGCTCCTCAACGATCTCAGCATCCTAATTATTATATCTGTAATCCCAGCAAGACCGATCCTAGCGTAGCGCCTCCCAATAAAGAAAATCTTTTCGTCTTTGTGCCTATCGCTCCAGGTCTTGACGCAGATCAATCTTTTCTTGAATCTTATGCGGATAGTATCATCGAAGATATCGAAAAAAACTGCAATATCCCTGATCTCAAACAACGCATAGAAATCCGTAGATTATTTGCTACTCAAGATTTCATATCCTATTATAACGCATATAAGGGAACGGCATTGTGACTTGCGCATACCTTCAATCAATCTGCATTTCTTCGTCCCAAGAATCATTCCAAGAAAGTCAAATGATTGTATTATGTCGGTGGATATACTACTCCAGGTATCGGTGTGCCGATGTGTCTTGTTTCTGGGCAATTGGTTGTAGAGAGAATCCTCAATAATCGCTAAGATGTATACTATAAAGTAAGTATTCCAGCTTCATAACCATTATTTTTGTAATACTCAAAAATTTCTCTGATATCCTCTTCGGGTGTGGATGCTCATCAGGTGATGGCTACTTTTTCGTCAGCAAACAGTTCTGATTCCCCGTGTTTTATTATATCTTCCAAAGATTCTCAGAAAAAACATCTCTTATGATTTTTTTTCCCTATTTCGTAGAGCTCTTTGGTATTGTTGCTTTCTTTTCATCAAATAACGATGAAGGTATCGAACTTTTCCAGATTATCCAAAACTACCGTTTGCCTTTCATATGTCGCTTTACAGACATCAGAAAGTGTTGGTATTTGTGCTTCGGGGAATATGTTTTTTATGTCATCAATCATTTTTTGTACAAAGGAAAAATTCAGTGTCGTCTGTGAAAGTACTGCGAATATTACTTTTGGGTCGTATGTAATCTCTTTAATCTGTTCATTCCTTTCGCAGATGATTACCTCACCTCATTGATGCATTATATATCAGATAATATTCTTACCTTCTTGATGATGTTCCTTACCTATATATACGAATTTTGTAATCCCTCTTTTGAGGAAACTATCTGCTTCTGTATATATTTTGCTCACGAATGGACATTCGAGATTGTAGACATGATTAAATCTTTTTTCTGCTTGTTTTATAATGGATCTATCCGTTCCATGAGCCGAAAAAACAATAATTGCATCGTTTTCTAGTATTTCATCAGTTCCTTCAACGAATTGAACTCCTTTGTCTTCGAACTCTTTTGTTACTTTGGGATTGTGTACGAGCGCGTGAATGCAGTAAATTTTCTTGTCAGTATGATTTCTGGTGATTTCTTTGAGCTGATCTATAGATCTCTTTACTCAGAAACAAAAGCTTGAAGGGCTGAGATAATAAACTTTTTTCATCTATCTCTTATTTTATAAAAAAATGAGCGTATTTTTCCCGCTTTTCACATCTTTTTTCTATCTCTTGCCTTTTTATAAGGACTCTCATTTGTCCTGAGCATGTTTCAATGTCTTATAGATATCTCATGATATTTGTTGTTCTGTTTTTTCGATATCTGTCATTTCTTCTTCTGTATGTATTCTTCCCTTGGAACTTAATAGGTCAAAAGGATCATAATAGTCTGCTTCTCTCATGATGTATACTTATCAGAATAAAATCTTATCATTTTTTTATTTTCTGTTTTTTTATTCGCCCATGAATGAAAATATTATTTCCCTTTCTCTTGCTTGATCCAACTCAAATAATAATACTCTTTGTCGTCTTCAGAACATCATCTGGTTATTTTGGACCGGGATTGTCTCGCTCGTATTTCCCATCAACATCCCTCTGATATGTGCATGTCCATTGAGACATTCCTCTTTGCTATCGCACATGGTTTTGGGGTCTCTATGTTCGAGATCGTTGTGTCTGTATATCTCATCTATGGAGACATTCTTATCACACCAATCTTTGAGATCGTTCCGGAAACCGTCTTCTGCTTCGTTGATTTTGAGTACTGCGGTTGTATGACGGGTGAATATCGTACATATCCCGTTCTTTCCTTCTATTTTCTTGATGAATTTTTTTGCATCATCGGTGATATCTATAATATCAAATGCCTTTTTTGTCTTGTATAGTATGGATTCTGAGAGATACATTTTGTTTTATCATGTATAAAAGAGTTTTGTGATTATATTCAATGCTTTCTTTATTTCAATCACTTTCTTTTAGCATTTGTATATTTCAGAAATCGCAAAAAAATCATCTTTATTCCATCGTATGTTTTGTATTTATATGATTTTATTATGTTATTTTTGTAACATTTCTATCATTAGATCCTGATGTCTATTTTTGAGATCGTGTACCAAAGTTTTTTTGTTTTCCATAAACTTCTGGATATCGAATCCGTATTCTTCCAGCATCAATGAGGTATGGTCGACTCCTATATAGTGTGGTAGAATTACGTAATCAGCACCTTGTTCGTAGAGTTTGAGGGCTTCATGGATGTGGTTGGATACGAGGATGATAATCAAATTCGGGTTCTGTTTTTTTAGGGTCTTGAGTAAGACCATATTTTCATCGAATTTTTTTACCGTACTTATAATCATTTTGCTCTTTTTGAGATTTAGTTCTTCGAGAAAATCAATATCGCCGATATCTCCATACACACATGGAATCTTTTTGGTTTGTAGATGATTTATGATGCCTGGGTGCTCGTCGATGACCAGGATATTTTTGTGTGTCTTATGTAGCATACTATAGATATTGCTTCAGAATCTTCCATATCCGCAGATTACTATCTCATAATCCTTCTTATTGATTTTCTTGGATTTTTTGTTCCGGATACCTGGAAGTATGCCTAGCATTGGTTTGAAGAAATGATAAATTTCCTCTCCATAAATTACGGAGTAGCTTGATCCTGCGATCGTGATTAATCCTATCAAGGTGATGAGTGACAGTATGGATGGATTCTTGATATATCAGGCAGTTATTCCCATGGTCACGATAAGAAATGAGAATTCGCTTATCTGTCCCAATGAAATTCCTGTAAGAAAATTATTTTTTCTCGCATGTCCCAAGAATCCTAGGATAATCATGGTTATGATGGGTTTTATAATCAATACAAATATAACGAAGACAATCAGTGGCAGTATCATGGAAAGATCCATTGTAGCGAAGTTCACCTGCGATCCTAGGAGTACGAAGAACAATACGATGAAGAAATCTTTGAGCGGTTTGATTCTGCTCGTTATTTCAAATCTATATGATGAACCTGCTAATGTCACTCCTGCAACCAATGTGCCCATCTCGATTCCGAATCCTATTCGATGAAATAATGCTCCTAAGATGAAACATCGTCCTATGGAAAACAGAAATAAATATTCTTGCGATTCTGCTATCTTCCTGGTTATTATAGGGATTAAATATCTGCTGATACCAACGAGACCTACTCCTAATCCGATTACTTTGGCGATTATGCTCACGATAGCTCGTGCTGATGATCCTCCGCCCATATTTTTCCATGTCCCCATTCACAGGATTAAAAGCATCACTATCAGATCCTGTACTATTAGTATCCCTATACTGAGCCTTCCATAGGTAGATTCCATTTCTTCTTTGTCTCCGAGGAGTTTCAATACTACGATGGTGCTACTGAAGGCGAATCCTATCGCTAGAAATATCGCTATTACCTGATCGAATCATAGGAGTGTCGCTATGATATATCCTAATGCTCAGGTAAAAATGACTTGTAGGACTCATGCAATTAGCGAAACTTTGCCCAGATCTTTGATGATGGATGGATTCATTTCCATACCTACCATAAAAAGCAGTAATGCAATTCCGATATTTCCGAATGACTGGAATGCTGTATTTGCGTGCAATAATCAAGGTAAGAAAATACTGATGGCAGTACCAGCGATAATATATCAGATAATCATAGGTTGCCTGAGCGCTTTCAAAAGACCAACGCTTATCAGTACGATTCCTATTATGATTGCTAGTGATACGAATATCTGTTCTGCCATATATGTATATTGATAAAATGATGAATATACTCTCTATGATTATATTGGTAAATATAATAATTGTCAAATTTAAATTATAACAGCTAAATGTTTGACTTTTATTATTATTTTGCATAATATATTTTTCTGGATTTATTCTTGGTTTATTCTTTTGGATTTCTTGCATTATGCCTTTATATGCATATACTTACTCCTGTTTTTATATCTTAAATAAAAATTTTTAATGGCCTCTACTAGTACATTTCATGGAAAATTCATGTATTATGAGCACATCAATGGCAAAGAGAAGAAAATCATCAAAGAATTCACTGATCCCAAGAAATTCAATGAATTCGCTCAGAAGTATCCTATGCCTTCTTTAGGAAGTATGTTTTGACTTGTTGCACCTGCTAGGAAAGCATTGCCGGTCAAGAAAACACCCGCTAAGAAAGTATTGCCAGTCAAGAAAACATCTGTCAAGAAAGTATTGTTACTCAAAAAACCAGTAGCCAAAAAACCTGGCAAAAAGCGATAATACCACTCTACCATCATATATTTTATTTCACACAAAGCACGTACTACCTAATTTTTACGTGCTTTTGTGTTTTTTTAATCTATTTTATGTTTTTGTCAAGTATTTGTGCTATTGCAGAGTTACTGTCGCTTTTTAGACATAAATTGTAGGTACTTAGCGTGCGGACTCAATTTTTCCATCCCAATACCCGTATGCGGTCTGCAATAGTTATAATAGGATAGCCAATTTCGGAGCATATAGTTT